>DATBKE010000155.1:0-11433 GCA_036556085.1 Acidimicrobiia bacterium | reverse complement strand
GAAGTGACCCTGATCGTCACTCTGATGACTCTCGCCTCGTGGGTGCGCTGCGGCGGGGCACCGCTTCAGTCAACGCCGAGGGGAGGGTGACCCGCGCAGGCGACAGTGGCCACTTTGGCAACTTTGAGCCTGGTATTTCCCACATTCACCACCAGCCGACCAGGCGGTGAGTCCAATCCGTAACGGAAATCACGGAGACTTGCTGGGCTTAGGCCTCAAACTTTTCGCATACGCAAGGCTCTTCTCGAGATAGGGCGTGAGGGCCTTCGTGTTGGCCAACAGTTCATCGGGGATGGCCACGAACTCCTTGGCCGGTGGCCAGCTGGGATCTCCTCTAAAGAGCTCGGTGTCGTACTTATCAAAGAATGCCTCCCGATCAGCTGGGGGCAGCCTGATCCCGACCACGCCGTGCTTGGAGATCATGGTGTACATGTTCCCGTTGATAGCGGTGTAGGCCGAACCGAAATTGGATTTGGCGTCGATCCCCTCAACGCTTTCCAAAAGCTTGCGATAGAGGACCACCTTGTCCTCAGGTGCGGTGACCTTCTTCTGCGCCATTTGGCAATCGCGTCACATGCCGGGTACGGCTAATGCCTCGTAGACCTCGATCGATGCTCCCGGCATTTGCAGGTGGGGGTGAGCCTTCATATGCCCGATGGCTTTCTCCATGCTGTCGGCATTGATTATCGAATATCCAGCGACCTGAGTCCCGGCCTCGGAGCTGCCGCTGGATGTGACTTTCATTCCCCCACCGAGTGGGGTGCCCAGATCCACCATTCCCTGGCCAACTCCGGCTGACCAATCGTTCCAGGCCTTCATGACCTGTTCTGCCATCGCCGGATCGTTGTTCTCCATCTGCTGACTCGCTGAGACCGGAGCCGTGTAGAGCACGACATATTTGGGCATTGACGTTCCTTTCTCCCGACATCTTGTAAGCTTTCACTTACGTTAGCGGACGCTATCACATGACTATTCCAGATGTCGACACAACATTTCGGGCTCTGGCTGATCCGACCCGGCGACGCATCCTTCATTTGGTTGCAAGCCGAAGCCTGAGTGCGGGCGAGATCGCGAATCATTTTCGGTGCACGAGGCCGGCGATCTCTCAACATCTCGGAGTGCTGAGGTCCGCCGGGCTCTTGTCGGAAGAACGAAAAGGCGCCCGGCGGCTGTATCGCTCCGAACCAGAAGCGCTGGCGGTCGCTATCGAACACCTGCAATCGTTCTGGCCAGGACGACTGCAGGCGCTGAAGATCGAGGCAGAGCGAAAGGAACGTCGCCAACGTGACCAGCGAGCCCGTTAGAGCCTGGGCGGTGACTGAAGAGGTGCTGATTGCGGCTGCGCCGGAAACCGTGTTCGAGTTTTTCGTCGACCCCTTATTGATGCAGACTTGGATGGGAGACCGTGCCGTCCTGGCGCCAGAGGCGGATGGGGTCTTTGAGGTTGAGATCGGTCCCAACCTGGCGCGGGGCAGGTACGTCGAGGTGAGGGCCGCCGAAAGAGTGGTCTTTACGTGGGGCTGGGAGGGGTCAAAGGCGGTCCCGCCCGGGAGCAGCACCGTTACCTTCACGTTCGAACCGGAAGGCGAAGGAACGCTCCTGCGGATGGTGCATGAGGGTCTGTCGGCCGAGGAGTCCGCACGACACCGTCACGGCTGGCTTCACTATCTCGGCCGGTTGGCAGTAGCCGCCACCGGAAACGACCCCGGACCGGACCCCCACGCCGACGGCGGCGAGATGACTCTGCACGAGTCACAATCATGAGGCATGGCATGGACGTGTCCCGAGTGCTGTCGATCATTTCGGAGAGCCGGGCAATCGCATGAATGCGCCCCCGCCCTTGAACTCGACGAGTATTTCGCGACCGGACCGACCTGGGAGCGCCCCATCTTCGAAGCGGTGTTCGCTCACCTGGAATCTCTGGGACCGATGACAGTCGAGCCGGTGTCGGTGGGACTCTTCATCAAGTCGGATGGGAGCTTTGTCGAGTTGCGTCCGAAAGCGAAGTGGGTGGCGCTCTCATTTCCCTTGGCCCGCCGCCTGCAGAGTCCCCGGATCTCGCGCAAGCCGGTGGGCAGCGGACGCAAGATCGTTCATTTCGTGAATTTGACCTCGCCCGACGAGGTCGACGACGAGCTGCGGGGCTGGCTCACCGAAGCCTTCGACCAGTTCGGTCGCGCCTAGTTTCTGCGCGGATTTCTTCGTGGCTGACGCGGAAAAATCCGCGCTGTAGGCGCCGGCGTCAGTTCTGTGCAGATTTATCCGTCTTCGGGCCGGGAAATTCCGCGCAGAATTGGCTCTGAGCCAGCGAGGAGATCGTCGAGGGCTTTTTCCACCGAGGCGATGGCAATACGGCAGAGCCCGCCTCCGGTCGACACCCTCCGCACTCCTAGAGCTGCGAGTTCGCTCACCGACGGGCCGTTGGCACGGGTGAGGACGTTGATGGGTGCCGGAACCTCGTTCACCACCCGTGCGATCTCGTTGGGGTCGGTTAGGCCGGGGGCGTAAGCGACGTCGGCCCCGGCTGCGACGTAGGCCTGGAGACGAGCGATCGTTTCGTCGATATCGCCGATTCCATAGAAGGCGTTCTCCGCCCGTGCCGTCAGCACCAGGCCAGTCTCTCGAGCCGCCTCAGCTGCAACCGCCACTGCCTCGGCGGCCACCTCGATCGGGTCGATGGTTCGGTCAGCTGGCATCGAGTCCTCGATCGAGCAACCTGCCGCTCCCGCTTCGGCCAGCATGCGGACAGTGGTGGCCACGCCACCCGGTTCGTTCGGAAAGAGTCGCTCGGCATCGACGTTGATGGGCAGATCCACCGCGCCGGCGATCATGGCGGTATGGGCCACTAACTCCTCCCGGGAGACCTGGTAGTCGGAACGTCCGAGGCTGAAGGCGAGGCCCCAACTGGTAGTTGCCAAGGCCGGAAAGCCGCGGGCGGCCAAGAGCCTGGTGGTGCCGAGATCCCAGGGGTTCGGCATAACGAAGAGGCCAGTTTGATGGAGCTCGCGAAAGCGGTCGGTAGGGGAGGTCATCGGAGGAAGATACCGACCCGTTGGTATGGTCGACTGATGCAGGCAGCAGAAGTTCACCTCCTCTTCGATCATCTCTACTGGATGCGGGACCAGATCCTGGGGGCTGCCTCCGAGGCCTCCAAGGCCTTCGTCGAGGAGGAGCCGGTGACGATTCGCGACCTCCGCACCACCCTCGTCCACGAGCTCGACGTCGAATGGAGCTGGCGGCTGCGCTTGCAAGGGAGCCCGCCCGAATCCTGGGCTCCCGAGGCAGAGCTGAAACCCGCCAACTTTCCTGACCTGGTCACGCTGATCAGCGCCTGGCGCGAGGACGAAGCCGAAATGCGAGGGTGGCTAGAGAGATTGTCCGATCGTGAGGTCAACGAACCCTGGGAAGTCGAGAAATCAAATGGCCTCCCGCTTTGGTATTTCCTTCTCCATATCTATGGGCATGGGATTCAGCAGTTCAGCGACGCCGCCACGCTGCTGACGCGGGCCGGTCACTCACCGGGACAGCTCGAGTTTCTCGAGTTTGCCGATCCACGTGACTAACCGCTGTGGTCTACGTGGCGCTATTGCGGGGAATCAACGTCGGGGGCAAGAACAAAATGGAGATGGCGCGACTCAAGGCCACGTTCGAGGCCGTCGGGATGGAGAATGTCACCACCTACATCAACTCCGGCAACGTCGTCTTTAGCGACAAGCGCCGCAAGCCCGCCACCCTCACGAAGAGGCTGGAGCAAGCCATCGAGGCCGACTTCGGATTCCCCATCAAGGTGCTGATCCGCGACCAACCAACGATCAAGAAGATACTCAAGGCCTTGCCCGATTCCTGGACCAACGACTCCGCGATGAGATGCGATGTCTTCTTCCTCTGGGAGTCCTTCGACAAGAAGGACGTTCTCGACGAGCTGAACTGGAAACCCGAGATCGAGGACGTGGTCTATGTCCCCGGCGCCGTCATCTGGCGAATCGATCGGTCAAACGTCGGCCGTAGTCGCCTGCAAAAGATGATCGGGACCGACCTCTACCGGGGGATGACGATTCGCAACTCCAACACAGTCCGGCGACTCGGCGAGTTGATGGAGACCGCCTCCTAACGATTCGTGCGCTCCCGAGAGCAAGCCGGAGTTGACATATTCCTATATAGGTATATAATTCCCCGATGGCTCGAGCAGCGACCACCACCGATGCTTTCAACGCAGTGGCAGAGCCCCGGCGGCGCCAGATCCTGGATGTCCTCGCCACTGGCGAGCGCCCGGTCAACGATCTGGTGCTCGAACTCGAGCTGGCCCAGCCGCAGGTGTCGAAGCACCTAAAGGTCCTTCGGGAGGTGGGTCTGGTGGAAGTACGGGAGGAAGGGCGGCAAAGGGTCTACCGGCTCAACGGCCGGCCCCTGCAGCCCATTCACGACTGGGTTCGTGAATACGAACGGACGTGGAACGAACGATTCGATGCCTTGGACGAGGTGTTGGAAGAACTCAAAGAGAAGGAGGAAAGAGATGGGAACAGTGGCAAGTAGTGGGTCAGCGGTGGTCTCGCTTCCGTCTGACACCGAGATTTTGATCACAAGAGAGTTCGCGGCACCGGCGCATCTGGTTTACAAGGCCTTCACCACCCCCGATTTGGTCAAACGCTGGTGGTCAGCGAAGCGGGGTGAGGTGACTGTCGCCGAGATCGATCTGCGAGTAGGCGGGAAGTGGCGATGGGTGATGGTCACCGACGGTGGATTCGAGGTGGCGTTTCATGGCGAATACCGGGAGATCGAGCCCAACGAAAGGATCGTCTACACCGAGGTCTATGAAGGCGCACCAGGCGGTGACGAGAACGCCGCCCTCATCACGATGACCCTGGCTGAGAAGGACGGTCGCACCACCCTCACAGTGGTCACCGAAATGCCAACCAAGGAGGGCCGGGACGTGATCCTCGAGTCGGGCATGGAGGCCGGCATGCAGGACGCCTACGACCTGCTCGAAGAAGTGGCGATCTCACTCAAGTAGCTGACCCCGCGACCCCAGGGACCACCGGTCTATCCGGTGGTCCCTTCATTGGGTCCATAAGATCGCCGAGTGTCCGGCACGGGTTCAGCCCTCTCCCGGGATGGGATCCCCGTGGCCTACGAACGGCGAGGGGCCGGAGATCCGGCTCTGGTTTTGGTCCACGGCTGGTCTTGCGACCGTACCTATTGGCGTCACCAGGTGGAGCACTTCGCGGCCAATCACCAGGTGGTAGCGATCGATCTCGCCGGCCACGGTGAGTCCGGGCTCGGTCGGGGTTCGTGGATGATGCCAGCCTACGGCGAAGACGTCGTCGCTGTAGTCAACGAGTTACAGCTGGAAGAGGTGATCCTCATTGGCCACTCCATGGGCGGCGACGTCATTGTGGAGGCCGCTCTGATCATTCCGGAACTCGTGAAGGGAATGGTGTGGGTGGACGTCTACTCGTCGCTCGGCGAACCCCGCAGCCGGGAGTCAGTCGAGCTATTCGCCGCTCCTTTTCGAACCGACTTCGCCCGTACGACCGACTCGTTCGTCAGGGGAATGTTTCTTCCCACTTCCGAGCCAAGCCTGGTCGACTGGGTCGCCGGCGACATGGCATCGGCTCCGCCTGAGGTGGGCATCGACGAACTTGTCCACGCTGTCAGCAACCACGGCGCGGTTCTCAAGCATCTCCAGCGGTTGTCTATGCCCAAGGTCGCGATCAATCCCGACTACCGCCCTACCGACGTCGAGTCGCTGGCGCGGTACGGTTTTGAGACCATGCTGATGTCCGAAGTCGGGCACTTCATGATGCTGGAAGACCCCGAGCAGTTCAATCGGTTGCTCGAGGGGACGATCGCTCGGCTAAGGGACTAGGCGAACTGAACCGAGCGCTTCGAGAGCCCGAACCAGAAACCTTCAACCACGGTTTTAGCCCGGTCGTCCTTTTCGCTGGCTGCGCCCAGGGAAACGAAAAGCGGTGCGAAATGCTCGGTCCGAGGATGGGCCATGTGGGCGGCGGGCGCCGTCCGTTGAAAATCGATCAGCGAATCAACGTCGCCCGCTTGCAGGCTCTTGTCGAGCCAATCGTCGAACTCGCTCGACCAACTCGGGGGATAACTGCGAGGGCCGGCATGCCAGTTCATCTCCCGCAGGTTGTGAGTGGAAAATCCACTCCCCACAATCAACACGCCCTGCTGGCGAAGAGGTGCCAGCCGGCGCCCGATCTCGTAGAGATGCTGGGGATCGAGAGTCGGCATCGAGACCTGCAGGACCGGCACGTCGGCCTCCGGATACATCTCCACCAACGGGACGTACGCACCGTGGTCGAGGCCACGAGTGGGATCGCGATGGACGGGTTGCCCCTGCTCTCTGAGCAGCTTCGTAACTTCGTTGGCCAGCTCGGGTGCACCCGGAGCCGGGTACTTCACCTCGTAGTAGTGCTGAGGAAATCCGTAGAAGTCGTAATAGAGCGGGACCGTGGTCGTAGCCGAGACCGTGAGCGGGTCCTCTTCCCAGTGGGCGGAAATCATCAGGACCGACGAGGGCTGGGGCATCGCCGCCGACCAATCCGACAACTGGCCAGCCCACTCCTCGTCGTCGGCCAGCGGCGGGGCTCCGTGGCTGAGGTAGATAACCGGCATTGAACGATCGGAGAACTCGGTCGACTCCATGTCCGTAGGCTATCCCAGCGGCACCAAGCCGACATCTCCTTCCAGGCGGATCAGTGTCTCGCCGGGTTCATCCTCGATGTTCCACTCGGTGAAGAAACGATTGGCTCCCTCGGCCGTGTCCCAGTTCGCCAAAGCCCAAAAAGCGGAACCGTCCTGTGCGTACCAGGCTCGATGAAAACGACATCCGTTTGTCTTGGCGCTTTCCATCATTGCATCGGTGATTCCTACCACCCTCTTCATATAGAGGTCGTGAGCTGATTGGCCGTCGGGAGTCGGGCAAGGAACTTGGAAGAGCAACCACATTTGTGGGGTCCTTTCGATCGCTTAGCTCGGCTGGCGACGACGCCAGATTTCCTCCGCCACCTTGAACTCGTCGTAAGCCCGGCTCCCATTGCGATGAAGCCGTTCGTAGAACGCCGGCCGGTCCAGGTCGCGGAATTCGATCTGCTCGGTTAGATAGGGGCCGGCCGTCCCTGCGACCGGGCGTCTCATGCGTCCCGCTTCGTATCGCGCGACAAACGCTTCCACATTGGCCGCACTCGTCCAATCCGACTTGTAAAGGATCTGGCCCCCGCGCCCAATCACCCAGCTCATATTGGGTAGCAGTCCGTAAGCGTGATGAGCGGTGCCTGATAGGTCGTCGACCAGAATCGGCCTTCTGATCCCGATCTCGTCGCGCAAGAGCCGGGCGTGGTTGAGCTTGGTTTCGAATGAATCATGCGGCCCCACCAGTTCGCCGGGATGGGCTTCGCGTGTGTAAACGAAGATCCAGGCAAATTGGGGATAGCGGGTTGCCGCCTCGCAAAGCAGAGGACCCTCTGCCGAGCAGTACGGTCAGGTGAAGGATCCGAACTCGAGGATCAAATGTCGATCTGACCAAAGCTCGGAGAGGCTGACGGGGGCACTGTCGTCGAGCCGGGTGAGGGTGGCGTCCGGTGCCGACATCCCCACGTGGAGGTGACTCGCAAAGCTCGAAAACTCGAGGTCGTCTTGTCCCGACTCGACGTAGTGGTCGAAGTGCTCGTAGTTGTACGCGGAGAAAACCATCGAATCCGAGATTACGGTCCGGCATCCCCCACGGTGCCCCGGCCTGCCGGCCGGGGCACCAAGTCTTCGCTTAGCTGCAGCCCAATGAGTTTCCGCAGTTGAGGCACTTGTAGCAAGCGCCGTTGCGGATAGTTATGTGCCCGCAGATGTCGCAAAGTGGCGCATCACCCATCATCTCGCCGAGAGCCGATTGCATCGCCCTGGTCCCCGCGTCGGGGGAGCTCACGGCGGCCACGTGCGCTCGAGGTTCGGCCTTGGTCGCCACCGGCCCCCGATCGAGGAACGTCACCGCTGACGCTACGGCCGAGACATCTTCCTCCGCCACCGCATCGGTGAGATCGAGTTGAACGCCCGCATCGAGCGCCAGCCCCTTCCTCGGCTCGGGGAGGTCACCGTCTCGGTTCGGCGGCACTTGGGCGAGCTCGTCGCGCTGCAGATACTCCACAGCCAGCGCACGGAACACGTAATCGACGATTGAGTTGGCCATCTTGATGTTGGGGTGTCCTTCCACCAGGCCTCTCGGTTCGAACGTCTGGAAGGTGAAGGTGTCGACGAATTCTTCGAGCGGCACCCCGAACTGGAGCCCCTTGCTGACAGCGATGGCGAAGCAGGAAAGGATCCCTCGTAGGGTTGCTCCCTCCTTGGCCAGGTCGATGAAGACCTCGCCGAGAGTGCCGTCGTCGTACTCGCCGGTGCGGAGGTAGACCTTGTGCCCGCCGATCCGTGCTTCCTGCGTGTAGCCACCCCGCCGTCCGGGGAGAACGAAACGGGGCGGATGCATGCCCTGGCTGTAGGCCTGGGTGGGCGACATCCCCATCGGGATCTTCCCCCACAGGATCTGTTTGTCGAGCTCGTGGGCTCGAGTCACTTCCTCGGGCTCATCCTCGGACTGGGCGTCGTCGGATCCGGCCGACAACGGCTGGCTTGCCTTGGAACCGTCCCGGTAGAGGGCCATGCACTTGACGCCGAGCTCATAGGAGAGCATGTAGCTTTCCTCGATATCTTCGACAGTCGCCTCGTTGGGCATGTTGATGGTTTTGCTCGCGGCCCCGCTTAGGAAGGGTTGGGTGGCGGCCAGCATCTTGATGTGACCGGTGTGGTGGATGAGGCGCGAGCCGTTGCGCCCGTTGCGGTTGGCCGTGTCGAACACTGCCAGATGCTCGTCTCGCAGGTGGGGCGCACCCTCGATCATCTGCTGTCCGCAAACCCACTCGGTGGCCTGCCTGATCTCGCGATGGGAGAAGCCGAGCGAGCGCAACAGATCGAACTCGAAGGTGGCGTATTCATCGGCCCCGAAGCCCAATCGCAGCATCGCTTCCTCGCCAAGGACGAAAGGATTGAAGGCGTGCTTCAGTTCGAAGACCGCCGGCAAGGCCTTATCGATCTTGTCCAGGTCCTCCTCGGTGAAGCCCTTGGCGGTGAGTGACTCTCGGTTGATGAAAGGAGCGCCCTCGAGCGAGCTCGTCCCGACGATATAGCGCACGATCTCTTCGATCTGGGACTCGGCGTAGCCAAGGTTGCGCAGCGCCGGCGCCACCGATTGGTTGACGATCTTGAAGTACCCGCCGCCAGCCAGCTTCTTGAACTTCACCAGCGCAAAATCGGGCTCGACTCCGGTGGTGTCACAATCCATCTGCAAGCCGATAGTTCCCGTAGGAGCCGTGACGGACACTTGCGCGTTGCGGTAGCCGTAACGTTCACCCATATCCAACGCCAGATCCCAGGATTGCCTTGCGGCGGTCAAAAGATTTCGCGGCGTGAGGTCGGGGTTGATCCCCATCACATAGTGGGAGACCCCCTCGTACTCCTTTTGTGACCTGTCGTAAGTTGCCCGGCGATGGTTGCGGATCACTCGCAGCATCGCCTCGCGGTTCTCGGCGAAACGCGGGAACGGACCAACCGAGGCAGATAGCTCGGCCGAGGTGGCATAGGCGTAGCCGGTCAGGATCGCCGTGATTGCCCCCGAGACCGCCCTCCCGGCATCGGAGTCGTATGGCAGACCCATGCGCATTAAAAGAGTGCCCAGGTTGGCGTATCCGAGACCGAGGGTTCGATAGTCGTATGAGCCCTGCGCGATTTCCTTCGATGGGAAGTGAGCCATCGCCACGGAAATCTCGAGAGCGATGGTCCACAGTCGAATGGCATGTTCGTAAGACTCGGAGTCGAAAAGACCGGTGCTGTCGTCGTAAAACTTGATCAGATTGATCGAAGCCAGGTTGCACGCGGTGTCATCAAGAAAAACGTACTCCGAACAGTTAGAAACGAAACATCCTCCAGCGAAGTAAGAATGGTTCTTGGGCTCGGTGAGGTTGTAGGTCGTTTCCCACCCATCCTCTTCTCGCGAACGCAATCTGGTCCAGTGCTTTGTCCCGTATCGAGTGGACGCCAAGAGCATCTGATCGAAGCCATCGCGTTTGTAGGGCACATTGAATTGCACAACCGCCCGCAAACGTTCCAGATCGCTTCCCATGACCCTCAGGTCGAACGCCCGACGACCGTTGTAGGTGCGCGTATCACCCGATTTGGTTGTGTACTTGAACACTCCCGGCTGCGCAGTCTTGTATCCGTAAATCGCGCCATGAACACCGAACGAATCGAGGAGTTGCTGGGCACCCCTCAGTAGACTCATCGACGTACTCCCAAGCCCCACGTATCGAGTGGTGCCGCCATCACGAACACAACCATCGGCGTCATAGAGACCACTGAGGAAGGCAGCGACAATTGGCTTGGGAGCCTCGAAGATAGACCAAGGAATGGTCTTTTCGGCTGAGCGTCCCCGGCTAACGCCAAGCGTCTCTAGGAAGTTCATGAAGGCATGCCGACTAAGGCGCAACTGGTACGTGCCGTTGGGCATGACCGTTGGCTTGGGAGCTATTCCACCGTTGATCTCGGTGAGCAGGGCCAGATGTGACATCATCACGGTCTGCTGTTCGGCCTCTGATCCATAGACCGTCACAGCCGTTTTTGCAGTGAGGCTGCCGTCGCCGACGAGCCACCCTAGATAGTGAGCCAACTCCGCTGACCATTTTTCAGGCAGATGGACAGGGTTCTTTCGACTGGACCATCTTTGGTAGAGCAGTTGGTTCGTCTCGATTGGCATTGCCCAAGACGTCATTCCGAAGTCGATCGGCTGATCAAGCAACCGCACTTGATCGGTATCGTCGATCTCGTCTGCGCGTACCCATCCCCGATTCATAGTCCAAAGTCGGTGATTCGGCGTCAACCTCAACACCCGGCCATCTGAGAACTCGAGGCGAAGAATTTGATTTCTGCCAGTAACCATCACCTGAGTGGGCGTGGTCAGGCTTATTGTCTCAGAAGGTTCCGTTCCGGTGGCGTCGTGCGTGTAGACCTGGAAAGCTTCTCCGTCCGCGACCCGGCGAATCAGATCCTTAAATTGAATGAGCCCTTTGTCAGTTGCGACGCGAGTATCGCCGGTGAAACACGGGTTAGTGGCCCGGATCTTTCCGCCCGCCGGCGAGGTATGCCATTCGTTGATGATGGTGTCGAACTGCACACCAGGATCCGCGCATGCCCAAGCCGCTTCCGCCACCTTGCGCCAGAGGTCGCGGGCTTTGACGGTCTTTCGAACCTTGCCCGATGTGCGTTCGCGCAGCTCCCAATCGCCGTCGTTACGGACCGCCTCGATGAACTCATTCGGGACCCGCACCGAGTTGTTTGAGTTCTGACCGGAAACGGTGGCGTAGGCCTCGCCGTTGAAGT
>DATBKE010000154.1:0-5111 GCA_036556085.1 Acidimicrobiia bacterium | reverse complement strand
AAACCAGAGATCCCGGGTTTCGAGCACCCGGGATCTCTTGTTGTTGGCCCCGTGTTAGCCACTAAGGCCCCGCCCGCTTCATCAGCACCCGTACCCCCACGACCTAGAGGTCACTCCCTGGCTACAGGCTGTAGGCGTGGCTTTGTGTATCGGTCCTCCGGGGTTTTTCCTTGAATTGAGGGGGCTAGTCCGGGCTTGCGTCCTCCCTCTGTCCCCGGGTAGCTTTTCGCGGCCTTCCGGGCCGGCCAGAGCGGTCCTCGAGATGCCGGGAGGGCTGAATTGCAAAGAACTTTCCTAGCAAAGAGGTCTTATCGATGCCGGCACGGGTTGGACGACGTGATTTCCTGAAGGTCCTGGCTGGATCAGCCATAGCCAGCCAAATCCCGAGCGTTGCTTGGGCGGCCCGTCCACCACTCCAACTGGTCTTCCCCCAGGATCCCCTCGTCACCTGGTTCGAGCCCACCTACGGAGCCACAAAGCCGGACGGTCGCCGCCATCTCGGCATCGACTTGATGGCCCCCAAGCTTTCCCCGGTGTACGCCATCGCCGACGGCGTGGTTAACCGCATCGCCCAGAGCCCGCGGGCGGGCCGTTATCTGATCGTCGATCACAACGACGGCTGGCAGAGCTGGTATCTGCATCTCAACAACGACTCCCGACGCGATAACGGACGGGCCGGTTGGGGACTGACGGTCGTCGACGGTGTCGATGAAGGATCGGCGGTTGTCGGCGGTGCCCAGATTGCTTTTGTTGGAGATTCGGGCAATGCCGAGGGAACCCTCTCCCACACCCACTTCGAACTCCATCTCGGCACCCGGACTGTCAATCCATATCCCTATCTGATCGACGGGCGGCGAGCGGCTCTCGAGAAAATCGACGCCGAACGCGTCCAAGCAGCTGTGGCCGAGCTCTGCCGCTTTCGGGAAACCAATCCGGGGGTCGATACGCAGATGTGTCCCAGCGATTTCGTCTTCGTCCCCCGCGCCCGCCCGGGTCTAGAGAAGATTCTCTAGCCGAGTGTTTTCAGGAAGCTGATCAGACTGGCTTCCTCGACCGCCTTGAAGGTCTCCATCCCCAAATCGCGGGCAACTTTGAGATTGGGACCGAGATCATCAATCATCAATGCCTCAGGCGCTTCGACATCGATACGAGCCAGGGTTCGGACGAATATCTCTCGGTCAGGTTTGCGAACGCCCTCCCGCCAGGACTCGACGATCAGGTCAAAGTGCGTCTGCAGGTGAGAGTCGGGCAAGCTTTGCCAGCTGTTGGTGAGGGCAGCGACCTTGTAGCCGGCCGTGCGTAGCCGCCTGATCTGATCGAGCACCGCGGGACGCGCTTTGGCAAAAGCCCCAATCTGAGCGAGGAGGACGGCGGCCTCGACGACGATGCCTTCGGCTGCCAATTCCGCTTCGAACAGTTCACAAAAGCCGGCGAAATCGATTTTCCCGCGCTCGTGCCTGCCCCAGGCGCCTTCGTCACCCCGGCTGGCTACGTGACGATTGATGGTCCCGATCGCGATGCGGTTCTCCTTTTCGTAAGCGGCGATCACCTCCAATGGGGAGTCGAGCACCACTCCGCCGAGATCAAAGATCAGCGCCCGTCGGGTCACGAAAGGCTGAGTCGATAACGGAGCAAATCGGCCTGCTCGTCGAGCATCTGCTTGGCAGCAACCAGACGGCTCCGCGAGTCAGGGGCTTCGAGCAACTTTTGCTGGTCGATGGCCGCCAGCGGACTGATCGAGGACAGTTGGAACGATGCCGCCACCGGATCCTCGGCCAGGTCGAGGTTCAGAGCTGCGACATTCGCCCCGATCTCGGAAGCGAGAGCGAGCACCGTCCTTAAGGAGGTCAGAGCATCCCCCAACTCTTGCGACGAGTCGCAAACATGCTCGGGCAACTCCTCGACATCGGCCTCGGGGTGGGGATCGTCGGGCAACCATTCTTGGACCCGAATCCGGTTCATTCCTACCACCACGATCGCTCGGTCCTTCGAGGCCCCAATCGGAGACATCGCCACCACCTTCACTCTGCTCCCCACGTCGAAGCGGACATCGTCGCCCCCAACCTCGTGCCCGCGCTCGATCAGCACGATGCCGAACTGACCATCGGCTCGCATGACCCGGTCGAGCAGACGTTGATACCGGGTCTCAAATATCCGAAGGGGCACGGCGGTGCTGGGAAACACCACCGAGTTGAGCGGAAACATCGGGAGCCTCATCGCCGCTTCCTTACCGTGAAACGAAGGCGGTCAACGACCTCGTTGTCAAGCGTGATAACGAACGAATAGTCGCCGGCGGCCTCGAACGTGAGGTTGTTGAATGTGAAAGAGCGCAAGATTCCGAGGTCGGGACGATCCATGGGGTCCCTCCGCCCAACGTTGACGACATGACTGACATCATTGGGCAACAATCGGCGGCCGTCGGCATCGACCAGATCGACCCCCACCCGGATCTGAGTCGAGGACGAGCTCCACGGAACCCGCACCCGCAGCCCGATCGCCATGGAGTGGTGCCGGGCCGGGAAACCTGAAACAAAGAGGGTATCCCACCCTCCACCGAGGACGTAGAGCTTTCCTCCTACGGCCTGAACTGAGTCCGCTAGCAGTGCAAAGTCCACCGCCGGAGAGATCGCCTCGGGCTCGATTTCCACCGCGTTCGAGTCTACGAATTTGGGAAGACAAGCCCTTGCATGTCTAACTTCGGTATCCCCTGACAGGAGAGCAGATGGCCGAGACGGTCCCTGAGGTCGCACCCGCGAGTGGCAAGCTTGGAATCCTCACTCCGGGGATGGGCGCGGTGGCTACCACTTTCTATGCGGGCACGCTCTCGATCAGAAAGGGCTATTCGCAACCGATCGGCTCGCTCACCCAGATGGGTCACATCCGGCTCGGCAAGCGGACCGAAAAGCGCAATCCGATGATCAAGGATTTCGTTCCGCTGGCTCGTCTCGAGGACCTCGAGTTCGGTGGCTGGGATCCTTACTCGGATGACGCCTACACGTCGGCGATGAGGGCCGGAGTTCTCCAGCCTTCTCATCTGGAGTCGATCGGGGAGGAGCTGCGAATGATCCAACCGATGCCGGCGGTGTTCTCGCCCGATTGGGTCAGGCGGTTGGAGGGATACGACCAGGTCAAGGATGCCCGCACGAAAATGGACCTGGCTGAGTTGCTGATGGAGGACATCGAGCGATTCCGCACCCAGCACCAGTGCGAGCGGCTGGTGATGATCTGGTGCGGATCGACCGAGGTCTATCGCGAACCGACGGCGGTCCACCAAGATCTCGAAGCATTCGAGAAGGGCCTCAAGATCTCCGACCCCAACATCGCCCCTTCACAGATCTATGCCTATGCCGCCCTCCAGGCCGGAGTGCCGTTTGCCAACGGGGCTCCCAACCTCACCGTCGACTTCCCGGCGATGATGGAGCTCGCTGCTCTCCGCGGCCTCCCGATCTGCGGCAAGGACTTCAAGACCGGCCAGACGCTGATGAAAACCATGATCGCTCCGGGGCTCAAGGCCCGGATGTTGGGAATCAAGGGTTGGTACTCGACCAACATTCTCGGAAATCGGGACGGGGAGGTACTCGACGACCCCGACAGCTTCAGGTCGAAGGAAGTTTCCAAGCTCGGGGTGCTGGAGACGATCCTGCAACCCGAGGTGTACCCCGATCTCTATGCCGACCTCTATCACGTCGTGCGCATCAACTACTACCCCCCTCGAGGCGACGACAAGGAGGGCTGGGACAACATCGACATCGTCGGATGGATGGGGTATCCGATGCAGATCAAGATCGACTTCCTCTGCAAGGACTCGATCCTGGCGGCGCCCATCGTCTTGGACTTGGCATTGTTCCTCGACTTGGCCGCCCGGGCGGGAAAGAGCGGGGTCCAAGAGTGGCTTTCGTTCTATTTCAAGAGCCCGCAGACCGCTCCCGGGCTGTATCCCGAAAACGACCTGTTCATCCAGTCGACCAAGCTCAAAAACAACCTCCGCGCCCTCATGGGCGAAGAGCTCATCACCCACCTCGGGACCGAGTACTACGAGGAATAGAAAGGAGCCCCGCCACAGCGGGGCTCCTTTGACTGATGCATCGCTTCGTTAGGCGATCTGGGTGATGCGGTCCTGAGGGCCAGGAGCTACCGGTGAGTTGGCGCCGAAGTAGGCAACCAGAGCATCGAGATCGATGTCACCGCCGAGCCTGTCCGTGCCCCCGACGAGAACACTGAATCCGTCGCCGCCATCGGCCAGGAAGCTATTGACAGTGACCCGATAGGAATCGCCAAGAACGATTGGCGTTCCCCCGATCATGATCGAGGCGGGGTCAACCTTGGATCCGATCGGTGCCGAGGCGCTCCAGCTATACGTAAAGCCCTCGGAAACCTGCAGAATCGTGCTTAGGAACGGCGGCTGACCCGGGTCCCCTGCATCGGGATTGACCCGGAACTGCTGCTCGAGCAAAGCCTCGATCTGAGTTCCGGTCAAGGTCATGGTGACCAGGCTGTTGCCGAAGGGTTGGACGGCGAAGGCTTCGCCGAAGGTGACGTTGCCGTCGCCTTCTCCCACTGGACTGCCGGCGAAAATAAAGCCGTCCGAGGTGCGGATACCTCCCGGATTCATAAAAGCGACCACCGCCCCTCCCGTTGCCGGATCGGTCGTCGCCGCCAGCTGGGCATCGGCGATAACGTCGCCCACTGCAGCCTCGCCGGCCGCGTTGTAGATCTCGGGAATATCGGCGGTGATCGAACCAATTACCTGGTTGGCCAGCGGTGCCGAAAGCTCGTTGTATTTGTCAATCAGCGCCGTGAGGTCGGGAGCCGGTTCAACTTCCGATTGGAATGTCGGCACGTTGTCGATCCTCACCACTGTCATCTCTTTGGTGCGACGGTCAAGAGTGACGTCAATGTCGGTGTAAAGCCGGCCGTTGTTGTCTGCCATGGTGACCCACTTGCCGTCAACCTCGCATACGAACTCGTCGTTGACATGACCGGCGATCACCAGATCCACCGCGTCGTTGAACCCGGTCACAATCGAAGCCAAGGGATCGCTCAAGCCGCCGCCGCACTCATCACCCTGTAGTCCGCCCGAGGAAAAGCCGCCCTCGTGCAGGAGGACCACG
>DATBKE010000153.1:0-6455 GCA_036556085.1 Acidimicrobiia bacterium | reverse complement strand
GGAGGTGAAGGTGTTGCCCGCCACCTTCTCTGACAGCACCTTGGTGATGGCCGCGGTCAGGGTGGTCTTGCCATGGTCGATATGACCCATGGTCCCCACGTTGACGTGCGGCTTGGAACGCTCGAACTTGGCCTTACCCATTGATGTACTTCCTCCCGTCGATCACTTGCTTACGACTTTCCGGCACCAGTGCGCGCCGCCACTACCTCTTCGGCGATGCTCTGGGGCATGTCCTGGTACGAATGAAACTGCATGCTGTAGCTCGCCCGGCCCTGGGTGAGCGAACGCAAGTCGGTGGCATAGCCAAACATCTCGGCCAACGGCACCTGAGCCCGGACCGTGCGCGAGGCACCCTTCTGGCCCATCTCCCCAACCCGTCCGCGGCGAGCCGACAAATCCCCCACCACCGAGCCCATGTAGTCCTCGGGAGTGGAGACCTCGACGTCCATGATCGGCTCCAGCAATTTGATCCCTGCCCGCTTGGCGGCTTCCTGTACCGCCATCGAACCGGCGATCTTGAAGGCGATTTCCGAAGAATCGACGTCGTGATAGGTCCCATCGATCAGAATCGCCCGCACATCGACCAGCGGATAGCCGGCCAGGATGCCGTTATCGAGCGCCTCCTCGATTCCCTCGTCGACCGAGGGAATGTATTCACGAGGAATGCGGCCACCCTTGATCTCATCGACGAACTCGTAGCCGCCGCCGGGTCCGGTGGGCTCGAGGTTGATGATGACGTGGCCGTACTGACCCTTACCACCGGATTGGCGGATGTATTTGCCTTCGATCTTTTGGACCGGGCCCTTGATCGTCTCCCGGTATGCCACCTGCGGCCGGCCCACGTTGGCCGAGACCTTGAACTCGCGGAGAAGGCGATCCACCAGGATCTCGAGGTGGAGCTCGCCCATCCCGGCGATAATGGTTTGACCGGTCTCCTCGTCGGTTCGGACCAGAAACGTCGGATCCTCCTCGGAGAGACGGTGGAGTGAATCCGAGAGCTTTTCGTCGTCGGTCTTGGTCTTGGGCTCGATCGCCACCTGAATCACGGGGGCCGGGAACTGCATCGACTCGAGCTGAATCGGATGCGACTCTGCCGACAGCGTGTCACCGGTGGTGGTGTTCTTGAGGCCCACCGCGGCCACGATGTCGCCGGTAAAAACGCGATCGATGTCCTCGCGGTGGTTGGCGTGCATCCGCAGGATGCGGCCCAGTCGTTCTCGCTTCTGACTGGTGGTGTTGTAGACCGAGTCGCCTTTGGCGGCCGAACCCGAATAGACCCGGAAGTAGGTGAGCTTTCCGACGTGGCTATCGGACATGATCTTGAAGGCGAGAGCGGCAAAGGGCTCGGCATCACTGACGTCGCGGGTCAGCTCCATCTCCTCGTTCCCGGGCTTATAGCCGGTGACCGCAGGAACGTCGGCTGGGCTGGGGAGGTAGGCGATGATGGCGTCGAGCAACGGCTGCACACCCTTGTTCTTGAAGGCACTGCCGCAAAGAACGGGCACGAAGGTTTGAGTGATGGTCCCGGCTCGAACCGCCTGGCGGATCTCGTCAGGCGTGATCTCGAGCTCCTCGAGGTACTTCTCCAGCAGCTTCTCGTCGGCCTCCGCCGCGACTTCCAGCATCTTGCCCCGCCACTCCTCGGCCAAGGCAGTCATGTCGGCGGGGATGTCGACGGTGTCCCAAACCTTGCCGTCGTCACCCTTCCAAATGTGAGCTTTCATCTCGATCAAGTCGACCACGCCGGTGAAGCTGGCCTCGCGGCCGATGGGGATCTGCAGAACCAACGGAGTGGCTCCGAGGCGATCGACGATCGATTGCACATCGGCGTAGTAGTCGGCACCCGTCCGATCGAGCTTGTTGATGAAACAGATGCGAGGGACCTTGTAACGGTCCGCCTGCCGCCAAACCGTTTCCGATTGCGGTTCCACACCGGCCACTCCGTCGAAAACCGCGACCGCACCGTCGAGCACTCGAAGGCTGCGCTCCACTTCGACGGTGAAGTCGACGTGACCGGGGGTGTCGATGATGTTGATGGTGTGGTCGTGCCAGATGCAGGTGGTGGCGGCAGAGGTGATGGTGATGCCGCGCTCTTGCTCCTGCTCCATCCAGTCCATCGTGGCGGCGCCCTCGTGGACCTCACCGATCTTGTAGTTGCGACCCGTGTAGTAGAGGATGCGCTCGGTCAAGGTGGTCTTGCCCGCGTCGATGTGAGCCATGATCCCGATGTTTCGGGTTCGGCCTAGCGGCACCTGGCGCAGGTGCGATAGCGCGTTTTTGTCATTGCTCATCTGAAATCTCTACTGATTGGGGTCGCTATTTCGTTGTAAAAGCCGGTCGATTACCAGCGGTAATGGGCGAAGGCCTTGTTGGACTCCGCCATCTTGTGGATGTCTTCTTTGCGCTTGACCGCCGCCCCGGTGTTATTGGCGGCGTCGAGAATCTCAAAGGCGAGCCGCTCGGCCATCGAATGCTCGCGCCGGCGTCGGGCGAAGCCGACCAGCCAGCGGATCGCCAGGGAGAGGGCCCGGCGGGCAGGCACCTCGACCGGAACCTGGTAGGCGGCGCCGCCCACCCTGCGGGATCGGACCTCGACCTGGGGACGGACGTTGTCGATCGCTTTCTTGAGGACGGTGACCGGATCCTGCTTCGAGCGGTTCTGCACCACCTCGAGGGCGTCATAGACAATGCCGCGAGCGACGTCTTTCTTCCCCTTCCAAAGGACCTTGTTGATCACCTGGCTGACGAGGACGGAGCGGAATACCGGATCGGGCTCGATCTTGCGCTTCTGGGCGGGGGCTCGTCTCATTACTTGACCCTCTTCGCTCCGTAGCGGGAACGAGCTTGCTTTCGATCCTTGACCCCGGCCGCGTCGAGCGTGCCGCGAATGACCTTGTAACGGACGCCGGGGAGATCACGGACCCTTCCTCCGCGCACCAATACGATCGAGTGCTCTTGAAGGTTGTGGCCCTCGCCGGGGATGTAGGCGGTGACCTCGACCCCGTTGTTCAGGCGAACCCGACACACCTTGCGGAGCGCCGAGTTGGGCTTCTTGGGAGTAACTGTGTAGACGCGGGTGCATACGCCCCGTCGTTGCGGGGCGCCGGCCAGGGCGGCCGTTTTCGCCTTCTTTTCCTTGGGCTGCCTGCCTTCGCGGACAAGCTGCTCGATCGTGGGCATATTGCTCCTGCTTACGCGCACAGTCGGCGTTCCGACCCATGCGGAAACGCCGACCCTTGTTATTGGGTGACCCGCTCCTCCGGCTGGCCGGGGGCGAACGTCACACCGGCTCCCTAGGAGAGGGAAATGAGGTCAAAGACCACGGATGGAATTATACGTGCGCCTCTGTTTCAGGTCAAAGAGCCCCAGGAAACCTAAGGCTTCAGCATGCGGATTCCGCATGTTCTAGCCGACGGTTTAATGGGGAAAGGAGGGATATGTCTTCGAAAACAGCTGCACCCATCATCCTTGTCCCCGGGTTCTGGCTCGGGGGGTGGGCCTGGGACGAGGTCGCCGACAAACTGCGTGGCGAAGGCTTCCAGGTCACCGCCCTAACCCTTCCGGGGCTCGAGGCCGCTAACACCGACCGCTCCTCGATCACTCTGTCCGACCATATCGATGCGATCTGCCAAGCCGTGGAAGGGGCCGGTGCCCCGGTCGTAATGGCGGTTCACAGCGGTACCGGGTTCTCGGGCTACGCCGCCTCCGACCGCTGCCCCGAAAAGATCGCCGCAATGGTTTATGTCGATTCCGCTCCGGGCATCAGCCCCCTCGATGCGGATTTCGAAGAGGCGGAGAAGGCCTTCAATTGGGAGGAGATCAAGGAGGAGGAAAACCTCGACGGGCTCTCCGAGGAGCAATTGGAGACCTTTCGCCAGCGAGCGCTTCCCGAGCCAGGTGGGGTATTGCGCGAGCGTGTGCCGCTGACCAACGACGCCCGACGAGACATCCCCACCACCATGATCTGCACGGGCTTTCCCTCGGAGGCATACAAGAAATACGCCTTCGAACAAGACTGGGCCTGGTTGGCCGGAGTCCGTGAGCTAAACGACATCACCTGGATCGATTTGCCGACGAGCCACTGGCCGATGTGGTCGCGGCCTCAGGAGCTGGCCGAGATCATTGGCGAGGTCGCCGAACGGGCGTCGTCCTAGCTCGAATCTCCAGGGAGGAGCGAACCCAGGGTTGGTAGCCGCGCTGAGCGCGGACAACGGTCCCCAGTTTGCCATGCGTTCGGGCACCGCTACACCCCGGCGACCGGGCGCCCTAGGTTGAGGTGATAGGAGGACACGACTCGATGGATGCCTGGGCGCGGTGGGTGCTCCACGATCGGTTTGGTGGAGACGAAAACGCAATGCGCGCCCACATGCCTTATCTCGAGTCCGTGCGCGACCGGGTAATTGCCAACGCCGCGATTCAAGAAGGTGACGTGGTACTCGACGTGGGATCCGGCGACGGGCTAATCGGCTTTGGGGCACTTTCACCGGTGGGACCGTCCGGACGGGTCATTTTCAGCGATGTCTCACAGGACCTACTCGATCATTGCGACCGGGCGATCAAGGCCCTTGGGGCGGAGGATCGGTGCAGCACAATCAGGACTCCGGCCGAGACGCTCGAAGGCATCTCGTCGGCGTCAGTTGACGTTGTCACAACGCGTTCGGTGTTGATCTACGTCGATGACAAGCGAGCAGCGTTCGATTCGTTCCATCGAGTTCTCCGACCCGATGGCCGGGTTTCTATTTTCGAGCCGATCAACCGGCGTATGAATCAGATGAATCGAAATGCCTTTCTCGGCTTCGACATCGCTGGAGTCGAGGAGCTCGCTAACAAGGTTTCCGAGGTCATAAAACGAACCTCTCCCGAGGCCATGGTGGATTTCGATGAGACCGATCTATTTCAGCTCGCCCTCGACACCGGGTTCGAGGATGTGAGAGTGACTCTCGAGCTGAAGAGTCAGGAGTTACGTGGGGTGATGGACTGGGCGAATGTGAAGAACACAAGTCCCAATCCCCTTGCCCCAACTTTGGCCGAGGCGATTGCTCAGGCACTGACCAACGATGAGGCGGAACGCTTCGAGGCTCACCTCGCCAAGAACAGCAACAAGAAAACGCAGTGGGCAAACCAGTCTGCGTCCGCGTTTCTACAAGCATTCAGGTGAACCCCTTGCACGCCTTCGAGACGTTGAGCTTTGACTGCTACGGCACTCTCATTGATTGGGAAACTGGTATTCGAACCGCTTTGACCGGTTGGGCTGCAAGAAACGGAGTGTCGCTCGACGAGGCCATCAGCAGGTTCGGCGCCATCGAATCAAAGGTTCAGAAGGACGAGCCCGGCCGGCTGTATCCGGAGGTGTTGGCCGAAGTCCTGCGACGGATGGGAAACACCACCGACGAGGAGGCCGAACGTTTGGGAGCGTCAGTGGGCGTTTGGCCGCCGTTCTCCGACTCGGTAGCTGTCCTCCAAAAGCTGAAGCAGCGCTACCAGCTCGCCATCCTCTCCAACGTCGACAGAGCATCTTTCGCCCGTTCCAACGCATTGCTTGGGGTCGAATTCGATCTCATCGTCACCGCCGAGGACGTCGGCTCCTACAAACCGGATCGGCGAAATTTCGAAGCCCTGTTTGAGCGACTGAACCTCACTGACCGCTCGAAGCTTCTCCATGTGGCTCAGTCGCAATATCACGACCACGAGCCGGCTCTCGCCCTCGGTCTTCGTACCGTTTGGATCAACCGACCGAGCGGAGGTGCAACTCCTCTCCCGGCTACTTCCGTCCAACCGACCTGGACTTTCCCGTCGCTGACGGCCTTCGCTGAGGCAGCATTCGAGGATGGCTGAATTTCACATCCTCCAGATCGGATCGGGGAGTCCGAGGGTGAGATCGACAGTCAGCCTCGTGATTGACGGCGATCAACGAATCGTGATCGATCCCGGGCTGGCACCGTCGCAGGAGGCGATCTCGGATCCACTACAAGCACACGGCTTTGTGGTGACCGACGTCACCGACGTGATCATCAGCCATCACCACCCCGACCACACGGTCAACGTCGGGATGTTCCCCCACGCCCGGGTGCATGATCATTGGGCCACCTATCACTACGACGTCTGGGACAGCCATCCCGCCGAGGGCTACCAGGTGTCACCGCAGGTGAAACTTTGGGAGACGCCTGGCCATACCGCCCAGGACATATCGACCCTCGTCGAAACCGACACTGGCGTAGTCGTTTTCACCCACCTCTGGTTCTATCAGTCGGGACCGCCGGAAGATCCATTCGCAACGGATCCGGCCGGAGTCCACAGTGGACGCAAGCGGGTCCTCGAGGTCGCCAGCCTCATCGTCCCCGGGCACGGTCCGGCCTTCGTGCCGGACACAGATACGCCTCGTTAGATAGAGAAAGGAGCCCCGATCGGGGCTCCTTTCTCGCGTGAAGAACAGACTCAGCCTGTAGTCAGTCCCA
>DATBKE010000152.1:0-5125 GCA_036556085.1 Acidimicrobiia bacterium | reverse complement strand
CCCCCGGAGAGGCGCCCGACCCTTTTGGCCTCGTTAGCGAGGGTCGAGGAGCGGAAGGTCTACCAATTCGACGTCCGCCTGCAAGGCGCCGACGAGACCGTCTTTTTCGATTTCTGAGCGATGACCTTTCCCGATCCCGGTTTCTCCACACCCGCGATGGCCGAGATCTTTACGGCGGAGCGAAAGATTGCCGGCCTCCTCGCATTCGAGGTGAGCCTGGCCCGGGCCCGTGCCGACCTCGGGCTCTTCTCGCTTGATGTCGCCGAGGAAATAGCCACCGCCCTTCAGAACTTCGACGGGGATCCGTCCGCGGTCGTCGGCTCGACCTGGGAGCGAGGATCTCCTTTGATCGATCTGCTGGAGATGCTCCGGTCGAGGCTCTCCCCGGAGGCCGGCGAGGCCCTTCACCAGGGATCCACCAGTCAAGACGCCATCGATACGGCTCTCATGCTCCAGATTCGGGATGCCGTGTCACTGCTCGGGTCGATGACCGCAGAAGTCGCCACCCAGCTGAATGCTTTGGCGACTCGCCACGACACCAGTCCCTACCAGGCGCGCACTCTTCTCCAGGTGGCGCTGCCGTCGAGGTTCGGCAATCGAGCCGCAGCCTGGCTCGACCCTCTCCGGCGGGCCCGCGAAGAGCTGCGGTCACTGGAGGTGGCACTTCCGGTTCAACTTGGCGGTCCGATCGGAGATCCGGAAAGCCTGGGAACACGGGGCACGGACTTGGTGGAGCGAGTGGCCGGCCGCCTCGGGCTTGCGGCGCCAGCCCGACCGTGGCACACCGATCGGTCCCATGTCCGCCGTCCTGTGACTGCGGCGGTCGAGATCGCACTGGCGGCCGGGAAGATCGCCTACGACCTGGCCTTGCTCTCGGGTTTCGGCGAGGTCTCGATGCGAGCTGGAGGGTCGTCGTCGATGACCCACAAACGCAATCCCATCGACGCCATCAGGTCAGTGGCCGCCGCCCGCGCCTGTGTCGCCGCTGCCTCGGCACTGACGGCGCCGGGCGGACATGAGTTGGAGAGGGGCGTTGGCGGCTGGCAGGTGGAGTGGTGGGCCGTTCCTCTGGTCTTTCAGGCAGCAGCGGCTTCGGTCGAAGGGCTGAAGGCCGGCCTTGCTGACCTCGAACTCCGGACGAGCTGAGAGCCGACCTAGCCCCAGACCTGGCTGGCGATCGAGACCATTCGCTCCAGCTTCGGCCACTGCTCATCGATCGTGAGGGTGTTGCCATGGACCGTCGAAGAGAAACCGCATTGGTGGCTGAGCGCGCATTGGTCGAGGTCGACGAAGCGAGCTGCCTCCTCGATCCGGCCCTTGATCAAATCGGCATCCTCAACCTCGGGGTGCTTAGAGCTCATGAGGCCGAGGACCACGGCCTTGTCCTTCGGCATGAACCGGAGGGGGGCGAAATCGCCCGAGCGTTCGTCGTCGTACTCGAGGAAGAATGCGTCGACCTTCATCTCACGAAACAGGATCTCGGCCACCGGTTCATATCCGCCTTGGGCCACCCAGGCACTCTGGAAGTTTCCCCGGCAAAGGTGGATTCCGACCGTCATCGCATCGGGACGATCGCGGATGGCGTCGTTAACGAGCCGGCAGTAGAGGCGGGTGAGCTCGTCGGGGTCGTCACCCCGCGCAGCTGTTCGGTCCCGGATCTCCGGGTCGCACAGGTAGGCGAGGTTGGTGTCATCGAGTTGGAGGTAGGTGCAGCCGCGCACGCCCAGGTCGGCGATCTCATCTCGATAGGCGGCGGTGAGGTCGTCGAAGAAGTCATCCAAATCCGGATAGACCTCTGAGGAGATGCCCTGACGACCGCCGCGGAAGTGGAGCATGGAAGGCGCCGGAATGCTCACCTTGGCAGTGCGAGACGTCTGCTTGGCCAAGAAGTCGAAGTCCGGGCCCTGGATTGACCGGGAATGCCGGATGGGAGCGTCGACATGCAAGGTGGGCGGTGAAAACCCAACCTCGGAGCCGTCGTCCCGTTGAAACTTGGCGAAGAATTCTCCCCAGGTCGTATTTACGCCGTCGAGCTTTTCGAGAAAGTCGATATGGAAAAAGGTTCGCCGGAACTCGCCGTCAGTGATGCCTTTTAAACCGACGGCTTCTTCTTGCCCCACGAGCGTCTTGATCGCTTCGTCTTCGACCGACCGCAACTCCTCGGCGCCGAGCTTGCCCTCGGCGTGCGCTTCCCGTGCGGTGAGAACTGATTGGGGGCGGAGGAAGCTGCCGACGTGATCAGCGCGAAATGGCGGTTTCTGGTTCATGAATAGGACTCCAATCGACCCGGTCCCGAGTGTATCCCCGGTCGCATGCTGATACCGATTGCCGCTCGGTAGCCTGCGGGCGTGAAATCCCGCCAGGTTCTGATCGGCGCGTTCTTGGTGACCCTGGCCGCATGCTCACCCGAAAGCTCAACGTCAACCAGCAGGTCGTCGGCGGCTACTCAACCACCCCTGTCAAGTACCACCCAAGGTCCGGCGTCGACCGTCGCCTCGACCCTTCCTCCCGGGACCGAAGAGCTCCCCGAGAGCTTGCGGGCGGAGATCGCGCTTCTCATTCCGCGCACCGAGGAACTGCGCGAGCTCAGCTTCCTCGAGGCCCCGGCGATCGATGTCATCACCACCGAGGAATTGACTCAGCGTGTGGTAGAGCA
This sequence comes from Acidimicrobiia bacterium, assembly GCA_036556085.1. Classification (GTDB taxonomy): domain Bacteria; phylum Actinomycetota; class Acidimicrobiia; order Spongiisociales; family ZC4RG35; genus JACCTH01. The sequence continues at coordinate 2,469 of DATBKE010000152.1, read as the reverse complement.
AGTGGCTGAGGAGTACGAGGACGTCGAGACCGACGAGGCGCTTTACCGGTTGCTCGGGCTCGTACCACCCGATTACGACCTGCTCGACAACCTCACCATGCTCTACGGCGAGCAGGTGGCCGGCTACTACGAGGGGGATACAAAGGAGTTAGTCGTTACCGCTCGCAACGACGAATTCACCCCGCTCGAGGAAGCGACGCTGGTCCACGAGCTCACACATGCCTTGACCGACCAGCATCACGAATTCAACACCGAATTCGATCGCCTCTTTGAATCCGACCTTTTTGATCGGGGTTCGGCCTTGCAGGCGGTGATCGAGGGAGACGCATCTCTGGTCGAAACGCTGTTCGCTCAGCAGCTCTCGCCCGCCGAGCAGCAGGAGTTCCTCGAAGAGGCCTTCAACATCGACACCACCGTCTTCGACTCGGTCCCTAAGTTCATTCAGGACAGCCTGATCTTTCCTTACGATGCCGGGGTCTCGTTCATCCAGAGCATCTGGATCGACGGGGGATTCGACGCGGTCGACGAGCTCTATGCCAGTCCGCCGGTGTCGACCGAGCAGGTCCTGACTCCGTCGGACTTTGGAACGGATCCGCCGGCGGAGGTAGATGTGGTTGACCGGGAGCTGGAAGGCTACGAGCGCTCTTACGGGTCGACCTGGGGGGAGCTTGGGTTTCGTTTGATGTTCGATCAAATCCTTGGTGGCGCCGAAGGTGCGGCCGAGGGTTGGGGAGGCGACGGCTACGACGTCTATTTCGACGGCACCGATGTTGTGTTGGTTCTCGAGTACCTCGGCGACAGCCCAGAGGACGGGCCCGAGATGAGAGACGCCCTGCGCGACTACTTCCAGATCATCACCGGGATCGCCGAACCGATCGCGGACGAAGGCCCCGCCGGTGGATCGATCTACGAAGGCGACGCCTATGCCTTCGTCGGCAACATCGGTGAGAGGGTTTTGCTGATCGCCGCCAGTGATCCCGCCACCGGCGCTATCGCTCGGTCGTGGTATCCCGAGTTTTAGCCAGCATCACTTCGTAGAGTTTGCGGCGAGAGAGGCCGAGATCGGCAGCGACCACACGCACCGCAGCGGTCATGGACTGACCCCGGGCCATTGCATCAAGGACTGCTTCGATGCCGCTCCCGATGTCCGGCGTGCCTCGTGCTACGGCGGAAAGTACGAGTGTGAATTCGCCCTTCGCCTTGCGCTCGCCAAAGACATCGACAGCTTCGGCACACGTCAACCAGAGGATCTCTTCGAATTTCTTGGTCAGCTCACGGGCGATGCAAAGCGGCCGGTCGGGCTCGAGCTTGGCCAGGTCCTCGAGGTCTTCGCTCAGGTGAGAAGCGCCGACAAAAAGGACGATGGTCCTCGTCTCCTGAGCGATTTCGTTGAGACGCTCCTGACGCTCGCGCCCCCGGCGGGGGAGAAAGCCTTCGAAAACCACTCGTTCGGTTGAAAAACCACTGACGGCCAGGCTCGCCGTCAGGGCGCTCGGACCCGGCACGATGGTTACCCGGGCACCCGCCCGGCGGGCGGCGTTGACGGCCGACCAGCCCGGATCGGAGATGGCGGGTACGCCGGCGTCGGTCAGCAAGGCAACAGTCTGATCGGCCTCGAGTTCAGCGGCGAGCTGGCTTGCCCCTTCTTCTTCGTTGCCGATGAAATAGGAACGGAGCCGCTTCTTAACGCCGAGGGAATCGAGCAGGATTCGGCTGCGGCGGGTGTCCTCGCAATAGATCACGTCGCTCCCGGCCAGTGCCTGGGCCAGGCGGGTCGAGGCGTCGGCGAGGTTACCGATCGGCGTCGCGCAAATGATCAAGGTCCCGGGCATCGATCCACGTTAAGGGGGTGCCTAACGGTGGCGGCTGCCGTATACCTGGCAGCTCGAGCAAGCTCGTGGCGCGCCAGACAGTCACTATCGAGCCGGGCTGCAATCTTCTCATTTCCACCACGGTCTGGTCCTCGTCGAGACCGCAGACCCACAGATCCTCATTCATCCCAAACCCGTGCACCGAGCGGCAGGTGATCCAAAGTCCGCGGTCTTTCGAAAGGGGGCGAAGGCCTCGCCACCGAGACCAGAGGTTGGTGGCTTTCTTCACCGGTCCCGATCGCCAGCCGGGTCCGAAGAACTCCCCGTTCTCATCGTAAGATCGGCGACGTGGAGCCATCGGTCGAAGCTATCGAATTCAACCGTCAGCTGGAACAGTTGCTATCGGAGTATCCACGGGTCGACACCATTTCCGCCCCCGAGGCCCGAAGCGAACGCGAGGAAGGAAGGTCTGCCTTCGGCCCGCTGCGACTGTCCGAGCGCGCCATCGAGCGAACAATCGACACCGAGGTCGGGAAGTTGCGGCTGCGTTGCTTCCTTCCCGCCAACCCGCGCGGCGTCTATCTCCACATCCACGGCGGGGGCTGGGTTTTGGGAGGGATCCATCACCAAGATCCTCGCCTGGAACGCCTTTCCGATA
>DATBKE010000151.1:0-15781 GCA_036556085.1 Acidimicrobiia bacterium | reverse complement strand
CCATCGGTGCCCTCGATCCCCACCGTCCCCACGAACGCCTGGCCGGTATGAAGACCCACTCCGACGGGGACCCAAGGGCCTTCCGCCTCGCCGTGACCGGTGGCGAGCAGGAGCTCGCGGGCCGTGCGCATGGCGGCGGTGGCGTGCTCTGGCGTGAAGACCGGGAAGTAGAAGGCCCTCACCTCGTCCCCCACCGGGGTGTCGATGAAAGCGTCGCTTTCGGCAAAGACGTTGTTGCTCACCCGGTAGAAGCGTTGCATGAGCTCGGCAAAGCCCACCGGCCCCATCTCCTCGGCCAATGCGGTCGAACCCCTAACGTCGGCGAAGAGCACCGTGAGGTCGATCACCGCCCCGCCCGGATGATTAATAGACCAGACCTCGCAGGCATTGCAGAAGTGCGGGTTGTAACGGGCCGGTCGACGTCCGGTCAGCTTGAGGACCGGGCTGGCGATCCCGGCGAGGGGGATTTTGCACAACCGACAGCGGGGGTCGCCGGGGACGTGCCTGAAGATCCGCCCCTTCTTGTAGAGCGGGCTCTCGCGGTTGGTGAGCATGTCCCGCCACATCGACTCGATGCTGGGGCTATCGCTCATCGTCGATCAGTTCGATCATTGCTAGAGACGGTACTGCCGCTCACCCTCACTCCGTTGAGGTAGGGATTTCCTGCTTTTTTCGGCCGCCGATTTCCCGCACGAAGTTGGAGAAGATGCCAGCGGGCGACGCGAGCCACATCAGGGCTCCTATCTGGAGGACGCCGACGCTGGCCCAGAAGAGGTTGGCAACTTGTAGGCCGGCCATCAGCGCTCCGCCGGCCATATTGATCCGCCAAGCGAACCGGTCTTTCCAGATTTCCGGATCGGGCTGTCGATTGCCGGCCAGGTCGTTGATCTCGGCGAGGATGAGGGCGATGGCGCCCCAACGGATCGTCGTCTCGACCGAGCCGGAGAGCGAGTAGGCCGGCGCCAGGCTGAGGCAAATGAACGCCAGAGTGAGGGCGTGCCTGACGATGGTCTTGAGCCTCCAGAGGTTGATCACATCCCAGGACTGGGGGTCGTCCCTCAGCCAAGCGATCAGAGCTCCGAAACCGGCCAGGCTGATCGACAGCCCGGCGACCGTGTTGAAGAAAGGCTGGGCTTCCATCACTCGATCATACGAATCGAGAGGTCGCGGATGCGTTGGCGCCCGATCAATCCGAGAAACTCAGCTCATTGTTGGTAGCGCTCGACGGTCTCCTCATCGCGCACTTGTGCCGAGTTGGGGTCGGCTCCGAACTCTCGGAGAGCCCGGCGCTGGTTGAGAAGATCCCAGCACTGGTCGAGTTCGATCTCGATATCCTGAAGTCGGGCTTGCTCCTCTTCATGGAGACGAGTGCCTCGGTGTCGCTCCCGCAGCGAATGTTCCTCGTCGACAAGCTCGCCGATTTGCAAAAGGATCTGGGAATCAGATCGGGCCATAGCTTTGCTCCTTTGTCAGGGCCAGGTTGCCTGGGCTGAGAAGATAAAGCGACCGGCGCCAACCGGCTGCACCCCTTTCTTGCCACTTCTAAGTTTGAAAGGTGATCAGCCATCGCAACCAAGGAAGCGCGTTGGCGGGCATCCGGGTCGTCGACCTGACGAGGGTGCTGGCGGGACCGCTCTGCACGATGTATCTCGGTGACATGGGAGCCGACGTCATCAAGGTGGAAGAGCCTCGACACGGCGACGACACTCGCGCCTGGGGGCCTCCCTTCGTCGGTCCCTTCTCGGCCTATTACCTGGCGGTCAATCGCAACAAGCGCAGCCTGACTCTCGACTTGAAGACCGAGAAAGGGCGCGACGTGCTTCGTCGGCTCATCGTCGGCGCCGATGCGGTGATCGACAATTTCAAACTCGGGACGATGGATGGCTGGGGGTTTGATGACGACTGGTTCGAGACCCATGCGCCGCAGGCGGTGCGCTGTTCAATCACCGGGTACGGCGCTACTGGTCCCAAGGCGGCGAGGCCGGGCTACGACTTCATCCTCCAGGCCGAGAGCGGGCTCATGGCCATCACCGGCGAGGCCGACGGAACCCCGATGAAGCTGGGCGTCGCGATCGTCGACGTCTGCGCCGGGTTGACGGCGGCGATCGCTGTCCTCGGCGCCTTGCAGGCTCGGATTCGCACCGGTCGGGGCCAGCACTGCGAGGTGAGCCTGCACGACGTCGGACTGCAGATGCTGATCAACGTCGCCTCCAATCATCTCGTCTCTGGTGAGGAAGCTGGACGCTTTGGAAACAGCCACCCCAACATCGTTCCCTACCGGACCTATCGAGCGGCCGATGGCGAGGTGGCGGTGGCGGTGGGAAACGACCGACAGTTCGCCGCGCTGGCCGGGGTCTTGGGGCGACCGGAATGGGCGAGCGATCCACGCTTCACCCACAATCAGGACCGGGTTCGCAACCGCCAGACGATCGACAACGAAATCGCCACTGTCATCTCGTCCCGGCCCCGGTCCTATTGGATCGAGAAACTCGACCAGGTTGGCATCCCAGTGGGGCCGATCAACTCGGTGGCAGAGGCACTGTCCTCTCCTCAGACGAGAGCCCGGCAAATGGTGGTCGACCTACCGCTCGAAGGCGGCCTGTCAACTAAGGGACTGGGGTTGCCTTTTCAACTCTCGGAGACGCCGAGCTCCATTCGCCGGCCTCCCCCGGCGCTCGGTGCCCACACCCATGACGTACTGCTCGAACTGGGGCTGTCGGACGCCGAGATCGACGAGCTCAGCCGGCGGGGGGTGATCTAGCACCGTGCCAAGAACCCTCGGAGCTAGTCGAGCTACATTCTCGAGGGTGGTGGCGGTCCGGCCTAGGGGCGCGAGAAGATGGACGCGCTTTGCTGTGGTGATTTTTCTGTCCGTAGGGCCGTTGGCAATTGCATGCTCGAACGGCCCTGAGGCGAGGACCAGTGTCGGCGAGGCTCCGAGCTCCGAAACGACCTCCACCGCCAGAGGCTCGACGGAATCCATTGAGGGCACCTTCGATGTTGGCGGGCACAAACTCTTTATCACCTGCGAGGGAACCGGTGCTCCGACGATCGTCTACCTCCACAGCGCCAACCCAGATCAGTCGTATGACCCCCATTTGGACGGCCTCGGCTTCCAACGGGAACTCCAGGACGAATATCGAGTCTGTCTTTATGACCGCCGCAATAATGGTCATAGCGAGACGGTCGACGCGGTCCAGACTCCGGACGACGCCGTCGCCGATCTCCGCAATCTCCTGGCGGCGGCCGAAGTTGAGCCCCCGTATGTCATGCTCGGCTCTTCCCTGGGAGGACTCTTGGCTTATCTCTACACCAACCTTTACCCGGAGGAGGTGGTCGGGATAGTGATGCTCGACTCGCCGATCCCAGAAGAGCTCTCCCTTGAGCACTTCTTCCCGCCCGACATGCGTTTCGAGGCCTTCCGGGAGCAGGAGGAAGGGAGCGGGGAGCGGATCAGCGGCTTCTCCTTCCTCGAGCGTTCCCAGGAATTCATGGGACGGGAGCCGGCGATCCCGGTGACCTACTTCTCCTCCATCCCCGAGGGCCGGGGGGCCCACGACTTCGGCCAAGACCCCGAGTACAACGAGGTCGTCCTCGATGTGCAGAAGGCGTTCGTCGATCGGTTCTCACCCGGAACCTACATCCGGGTCGACGCTCCCCATCTCATGGAGCATGCCATCCCCGAACAGATCGTCGAGGCGTTGCGCAATGTGATCGCTCAGGCCGGCTACTAAAGACTTAGAGGGCCGATCCCAGCGGCCCTCTAGCACTCGCCTCTCGCATGAGCGCCAAGAGAGGCCGTATGCGGACCCCGATGATGGCAATGGCGAGAATCAGGATCTGCGCCAGCACCGTCGACATGATGAACTGCAGTGCCGCCAGCGTTCCGCCCAGCACGATCCCGGCCACGACCAGGCCCCGCAGCGAGCCCTTGCCTCCGATTATCACCACCAAGAAAGAGTTGACCAGGAAGAGCAGCCCGAACTGAGGGTTGAGAGTGCTGATCGGTGCCAACATCGCCCCGGCGAGCCCGGCGATCGCTGAGCCCAGGGCGAAGAGAGCGGCTCGCACCAGACCCGAGTTGATGCCCATGGTTTCGGCCAGCCGCGGGTTGGTAACGGTGGCCCGGGCGTGAAGGCCGAAGCGACTTCTTCCCAGGAACTGGATCACCCCGATGATCAGTCCTCCGGTAACGAGAACGATGATCAGCCGCCACCAGGGGATGTTGAAGCCGGCGAGGAGGAAGGATCCGCCGATGGGACTTCGCACGATCTGGGGATTGGGAGAGAAGATGAATTGCACCACCTGGCGGATGATCACCGAGAGGCCGAACGTCGCCAGCAGCGAGTCGAGCGGTCGGTCGTAGAGGAAGCGCAAGACCCCGCGCTCCATCGCGACGCCGACGACGCCGGCGATGAGGGGCGCCAACGCCATTCCCAGGAGGACGTTGCCGGTGGTTCTTTGCACCTGCAGCGTCGTGTAGGCACCGATCAGGATCAACTCCCCGTGAAGGAGGTTGACGACATTGAGCATCCCGAATGTGAAGTGGAGCCCGGTCGCCACCAGGACGAACACGGCCGCCAGGACGATGACGTTGAAGGAGTCAACCGGAAGAAAGCCGAGGATCAAAGCGCCAGCCTTTGCTCGAATACGCCACGGTCGTGAAGGTCTTGCACCGTCCCCGAGATGACTACCGATCCCTGCTCGAGCAGGTGTGCGGTCTCCCCGAGGGCAAGAGCGGTGTCGATGTTCTGTTCGACCAGAACCACCGCCGCACGCTGCGTGGAGGCAGCGATGGCGGGAATCAATTCCTGCACCACCACTGGTGCCACCCCTTCGGTCGGTTCGTCCATCAGAACCACTTGGGGCTTGACGATCAGGGCCTGCGCCAGCGCCAGCATTTTGCGCTCGCCCCCGGAAAGGGTTTGCGCCTCCTGGCCCAGCCGCTCTCCCAGCACCGGGAAGAGCTCGCCGGTGGCTGCGACGCCCTCGTCCTCGTCGACTCGGTCCTTGAGTGCAATGGCGAGATGGTCGCGAACGGTGAGGCCGGGAAAGACCGAATCCTCCTGGGGAACCCAGACCATTCCGGCCTTATGGATTCGATGACCCGGCCACCGGCTGATGTCGGTTCCCGACAATCTCACGGTCCCGGTCATGGGAAGGACTCCCATGAGAGCCCGGAGCAACGTGGTCTTCCCGGCGCCGTTGCGACCCATGATGCAGGCCACCTCTCCCGCCTTCACCGAGAACGAAACCCCACGCAGAACTTGGTTCTGGCCGTAGCCGGTGGCGAGATCCTCGACCTCCAGTAATGGTGTCAATGCAGCCTCCCCAGAAAGGAGGCCTGCACCGCGGGATCGTCTTGGACTTGGTCGATGGGGCCGTCGGCCAGGACCGATCCCCGGTGCATCACCGTCACTCGATCCGCCACCAACCGGATGAACTCAATGTTGTGCTCCACCACAATCGCCGCCGCGATCGCTCCTTCCGAGCGCAGCGTCTGGAGCAAGCCAGCGGTGTGGCGGCTCTCCGCCTCCGTCATCCCCGAGGTGGGTTCATCGAGCAGAAGGAGTGACGGACGCGTGAGAAGGACCATCCCGATCTCGAGCCGCTGCTTTTCGCCATGACCAAGCCGTCCAGCGCTCCGCCCCCGCAGCGAGCGCAGCCCGACCAGGTCAATCACCTTCTCGATGGCCCCATGGTCTGTTGCTCTCCAGCCCCCTCCATCGCCTTCGGCGCCACCTCCTCCAACGCTCGCTGGGGGAGGAAACGGCTCGCTGGGGGGAGAAACGGTTCCCTTGGGGAGGGCTCCGAGCACCAGGTTCTCGTCGACCGTGAGGCCATCGAACACGGAGGTGATCTGAAACACCAGGCCCATCCCCATTCGAGCCCGGTTGGTCACCGGGAGGAGCGTGACGTCGGTGCCGTTGAACCGGATTGAACCGCGGTCGGGGTGGAGGCGTCCATATATAAGGTGTAGGAGAGTGCTTTTGCCGGCGCCGTTGGCCCCGATCAAGCCGAGCATTTCCCCTTGCTCCAACTCGAGATCGACGTTGTCGACCGCCTTGAAGCCGGCAAAGCTCTTGCCGAGTCCGCTCACCGAAAGCACGCTCACGAGGTGCGCTCTCGATTGAGAAAGCCGAAGATTCCGGCTGGGATTAAAACGATCACCACCACCAGGATCACCCCCACTACGACGAGCCAGGTATCGAGCAGCGCGCCGGAAAGGCGAGCGGTGAGATAAGAAAGCACCACGGCTCCGACAATCGGGCCGAGCAGGGTGCCCCTCCCTCCCAGCACCACCCACAGCAGGACCAGGGTGGAAGAACCCACCCCCACCGCCGCCGGGGAGACGATCCCTTCGTGGAGATAGAACAAACTGCCGGCCAGCCCAGCTATCGCTCCCGAGAGCACAAAGGTCCAACGCTTGACCCGAGCCACGTCATAACCGAGCAGTTCGACCCGCTCTTCGTTTTGGCCGATTCCCCGGAAGATCAAACCGGGGCGGGAGCGGAGGAAGTGCTTGAGGCCGAGATAGGTGAGGACGAGGAGCGTCGCTGCTAGGAGATAGAAGTTGCGCCCTTGGTGAAGCGGGCCCAGGCGGTAGGTCATCAAAATCCCGTTCTGACCGCCCGTCACCTGTCCCCCGGCGTTGGCCAAACGCTCGAGAGCAACCGAAACCGCCAGCGTGACGACGGCGAACTCCACTCCTCGCAAGCCTCCGCGGCGGGCGATCGTGAAGTAGGAGATGCCCAAGGCGAGCAAAGCCGAAGCGGTCACCGCCGCGGCGAGGGTCACGCCGAGGGAGAGCGGAAGGATCCCCGCCTCCCGAGTGGAAAGGATGCCTACGGCATAGCCAGCCCCGCCGAAGAAGGCGGCCTGGCCGAAGGTAAACATCCCCCCGTATCCCCAAATGAGATCGACCGAGAGGGCAAAGACCGCCAGCAGCAGATAGCGACCGATCCGATCGACCAAGAAGGCGTTGTCGGTTGCTATCGGTAGCGCCACCAAAAGCGTCAGCAGAATCAGCTCGGCGCGGCGAAGAACCTTCCCGTCGATGGCTGTGACTCTGCTGATGCCTTTGATGGCGGCTGTCTCATCCGGCACAGGACCCGTTGCCTACAGCGAGCAGTCCTCCTCCGGATCCATGTCCTCGAAGGCGTCCACCAGCACGTACTGGCCACCTTGGGCCTGGACCAGGTTGATCGTCTGCTTGAGGTGGTGCGAGGGCATCATCTCCACGTTCCCGGTGGGTCCCTCAAAGGTCTGACCGACCATCGCTTCCGCCACCGCGGCTGGGTCAGTTGAACCGGCTTGCTCCACAGCTTGCTTGTAGAGCCAGACCGCGTTGTAGGCCCCGACTCCTTCTCCCCCGGAGGGGATTTCGCCCTCGCCGAATTCGGCGGCGTAAGCCTCAAGGAAGGGCTGCACCCCGGGGGCATCGGCGGCGGTGAAGAACGGAAGGGCGGTGTAAGAGCCCTCCGCCAGGTCGGCGATCCCGGCGAAATCGGGGTCGCCGAGGAAGATGGTGCCAATCCCCACCGTGCCGAGCAGCCCGGCATCGTTCAGCGCGGTCAGGGCGGCACCCCAGACCGCCGGGTAGAGGGCGAAGATGTAGTCGGGCTGAGTCTCCCGCACCTCTTGCACCAGTTCGCTGAAGTCCTCGGCGATCAGCGGCAGGTAGAGCTCGGAGACCACGGTGCCCCCGTTCTCCTCGATGATGGGCTTGGCGATCTCAAAGCTGCGGCGGGGCCAGACGTAGTCGGCCCCGAAAAGCATGGCGTTGGTCCCGTAGGCCTCCTGGAGGATCGGAATCAAGGGACGGATCTGTTGGGCGGGGACTGCCCCGAAGGAGAAGTAGAGCTCGTTGCACTTCCCACCCTCGTAGGTCTCGGTGTAGAAGAGGAGTTTGCCCCCTCCCTCGACCACCTCGGCGTAGGCGGCATCGTTGGCATCGGAGCCGATAGGTCCCATTACCAGGTCGACGTTGTCGCTTTGCACCAGTTTGCGAGCCTTGTCGACAGTGGCGGCGACATCGGTCTGGATGTCCTCGACGATTACCTCCACCTGGCGGCCAGCGATCCCGCCCGCGGCGTTGACCTCGTTGATGGCCAGCTGGGCGCTTCTCGCCAGGCTGTTGCCGTAGGTGGTGAAGGGGCCGGTGAGATCGGCGATGATCCCGATCTTGATCGGTGTGTCGTCACTCGGTGGGCTCGTGGTCTCGGCGCTAGTGGTGCCAGGCCCGGCGGTGGTAGCGGCAGCGGTGGTCTCGACGCCGGTGGTGCCGACACCGGTGGTGGCGGTGCCTCCCCCGTCACCGCAAGCCGCCAGGATCAGCATCCAAACGAGGCCTATGAGGAACAGACTCTTCCGTGCCATCTTCTCTCCTCTTAATTCTGGTGGGTCGATTCGAGCGTAATCACGACCGGCCGAGCGAGGAGCTGCGGACCACGCGGGACCGCAGCGGTCACGGGCTTGAGCTAAACCACAGCCGTGGCTGCCTCTGCCCCTCTACCAAGATGACGCCGGGTCGCCTGTTGTTGCGGCTGGAAGCTACGCGCTTTGACTATGGGCGCGACGCTTCAGCCCGAAAGGTCGCCCTTCTCGGTCAGCTTCGCCGCGTCCAGCTGAGAAACCAGGATCAGGTGTTGCGGTTCCATGAGCACTTGTGCTTCTTGCGGGCTAATCCCGATGACCAAAAGGTGCTGGCCGCCGTCGCCAGCCTGCTCACCAGCTTCGCTACTCGCTCCGACCTTCGCTCTCTGCGAGAACCCCTGGCTGACTCAGGCGTCGCCGGTACAGACATCTATTACCGCTTCTTCTGGCCTACTGCGCGCTGGCTCACCTCCCGGTGGCCCGATCAGCTTTTCATCGACTGGGACGAGCTGGAGGACGAAGAACCGCTCGCTGCTGCGCTGCCCCTGCTCGTCGGTCCAGTGGAAGCCATCTGGCTGCGGACGCTCAAGCCAAGGCCGCGCGAAGCTCTTGCTCGTCTGGCCGGTAACGGCACGGACGCCGCCTTCTTCGTCAAGGCGGTAGAGCGGATGCCAGGTGACGACTTCACAAGAGAAAGGCTCTACGACTCGATCGCTCTTCCGCTGATTCTCAGAGCCGGCAGCACGACGCCCTCACGGACCCGAGCATCCATACGCGTGCCCAAGACCTATTTCCGAGCCGAAGCCCCACTGAAGGCCCGACCCGACTTATGGAAAGAGATCGAGAAGCCTCCCCGATCAACTCGGTTCGTCTCCTGGAAGGAGGGGTCGGCTCTGATCGATCTGGCACGCGAGGCGATGGTGACGCGTGGTCGCGACCTCGACACGTTCGCCTACGGCGACCCTGGCGATGTCCGATTGATCGATGATGGCGACGGGTTGGCGTGGGCCATGATCGGGCTGGTCCCCGAACGGCGACCTCTCCTTCGTACGGCCTACGGGTACCTCACCCTCCGCAACGGAGTCCCGATCGGCTACGTCCAGTCCGATGCCCTCTGGAGAAGCGTCGATCTCGCGTTCAACATGTTCCCTACCTTTCGCGGACGGGAGGCGGCACTGGTCCTGGGCCGGACCATGGCGATGCTGCGACACATCTTCGGCGCCACCTCCTTCACTCTCGAGCCCTACCAACTCGGCGATGGGAACGAGGAAGGCATCGAGTCGGGAGCCTGGTGGTTCTACTACCGGCTTGGCTTTCGACCGCGAAATCGTGCGATTCGCGCCTTGGTCAAGTCAGAACTGGAACGACTGGAGCGTGACCCTGACCACCGCTCCAGTCGGGCGACTCTGGCCCAGTTGGCCAAGGATTACCTATACCTGGATCGGCCTGCGGACCGGGCCCCCACCTGGCCGCGCCTCGCGGCCCTGGGCTCCAAGATCGCTGGGAGCCCAGAAAGCAGTACCCAGAGCGACCTGGGCCCGCTGGACGGCATCGCTCGCCCGTTGGTGCGAACCGCGAGCGCGGCGGAACGAAACGCTTTCACGTCTTGGGCACCCGTTCTTCGGCGGATGCCCGGCATCACTCATTGGACGCAGACCGAGAAGCGCGAGTTGATCAAGATCATTCTCGCCAAGGGAGGCGGACGGGACAGTGATTACCTCCGCCTCTTCAATCGTCATCCCCAGCTGGGAAGCGCTCTGGCTCGCTTGGTCAGAGCGTGATCATGCCTGCAATTCCGGCAGGGCGAGAATGGCAAGCACCTCAGTTAGAGAGGTCACAGTGGCGTAATGCGTGTCGAGATCGTAGAGAGTCGATGCTTGTTCGCGATCAGAGGTAGCCGCCACGCACTCGATCGGGATAGTGACGTGGTAGTCGCGGAAAAAGGCATCGTGGGCGGTCGAGCGAACGCAGATGTTGGTGACGACGCCGGTGAGGATCAAGTGATCAATGCCGTCCTGGCGGAGACGTTGGTCGAGGTCGGTTTCAAAGAATCCGGAATATCGGGTCTTGGGAATGCGCAGCTCCGATGACTTGGGCTCGAGCTCCTCGACGATCTCTGCCCCCCAGGTTCCCTTGAGACAGTGGACCGATCGCTTCTCGAACTCCCGGTCGTTGGGCAGATGTTCGTCGCAGATCCAGATCACCTTGGTACCGGTCTCTCGAGCCTCTGCCAGCAAACGCCGGATCGGCTCATAGAGGCGACGACCCTCCAGCAACGGCATCGCTCCGTCTGGCTCGAGAAAATCATTGAGCATGTCGATCACCAGCACCGCGCTCTGGTGGGGATCGAAATCAAGCCGACTGGCGATTCGATGCTCGGAGAAGCTCTTCTGACCTTCGCTCATGTCGGAATCGTGATCGATCGAGATGGTGGCGGGGTGTTGCGGCTCTTTTCGAATCTCGGTATTCCGTCGATGATGGCCGTCGCCACGGCGAGGGTGTCGCCGATAGCCAGCGCCCCGAGTGCATCAGCGGCCTGGGAACCTTGGGGAGCGTCGACTATCAGCAGATCCGCCTCCCATCCGGGCTCGATCATGCCAGTGGCGAGGCCGTGGAGTTCGGCCACGTTGCCCGTGGCCATGGCCACGACCACTTCTGGTGCCACCTCGGCCAGCGAGGCGATCCAGGACATAACCCGGAGGATGCCGAGCGGCTGTACTCCGGACCCGGCGGGACTGTCGGACCCGATCACGAGCCGCCCCAACTCGTCACGTCCTGCCACCAGGCGGGCGACGTCGGCGGCTGCTTTGACGTTGCCATTGTGGACCACTTCCACCCAGGCCGAAGTCTCATTCAGGATTCGCTCGACATCGGCCAATGGCAAGGCGGTGGGGCCCCCGTTGGTGTGACCGGCCACGTCGGGTTGGACTGCGACGACGAAGTCGGCGCCGATGACTCCGCTGCCGGGGATGGAGGCGCCTCCGGTGTGAACCATGACTTTCATCCCCCGGGCCTGAGCCCAACGCGTCATCGTGGCGGCAGCCGCGGGATCCTTTACCCCCGAGATCCCGATCTCGGCGACGAGCCGGACGCCGGCGTTGGCCATCTCCTCGAAGTCGTCCTCGGTCAAACCGTCTTCGAGCATCACAGCTCCGGCGTGCACCTTGACCCCGGAGGGACGGAGTTTGGCGAAGGACTTGTGGGCGAGAATGGTGAGGGCCTTCACCCCAGCGGGATCCGTCGGCCGGCCGGGGGTGTGAGGCTCACCCGCCGAGATCATGGTTGTCACCCCGCCGTGGAGGCAGGAATCGATGAAGTCCGCCTGGCGCTGGCGGGGGGTGTAATCGCCGACCACCGGGTGGACATGGTTGTCGCACAGACCGGGGATGACGGTGGCGCCGGCGGCATCGATCACCTTCTCGATTCCGTCGGCGGTCGATTCGGGATCGGCTCCGACGTAGGCAATCTTCCCGTCACGAACCACGATCGCATCCCCACCGGCAACGGGATTACCGATGTTGCCGCTGACGATGGTGCCGATGTTGCGAATGTACAGATCGCTCAACGAAGCCCGTCCTCGCCCACGATCTCTACCACCTTGAGCCCACCGACTCGGGGGTGAGGCCGTCCCCCGTCAGTCACCGCCACCGCGAGCACGATCTCGTCGTCGGTGGGGGCGTCAACGATACGCAACTCGACGGCGTCGAAATGGCTGCGGACGAAAGCGGCGTCCTTGTAGTGGAGGGGGACGTCGAGTGGCGTTCCCGGCCCACCACGTTTCTTGGCGGAGGGAATGATCGCCTTACCCCCACCGCTTGCCTCCCGGAGGGGAGTGCCGAACTTGGGATGGAGGAGGGCCGCGGCGTGCTCCAACTCCCCGCGGCTCCCGACGATGGCGCCTTTTCCATAGCTGTGGACCGGCTTGCCATTGAGGTGAGCCACCGCCGAACGCGAGAGAAGATCGGAGAGCTCGACTGACGCTTCGATCAAGTCCTCGAGGTCTTCCACGTAGCGGCCGGCGTGAGGGTTTTGGAGGACTGCGGCTGCGATCACTCGCCGAATCGGGGGATCCACCGGCCGCCCCGCCTCGAGGTGGACCTCATCAACCACGGTTACCAGCTTTCGAATCTCCATCTCTTCATTCTTGTCTGAGAAATGGTGATTCAGCCTGTCGGAGTGCCCACCTCCCGGGCGACTTGTTCGAGTCGGTTTCGGTAAGCCGTCCACCAGGCTTCGTCCGCGGTCGGCAAGTTGTCGTTGCCTTCTCGGAATCCGGCAGACCCGTCGATCATTTCGCGGACGATGTCGGCGTGGCCGGCATGCCGGTTGATCTCGGCGAGCACGTGAATGAGGATCCGGTGCAGCGTGACGTCGCCGCGCTTTCCCCACCATGGCACGCGCCCGGGGGCGTCGAGGGGGAGAGCGGAGATGGTGGCGTCGGCGTGTTCCCAGATCCGTTGGTACAAGTCGATGATCTGCTGGCGCGACTCGTCGGCGGTCGCCCACATGTCGGCGTTGTCCTCTGCTCCGTCTTCGGCCCAGGGCATGGATTCTTCGAATGGACGTCCAAACACCGATCCGAAGTACTCGGAGGCGACAGTGCCGACATGCTTGACCAGCCCCAACAGATTGGTCCCGGTCCCGGTCAGGGGCCTCCGGGCGTCGTATTCCGACGTTCCTTCCAGTTTCCACAAGAGGGCTTCCCGCGCCACCCGCAGATAGCGATGAAGGTCGTCTTTGGGGTCGGAGCCAGACCGCTCGGCCATCCGCCATTCTTGCGTAAATCTCGTCACGTTGACGTGACGAGATTTACGCCAGAATGGGATCCACAGTGAGGCGCTTGACGACACTAGGCCTTCTCATTGCCCTGATCGCGTGCGGTGCCCAATCGCAGCCAACCACGACCGGTGGGCAGGGGGAGGCCTCCACTATCGAGTCAATAACCGTGGCAGAAATCGAGGTTGAGAACCCCGATTGGATGGTGGCGTCAGAAGACAAGGTATGGATCTTGTCGGAACCCGAGTTCGAAGATGACGCCTCCGTCTTTGCGTTGAAGGCCATCGACGTTCAAAGCAACGAAGTCGCTCTGACGGTGAATCGGAGGAATTCCGGGTGCCACGGCCTCGCCGCCACCGCCGACAAGGTCTGGGTCTGTGACCTTGACAAGGTGCTCGAGATCGATTCCCACTCGGGGGAAGTGCTGGGCGAGATCAACTTCGACATGTCTTGGCCCCAAGGTCCGATTCCGATCGACGATCGGGGCCTATGGATGCTGACCCGAGAAGGGACCGCGCTCGTCCACGTGGATTTCGCGGGCTCTGAGCTCGGTCGCGTCGAGCTTCCGGGCAGCTGCGAGCAAGTTGCCCTGTCCGAAGGCAGCGTCTTCGTTTCCTGCCCTGAGAGCCGATCTGCATCCGTTATTGACCGAGAGGGCTATTCGATCACTACACAGGTCGATGACGTCGAAGTGGGCATCATGAGCGGCGGGCCGGACCGAGTCTGGATGGGACTTCCTCACGATGAAGGGGGCGTCGGCTGGATCACAGCTGACGGACAGGTAGGCACCGTTCCGGGTTCGCCGGATGTCAGTCTCGGTTGCCTCCTCGTTGAAGACGACGATGTCTGGGTCCGGGGTTCGGACATTCATTTGGTGCGGATCAACGCAGCTACAGGCCGGGTCGCCGAGTCATACCAATCCGAGCGGCGCATCGGCGGCGGTTGTGTTACCCGCGCCGGAGGAGCGCTCTGGATTGGCTCGTTGCCGATGAGCAAGGTCTGGCGCTTAGAAGCACCCGACTAAGTCGCCAGTTGGAGGGCTCGGTCAACGAGCCCGGATGAGCGGGGCGAGGATGGCTTCCACTTGGTCGAATCGCTCGGTCTCCTCGTTTCCCGCCCTGCCGCGACGGACATAGTCAAGAGCCGTGCGACCCTCTCCGTCCTCCAGGTTGGGATTGGCCCCGTAGGCCAGGAGCCGTTCGACGCTCCCGAGTCGGCCTTGGGCGGCGGCTTCCCGCAACGGATGACCCCCGAAGGCTTCGTCGACCGCATCTACTGGAGTGCCCGCGGCGATCAGTTGGTCGATGACCTCGAGTCGTTCGTGGGTGGCCGCCATCACCAGTGCCCGAATCCGGGCATCCGCAGGTGCGCTGTCGATGAAGGCGGTTACGTCTCCGGCGGCCGCGGCCACTTCGATGCCATCCACTGCCGCCCCGGCGGCGATGAGGAGGTCGACGACTTCGGTCATCCCGAAAACGGCGGCATGGAGTAGAGCAGTTCCTCCCGGGACACCCCCGGAATCGGGGGCCGAGCGGGCCTCGAGTTTGGCACCCGCCTCGATCAGCACCTGGGCGACTTCGGCATCGCCATAGCTGGCGGCCGTGATGAGGGGAGTCTCCGAGGCTCCGGGGTCGCCGTCGACCGCGGCTCCGGCCGCGATCAGGGCTTGAGCTAACGCGCCGGTGCCGGGTGCCTTTCGCCACACACCGCGGGAGGTGTCGAAGGGGAGCATGGCCAGATAGCCGAGCGGCGAGGCTCCCTGAGGATGGTCGCGCCAATGCTCCATCTGACTGGTCGCCAGTGAGATGTCCTCCTCGAGTAGCTGGCGGAGACCGACGAGATTCCGGTCGTCGAGGATTTGACGCCGCTCCACTTCTCGCTTGAGCTTCGGCCAGCTGGCAAATCCGTACTCACGCGCCAATGCCAGCTGCGCGGCTGCCAGTGTGACGTCGGATGAGGCATCTCGCAGTCGGTTCTGGGCCGCGAGGTCGCTCTGGCGGGCCGCCGCCAGGAGATCCTTGGCCTGATGGCGGAGCTGCTCGAGGTCGGGTCGGGCGGGTAGGTCGGGCATGAAATCTCCTCTCCTATGCCTGCCGTCCGCTCCCAGGTCGAAAGGAGATCGTCAATGGCCGACTCCGAACCGTCTGAGAGGTGGACTCGGTCCTTCCCGCGGACGTGGCGGCTCCCTCCCGGAGCCGTTGACGTGTTCTAGCCATCGTCTTGACAGGTGTCAAAGAACCGTGATCATCGCCCCGACCAGAATGGGCGCTCGGTGAGTTATTTGGCACCAACTGATCTCCACGATGCACTGGAGGCTTTCACCGACGGGAAGTGGACGGTCCTGGCGGGCGGAACCGACTTCTACCCGTCTCGGGTGGGGCGACCGCTGACCGAGGCGGTGCTCGACATCTCGGGACTCGACGAGCTGCGGGGCATCACCGTGACGGACGACTCCTATCGGATCGGTGCTCTCACCCGCTGGGCCGACCTTAAGAAGGCCGACCTCCCGCGGGCCTTCGACGGGCTCCGCCTGGCTGCCTCGGAAGTCGGCGGCATCCAGGTACAGAACGCCGGCACCATCGCCGGCAACCTCTGCAATGCCTCCCCGGCCGCCGACGGCATCCCCCCT
>DATBKE010000150.1:0-12799 GCA_036556085.1 Acidimicrobiia bacterium | reverse complement strand
GTGCTGGTGGTCGCGGCGGCGGAAGTGGTGGTGGGTCTGGCGATCATCGTTGCCATCTTCCGGCGGCGGGAATCGGCTTCGGTAGACGAGCTCTCTGAGATGGCGGGTTGAGCGCTTGACCTCTCTCCTGTGGTTGGTGATTGCATTGCCGCTGGCGTCGGCCACCTTTCTTCACTTCTTTGGCCGCCGGATTGGTGAGCCGAGAGCCGGCTACCTCGCCACCTTGGCCGTGGCAGGCTCGTTTGCTCTAGGACTGGGAGCAGGACTTCCCTTCTTCTCGGGCGGGGCCCAGGCCACCGTCGTGACGATCTGGGAGTGGATGCCAGCAATCGGGGCCGAGCTGGTCATCACCTGGGACCCCCTCTCGGTATTGATGACATTGATCATCACCGGAGTGGGGGCGCTGATCCATCTCTATGCGGTTGGCTACATGCACGGCGACGAGCGCTTCAGCCGTTTCTTCGTTTACCTAAACCTCTTCGTCGCCTCGATGCTGACTTTGGTCCTGGCGGGGAACTTTGCGATGCTCTTCATGGGCTGGGAGCTAGTCGGTCTCTGTTCCTACCTGCTGGTCTCCTTTTGGTTCACCAGACCCGTAGCGGCGTCCGCGGGCAAGAAGGCCTTCATCGTCAATCGCATCGGTGACCTGGGCTTCCTGATAGCGCTCATGTTGATCTTTGGTGCCTTCCACACCTTGTCCTTCGAGGGGATCTTCGAGCGGGCGCCCGAGGTGCTCAGCTCGGGCATGGCGACAGCCATCGGCCTCCTGATCCTGATTGGGGCAGCCGGCAAGTCAGCGCAAATCCCTCTCTATGTCTGGCTCCCCGATGCGATGGAGGGTCCGACGCCGGTCTCGGCTCTGATTCACGCCGCCACCATGGTGACCGCCGGCGTCTATGTGATCGCCCGCTCCGCCTCCATCTTCGAACTTTCCCCCGTTGCGGGACCAGTCGTCGCCACGGTTGGGGCTGCCACCGCCCTGTGGGCGGCGACTATTGCCCTCGCCCAAAAGGACATCAAGCGGGTCTTGGCGTACTCGACCATTTCGCAACTCGGGTACATGTTCTTGGCGGTGGGCGCGGCCGGGCACATTGCGGGCCTGTTCCATCTCATGACCCACGCCTTCTTCAAGGCTCTTCTCTTCCTGGGAGCGGGCTCGGTGATCCATGCCATGGCCGACGAACAGAACATGGACAAGATGGGGGGTTTGCGAAAGCAGATGCCGGTGACGGCGATGACGATGGCCATCGGCACCATCGCTATTGCCGGGATACCCCCTCTGGCCGGGTTCTGGTCGAAGGACGAAATCCTTGGGGTCGCCTTCGCTCGTGGCGGCTGGTTTTCGGTCCTGTGGATCGTCGGTCTAGTGACGGCCCTGCTCACGGCCTTCTACATGACCCGCCAGTTCGTCCTCGTCTTTATGGGCGAGCCGCGCTGGGAGCCCGAGGTTCACCCTCACGAATCCCCGCGGGTCATGACGTTCCCTCTGGTGGTGCTGGCGGTGCTGTCGGTGATTGGGGGCTTTCTCAACACCCCGTTTCGCACCGCCCTCGAACATTTCCTGGAACCCTCTTTTGAAGGCGTGAACCTCGCCCATCCCCCCGAGGGGTGGCTGATGTTCGCAATTCTCGCCGGCCTGTCGGTGGCGGCCGGTCTCGCCGGCGCGGCGGCAGCGTTCTTCGCCTACAACCGCCCCGCCGATCTGTGGCGCCGCTTTGAGGAGGCCTTCGGGCCGCTCTGGAGTCTGTGGCGCAGTGGCTACCGGGTCGACGACATCTACGGCGCCACCGTGGTGAAGCCGGGGTTGAGGCTGGCCGAGGAGACGGCTTTCCGTTTCGATCTGCCGGTGATCGATGGAGCGGTGAATGGGGCGGGACGGTTGGTGCGGACGGTCGCGAGCAGAGCGAGGGCCATGCAACCGGGACTCGTTCGCAGCTACGGGGTCCTGTTTGCGGCTGGGACCGTGGCGGTCCTCGCCTGGCTGGTCTTGCGAGGCGGGTGAAGTGCTGACCGCCTTGATCGTCATGCCGGCGGTGGCGGCGTTGATCGTCGCGTTGATCCCGCGCCGACGGGCGGAGCTCTTTTTGCCGATCGGGGTCACGGTTTCGATGGCCCCTCTCGCCCTGGCGGGCTATCTCTTTGTCGAATTCACCGCCGGCGAGTCGGGCTTCCAATTGGTCGAACGAACGATGCTCTACGCCCCTTGGGGCTTCTCCTGGTACCTCGGGGTCGACGGCATCTCGCTACCCCTCGTCATCCTGACCGCGCTCTTGGTTCCAATTTCCCTGGCGGCATCGGTGGCGATCACCCACCGTTTGAAGGAATTCGTGATGTACACCTTGCTCCTCGAAGCAGGTCTGATCGGTGTGTTTCTGGCCCTCGACCTCTTGCTCTTCTTCGTTTTCTTCGAGGCGATCTTGATTCCGATGTACTTCATCATCGGCATCTGGGGAGGCGAGCGGCGCATCTACGCCGCGGTGAAGTTCTTTCTTTACACCGCATTTGGTTCGGCGTTGATGATGGCGGCGATCATCGCCCTAGCCGTGTTATCGGGTCGCGAGACCGGTACCCCCTCCTTCGCCTACACCGATCTCCTCGATCTCGCAATTGATCAATCGACCAGTCGCTGGCTGTTTGCCGCCTTCGCCCTCGCCTTCGCCATCAAGGTGCCGATGTTCCCGTTCCACACCTGGCTCCCCGATGCCCATGTCGAAGCTCCCACTGCTGGCTCAGTTCTGCTCGCGGCGGTCCTCCTGAAGCTGGGAACCTACGGCCTGGTTCGGTTCAATCTCGGTCTGTTTCCGCAGGCGTCGGTCGATTTCGTTCCGATCATGGCCGCGTTGGCGGTAATCGGCATCATCTATGGAGCGGTGGTGGCGATCGTGCAGCCCGACCTGAAAAAGCTGGTTGCTTACTCGTCGGTATCCCACCTGGGATTCATCGTCCTCGGCACCTTCGCGTTGACGTCAGGCGGGCTGGCAGGCGGCGTTGTTCAAAATGTCAACCACGGCATCACCACCGGTGCTTTGTTCCTGCTGGTGGGGATGATCTATGACCGCCGCCACACCAAGCAAATTGCCGATTTCGGAGGGTTGCAAAAGGTGATGCCCGCCTATGGGGCCCTGTTCCTGTTCACCATCTTCGCCTCGATCGGACTTCCCGGCCTCAACGGATTCATAGGTGAGTTCATGGTCCTGATCGGCTCCTTCCCCAGCCTCCCTGTCCACGCCATCATCGCCACGGCGGGGGTGGTGCTGGCCGCGATCTACTTGCTGTGGGCTTACGAGCGCGCCTTCACCGGCCTCCCCGAGAAGCCGGAGAACCAAAAGCTCTTAGATCTCAATCTGCGCGAGAAGATGCTGCTGGCGCCCTTGGTCATCTTGATGCTGGTCATCGGGCTCTACCCCAAGGTGTTGTTGGACCGGGTCCAGCCCTCGGCGGAGGCGGTGCTCGATCGCATCGAAGCCACCACCGACTACGTGGCTCCGGCCCCGGGCCGGTTGAGCCAAGTGCTGATGATCGGTGAGGGCGAATGATCCCTCCCCCCGAGATCAACTGGGTCGCCATCTTGCCTTTGCTGGTCTTGGGCCTGGGGGCAGCGGTGGTTTTGCTGATCGATGTCCAGTGGAAGCCAGTGCCGAGCCGGCTCAACCTCCTGGCGGTGGTCATCCTCGGACTGGCCGCGCTCGGTACCGGCCTCCAGGGTTGGTGGCTAGGCCGGCGTGAAACCGGAGAGGTAGGCGGAAGTCCGCTGCCGTTTGGGGGGATGGTGGTGATCGATCGTTACGCGATCTTCGCCAGCCTGTTACTCATTACCGTTGCCGCGTTGGGGGTCGGGGCCGGGGCCCGGTTTTTCGAGAGCCTGGGACGGCGCGCCGCCGAGGGTCTGGCGTTGCTGCTGCTATCGACCTCGGGCTTCATTCTTCTCGCCTCGACCACCCAAATGGTCATGATGTTTCTCGGCCTCGAGATCGGTTCCATCAGCCTCTATGTCTTGGCCGGATTCTCTCGTCAGGAACCGAGGTCGGAGGAGGCGGCGATCAAGTACTTCCTGCTCGGGTCGTTCGCCTCCGCCATATTTGTTTATGGGGTGGCTTTGGTCTTCGCCGGCACCGGCTCCCTCGATCTCCTCGATCACCGCACCCTGCTCGATCGGGAAATCATCCTCCGACCGGCTGTGCTCTTGATCGGACTCGGACTGGTAGTTGTTGGACTCGCCTTCAAGGTGACCGCGGCTCCGTTCCATGCCTGGGCGCCCGACGTCTACCAGGGAGCTCCCGCCGGGACGGTGGGATTCATGGCGGCCCTGGCGAAAGTGGGAGGCTTTGCCGCCCTGGCACGGGTGCTGGTGACGGGGTTCGAAAGCTACGTCGGCACCTGGGGGACTGTGGTCGCCGGCCTGGCGGTGTTGTCGATGCTGCTCGGGTCCTTCCTGGCCGTCGTCCAGTCCGACTTCCGGCGCCTCCTCGCCTATTCCGGAGTAGCGCACGCCGGCTTCATCCTCACCGGGGTCGTGGCAGGAACCAGCGGGGTGGGCTCGATCTGGTTCTATCTGGCTGTCTATGCGATTCAACTAGTGGGCGCCTATGCAGTGGTGGCGGCGGTGAGCGGAGCGGCATCGGCGGGCTCGCCGCTCTCCTCCTATGCCGGTCTTGCTCGCCGGCAGCCGCTCCTCGCCCGGGCACTCACGATCCTGCTCCTCGGCATGGCCGGCATCCCATTGACCTCGGGGTTCATCGCCAAGTTCGGTGTCTTTCAGGATGCGTTCCGAGCCGGGTTCGGATGGCTGGTGGTGGTGGCGATGGTGGCGTCGGTGGTTTCGTTTTTCATCTACCTCAGGGTGATCGTCGCCATGTACATGCAGGAACCCGAGGGCACCGAGGCTCTTTTGGTATCGAGACCTTTGCGGGTCGTCCTCGTGGCGGCCATCGCAGTCACCCTGGTTCTGGGTCTGTTCCCGATTCCTCTACTCCGGTTGACCGCAATTTCCTTGCCGCTTTGACCTCGCCTCGGCGCCTGTGGGCGGTGCTGCTAGCTCTGGGCTTCGCATTGGTTCCCCTCGAGGCCGCCGCCGAGGTGACGCAATCCGACTTCGTGCTCGTGAGAGAGGGCGAAGTGGTGGAGGAGGATCTGATGGCTGCCGGGAACCGAATTCAGGTGGACGGTCGCATCGAAGGCGACCTGGTGGCCTCCGCTTTCGAGGAAGTGGTCATCAACGGCGTCGTTACCGGTGATGTCACCGCCATCTCAACCCAGGTCACGATCGATGGCGAGGTCGGGGGCTCGGTGCGGGCCATCTCGCGCTTCCTCACCATCGACGGGACGGTGGGCGACGACGTCTTTGCGGCCGCATGGACGGCTCAATTGGATGGCTCCGGCACCGTCGGTCGCGATCTCACAGTGTTCGGTCGTTCAGGGATCCTGGAGGGTTCGGTAGGGCGTGACATTCGGGGCCGCTACGCCGACCTGACGCTGGGCGCCAAAGTCGAGGGCTCAGTCGAGATAACTGTCGGGAGTCTTCTCATTGGGCCGACCACCGAAGTGACAGGCGAGATTGGATACCGCTCGCGGCGAGAGGCGGTGGTGGAAGCGGCCGACCCCGGCGAACTAATTCATCGCTTCCCACTGGCGCCCAACATCCGCGTGCGGGCGCTCCAGGTTCTGACGATGAGCATCCTCTGGTTGTTCCTGCTGGCAGGAGGATTGCTCGCCATCCGCTTCTGGCCCGAGCGATTAGAGCGAGCTGCCCGGGCGTCGCGCAGGCTGGTGCCGACCTGGCTGGCTGGATTCGGCGCCGCGATTTCCCCTCTCCTGGTTTTGGGGGTGCTGGGGTTGCTCTTGTCGTTCACTCCCGCATCGGCAGGCCTTCCTCTGGCAATCGTGTTCTTGCCTTTTGCCATCGGCCTGGCCGGCCTAGTGCTGATGGCTTCGCTGGCAGGGGTGGTTCCGGTGGCGGCTGCCCTCGGCCGCCAGTTGCGGATGAAGGCGAGCCTCCCGGGGGGATTTGTGCTGGGAATGATCTTGCTTGCTCTGTTATTCCTGGTCCCATTCCTTCGATGGCTGGTCCTGGCCGCGGGGATTCCGCTCGGCCTCGGGGCCTGGTTGGCGCCTCGCCCATGAGCTCTGTCTTCGGGCGGGCCTCAGAACCATTGATGGCGGTCTCGGCCTCCGGGTGCTGGATCACGGACGCGCTCGGCAGTCGCTATCTCGATGCCTCGGGAGGGGCAGTGGTAACCGCCATCGGTCACGGCCGCCAGGAAGTGATTGCAGCCCTGACCGCCCAACTGGAGCAGCTCGATTACGTCCACGCCAGCGCCTTCACCTCCGGGGTCACGGAGGAGTACTGCCGGTCCGTGGCCGAGATAGTCCCAGTCGCCAACGCCAGGGTCTATCCGGTTTCGGGTGGGTCGGAGGCGACCGAAACCGTGCTGAAGATGGCGCGGGCCTATCAGGCGGCACAGGGAAGGCCGGAGCGGTCTGTCGTGGTAGGCCTGGAGGCGAGTTACCACGGCAACACCCTGGGCGCTCTCGACCTCTCCGGGCGACCCCAACTGCGGGCCCCATATGAGAGTTGGCTGGGACGCTTCCGCCACGTTCCTCTCGACATCGGGCGCTTGGAAGAAGAGCTGGAGCGAGGGGACGTGGCCGCTTTCGTAGCCGAGCCGATCAGCGGTGCCACCCGGGCGGCGAAGGTCCCACCCGCCGATTACTGGCCGGCGGTGGCCGAGCTCTGCCGTCGTCACGAGGTCCTGCTGGTGGTGGACGAGGTGATGACTGGGTTCGGACGCACCGGACACTGGTTCGGGATCGAGCATTGGAATGTCGAGCCCGACCTGCTGATTTGCGGCAAAGGCGCTTCCTCTGGCTACTGGCCGCTGGGCCTGGCGATCGCCTCGGGTCGGGTTTACGAGGCGATCGGAGAGAGCTTCGTTCATGGCTTTACGTATTCGCACCATCCGGCCGGGGCGGCGGTGGGAAAGGCTGTGCTCGAGATCATCGAAAAAGAAAGCCTGGTGGAGGCGGCGGCTCGCCAGGGAACTCTCCTCCGCAGCCGACTCGAGGAGGCACTGGGCGGCCGCGTAATCGACATTCGCGGCAAGGGGCTCCTGGTCGGAATCGAGCTCGACGCCGACCCCAAGGCCGTGGTGTCGGCGGCTCGGGCGCAGGGGCTGCTGGTGTACCCCGCCGCGATCGGGGCCATCCTCCTCGGCCCGCCGTTGATCATCACCGAGCCCGAGATCGATCAGCTCGTCGACCGCCTCACCGCCGCCCTTGACGAAACCTAAGGCTTCAGCATGCGGAATCCGCATGTTTCTGCATTCAGTTTTCCGTCAGCCGCCGATGTAGCTCATCTCGACCTTGCGACCGATTTCCACTGTCTGCCTGGTGCGGATCTCGGAGTACCGATCATCTCGCCTCGACCACACCGAAGTGATGGCCGCGTCAAGTTCGGCCTCGGTTGCCCCGGCCCGGAGTAACCCCCGGAAGTCAGTCCCGTGGGTGGCAAAAAGACAGGTGTAGAGCTTTCCCTCGGCGGAGATGCGGGCTCGGGAGCAGTCACCGCAGAAGGGTTGGGTGACCGAGGTGATCACTCCGATCTCGCCAGCACCATCGACGTAACGGTATCTCTGAGCGACCTCCCCGAGATAGTTGGGGTCGATTGGCTCGAGGGGAAATGTTCGGTTGATGATCTCGACCACTTCCTTGCCGCTCACGACATCGTCCAGACGCCAACCGTTGGTGGAGCCCACGTCCATGTACTCGATAAACCGAACGATGTGTCCGGTCCCCCGGAAATGGCGGGCCATATCCACCACCGACGTCTCGTTCACCCCTCGCTTCACCACCATGTTGACCTTGACTGGGGTAAGTCCCGCCGCGGCGGCAGCGTCGATGCCGTCGAGCACGTTTTGGACCGGGAAGCCGACGTCGTTCATAGCCATGAAAACGGTGTCATCCATCGAGTCGAGCGAGACGGTGACCCGATCGAGCCCGGCTGCCTTGAGGGCGGCTGCCTTGCGGGCCAGCAGCGAGCCGTTGGTGGTGAGAGTCAAGTCATCGACTCCCATAATCCGGCCCAGCAACTCGATCAGGTCTTCGATACCTTTGCGGAGCAGCGGTTCGCCACCGGTGATGCGGAGCTTGCGCACGCCGGCCCGAACGAAGGCGGCGGCCACCCGTTCGATCTCCTCGAACGAGAGCAAGTCCTCTCGAGGCATGAATTCGAAATCGCGCCCGAAAATCTCCTTCGGCATGCAATAGGTACAGCGGAAATTGCAACGGTCGGTGACCGATATCCGAAGGTCATGGAGGGGCCGCCCGAGGCGGTCGAGAGTCATCAAGCTCAAGGCTAGAGCCGACACGGTTGAATGACTCCGTGCTCGGGGTGGTCGTAGCCGGCGGTGCCGGCACCAGGATGGGTAGGGATAAGGCCCTTGTTCTCTTGGAGGGTCGCCCCTTCATCGCCTGGGTGGTGGATGCCTTGGAAGCGGTTTGCCCCCGGGTGCTGGTGGCGGGGCGAGTCACGGGTTGGGAGGGCCGGCGCGGTATCGAAGACCTCCCCGGTGTGCGGGGCCCGCTGGCGGGCTTGGCGGCGGCATTGCGGGAGGGAGAAGAGGTCTTGTTGCTGGCGGTCGATCAACCGTGGGTCAGATCCTCGACCTTGGTGGCGCTAGGCCAGATTGGGGGGACGGTGGTGCCCGTCTCCGATGGAGTGCGTCAGGTGACCTGCGCGCTCTACTCGCCATCCCTAGCCTCCCTCGCCGCCATCGAAACCGCCCGCGGGGGGTCGCTGCAATCGATGCTTGATCAGGCCCCAGTCACCGAGGTGGACCCGCTGGAGTGGGCGAGCTGGGATGAAGACGGTAGATCCTGGTTCTCGGTCGATACCCCGGCGGACCTCCGCCGTGGTCGGAAGCTTTTCGGGACCCCGGGGCTCTGACGATGCCCTTGACCGCGGTCGCGGCTGTGTTGGTGGCAGCCCTGCTCCACGCCGCCTGGAACTTGGTCGTAAAGTCGAGCAGCGATCGCCTGGTAGCGGCGACTTCGCAGGTGGTCTTGGCCGCGCTGGTCTCGCTCCCCTTCGTAATCGCGAGAGGGGTCCCCACCGAAGTCACTGGTTTCTTGGTGGGATCGGCCGTGGTCCAGGTCGCCTATTTGTACGCCCTGGCCACTGCCTACAACCACGCCGATTTGTCCTTCGTCTATCCCATTGCCCGTGGCAGTGCCCCGGTGCTGATCGCATTCAGCGCCCTGGCGGGATTGAGCGAGCCGATCGCAGGCGGAGGCTGGCTGGCTCTGGCTTTGATCTGTGGTGGAGTGGTGGCGATGGGCCTGGCGGCTCGCTCGCATCGGGGACTTGGCTGGTCGCTATTGACCGGGCTTCTCATCGCCACCTACATCACGATCGACGGCAACGGGGTGGCCCTGACGGACGACGTCATCGCCTACACCGGCACCCTCTATTGCGCCACGGCCATCCTTCTCATTCCGGTGGTGCTGGCGACGAGGGGCCGACAACAGGTGGCAGAAACGATGAGCCGGGAGTGGGGGCGGCATCTCTTCGCCGGGACCGCCGGGGTGGGTTCCTATGGATTATTGCTTTTCGCCTCGAGGCTCGCCCCGTTGAGCCTGGTGGCGGCGGCGCGGGAGACGGCGGTCGTCTTCGCCGCATTGGGCGGTTGGTTGTTCCTGGGGGAGCGGGTGGGACGAATCCGGGCGGCGGCGGTGGTTTTCATCGCCGTGGGGATGGTGATCTTGGCGATCAGCCGCTGATCTCTGTCGTCTGTGGGCCGGAACCGTTGCTGTGCGACGACACCAGCCCTGGGTCACGATTTGCCCGGGCACCGGCGGCGGTGCGGTAGCCCGCCCAGATCAGGGAGGCGGCGAGGAGGAGGGAGATGGCGAAGGCGGCGCCCTCACCGATGGCGAGGCCGCTTCCACCCCAGGTGGCTGCCAGGGTTCCGGCGATGATGAGGGCGTTGCCCCAAACCAGCCTTCGGTTCTTCTTCCAGAAGCGAACCAGGCTCACCAACCCCAAGACAATGAGGGCGGTGGCCGCCAGTCCGCCGGCAATGGCGGCCAGCAAACGAGGGCCGAAGCCCTCGGAGATCGGCGGGAAGATGTCATGGGGGATGCCGCCCGCGGGTAGCGGGCGGGCAAAGGGGACGGTGGTGGTAAGCGTGGTAGAGATGGCGCCGATCGCGCCCGAGATCAGCAGCGCCAGGTTTCCGGCTTTGCGGCCGACGACCAGGAAAAACGACCCCACGGCCAGGATCGGGATGTTGAGGATGGCTCCCAGTAGGAAGAACGTTCGATAGGACCATCCCGCCCAACCGAACGCCAGCCCAGAGGCCAGGGCCCAGGTGGCAAGGGCGAACATCCCGATGCCGGCGGCATAGGCGGCGGTGTGGGGTCGAGGTCTCTGAAAAAAATCCCGGGCGAGGTCGAGGGCGAAGCCGGTGGCGATCGCCGCCGCCACCACCGCGATGGTTGTCTCCATGGACCTAGTCCAGCGTCTGTCGGAACTGACGAGCCTCGAGGGACTCGCCCTCGAGGGCGCGGGCGAGCACCCAAAGCAGATCCGAGAGGCGATTGAGATAACGGATCGCCTCGCCTTCATAATCCGGGATGGCAACGACCTCACGTTCTGCCCGGCGAACGATGGTCCGGGCCGAATCAAGAAGAGCTGAAGCCGCGTTGCTACCCGGGATGACGAATTCGGTCGGCATCTCGAAGCGCTCGGAGTAGGTGCCGATCAGGTCTTCGAGGCGGGTGATCATCTCGGCTGTCACCCGGGTCTTCCCCTCGACCAGCTTGTGGCGGTTGCCGGCGGCGGTGGCGAGCTCGGCCATGGCCACATAGAGCTCGCTCTCGAGTTCGGTTACCAGGGTCGCCTCTTCCGCGGCCAGGCCGCCCAGAGCTCGCACCAAACCGAGGGCTGCTTGCGCTTCGTCGACCGTCCCGTAGGCGCGGGGGCGGGGGTCCGCTTTCGATACCCGGCCCCCATAGAAGAGACCGGTGGTCCCGTCGTCGCCGGTCTTGGTGTCGATGCGGGCCATGCCGGCGACCTTAACCAGGAGCCAAGAGCGGGATGTCGACCTCAACCGGCTCGAGCCCTCCGTGGTAGCCACGCAATCGCTTGTCGAAGCCAGGGGGGAGGATCACCGACTCCGGAGGCGCCAAAAGCACTGCATCCGGAACTCGCGCATCGAGATGCCGGTGAGTTTCCTCTCCGCCCAACCAAGGCCGGAACTCGTCGGGCTCGACCAGCTTGGCCCCGGTGAGATCGGCCAGTTCGCGGGTCAAGCGCATCGAACCCCGAACCATCACCGCCCGCGGGTCCCCCCAGAATTCGAGCGGTCGATAGCGGTCGTCGCGGATGAGGAGCTTTTGGTCGTCGGCAATCCCCATCACGCCGTGATCGGCGGTGCCCAGCAATGACACGCCCGACGGAAGCCGCCGGGCGATCCCTTCCCAAACCGTCGAGACCCAGCTGAGGGCATCGGCAACCTCCATCGATTCGATCCCGAAGACGTGGGCGGCGTAATCGACAGGAGGCAGGTAGGTGAAGACCAGGCTGCGGGGGATTGAGGCCGCCTCGACGGTGCGATCGATGAACTGGTCGATGGTCTCGGCTCCCACAAAACGACAGCCCCGATAAAGCACCCGCGAAAGGGGAGTGGTCGAGAAGTCGGCGGGTTGCACGGTCACCGCATGACACCCCGCGGTCCGGAGTCGTTCCCAAAGATTGGGGGCGGGCAGTAACGAGTCGAAGTTGAGGGTCACCGACGCCCCGGTGAGATCGACGAACTTGAGCATGTTGATCACCCGTCCCAGCTCGGGCCAGTAGAGGAGATGGCCGATGATCCCGTGTGTGGAGGGGGCGAGGCCGGTGGCCACCGTTGCCATGCTGACCGTGGTGGTGGAGGGAAACGGTGCCCGCAGAGTGGCAACCTGGTGTGAGGAAAGGAGAGGCGCCCGCTCGTCGAGAAACTGGGTGCCGAGGCCGTCGAACAGCACCAACACCACACTTTTTTCTTCGACCACAACGAGTCGCTCCACCTCGGCGATGAGCTCGGGGAGGCCAGATCGGGGCGAAAAATCCACCTCCCTATACTCGCCGAAAGGCCTATGACCTCCTATTTCCAGGACTATCTCACCGTCGGCTTCTTCGCCGGACTCGGCGCCCTCCTGGTGATGATCATGTTGGGGGTCGCCTCGATTCTGCGGCCCAACAAGCCCAGCGCCGCCAAGGCTTCGACATATGAATGCGGGGTCGACCCGGTGGGGAGCGGCTGGAGCCAGACTTACGTCCGTTATTACATCTTCGGACTGCTGTTCGTCATATTCGACGTCGAAGCGGTCTTCATCTTCCCCTGGGCGCTCGAGGCGGGCAGATTTGGCTGGTTCGGCCTCATCGAGATTGGGGCCTTCATCCTCATCCTGCTCCTCGGCCTCGTCTATGCCGTGCGCAAGGGGGTGTTGAAGTGGGAGTAGCGCAGAAATTCGGAACGCCCAAGCCCGTCACCTGGCTGCTCAACTGGTCGCGTTCCTATTCGCTGTGGCTCTTCCAGTTCGGCCTGGCCTGCTGCGCCATCGAGCTTATGGCCGCCTCAGGCCCGCGCTACGACTTCATGCGCTTTGGGATCATTCCCCTCCCCGCCTCGCCTCGTCAGGCTGATCTGATGGTGGTGGCGGGGACCGTCACCGACAAAATGGCTCCGGCCATTCGGCGCCTCTACGACCAGATGCCCGAGCCCAAGTACGTCATCTCGATGGGGTCCTGTTCCAACTGCGG
>DATBKE010000149.1:0-1684 GCA_036556085.1 Acidimicrobiia bacterium | reverse complement strand
TGAAGCCGGAGTTGCTAGTAACCGCCGGTCAGCATACGGCGGTGAATATGTTCCCGGGCCTTGTACACACCGCCCGTCACGTCATGAAAGCTGGCAACACCCGAAGCCGGCGCGCCAACCGCAAGGAGGCAGCCGTCGAAGGTGGGGTCGGTGATTGGGACGAAGTCGTAACAAGGTAGCCGTACCGGAAGGTGCGGCTGGATCACCTCCTTTCTAGGGAGAACCGAGTCTCGATCCTTCGGTGGGGTCGGGGCGTTGATGGCTCCCAGGTTGATCGCACGACCGATTCGCTTTCCTCCAGCCAGGTGGGGAGCGCCGGGGCCCGCGAGGGCGCCGGAGGTCGATCGCGACCTGGCGAGAAACACCGAAATCGCTCGAGCATCCGTGCTCGAAGGATCCCTGCCACTCTTCTAGGGTCAAGGGCGCAGCCGCCCGCGTCGCCCCGTCTGGGTCATTCCGGCCGGGGCGAATTTGCGGGTGACGAGCGACCGGCGACGTCGACGTCCGGCATGGACTTCGGCGAGGCAGATGCCTGGCCAGCCAAGGCGCCGACGAGGCCCGACGCCGAGCGTACGAAAGGTACGTGAGGCGGTGGGCCGAGGCGGCAACGCCGGATGGGCGGGCAGATGCATCGTCCGGGGGGCGTTTAGCTCAGCTGGTTAGAGCACTGCCCTGATAAGGCAGAGGTCTCTGGTTCGAGTCCAGAAACGCCCACCACTCCCGTCTCGGGACTTGGGGGACGTAGCTCAGCTGGTAGAGCATCTCCTTTGCAAGGAGAGGGTCAGGAGTTCGAGTCTCCTCGTCTCCACCACCCTCGCCAAGGCCTCGCGCGTCCAGAGCTCCCCTGATCCGTGTCCTTCCACCAGGAGGCCACCGACCAGCGGATCGCTGGGGGTCGTTGCGACCCTGAGCCTCGCACTCGTGCGGGGCGGGCACCTTACCAACTGGAATAGTGATCGGCAGAAAGAGAAGTCAAGATCTTCGATTTCGCCGTGTTGTCAAAGAAATTCCGATATCGATTCCCTCCGTCCGTGACCGCTGGGTCAGGACGCTGAGGGGGTCAAGCTACACAGGGCACGAGGTGGATGCCTTGGCGCCAAGAGCCGATGAAGGACGTGGCAGGCTGCGAAAAGCTCCGGGGAGTCGCGAGCAGACATCGATCCGGAGATGTCCGAATGGGGAAACCCGGCTGGAGAAGTCCAGCTCACCCCTGGCTGAATCAAATAGGCCAGGTGGAGGTAAGCCGGCGAACTGAAACATCTCAGTAGCCGGAGGAAAAGAGAACATTCCCTGAGTAGTGGCGAGCGAAACGGGAATAGTCCAAACCAACTCAGCGCGATAGGTTGCCGCCGTTTCTGAGTTGGGGTTGTAGGAGCAGATCATTGGGGCCCGGCAAGGCCCCTGCGGAGTCAGAAACTCGATCGCTAGTCGAGGATGCCTGGAACGGCACGCCAGAGAGGGTGACAGCCCCGTAGGCGAAAGCGATCGAGCTCCGTGATCGGCCACCTGAGTACCACGTGGAAGGTCTCTCATGTGGGAACCCGGGCGGACCACCGTCCAAGGCTAAATACTCTTGGCGACCGATAGCGAACGAGTACCGTGAGGGAAAGGTGAAAAGCACCCCGATGAGGGGAGTGAAACAGTACCTGAAACCACGTGCCCACAAGCAGTCAGAGGGTGTTGC
>DATBKE010000148.1:0-5864 GCA_036556085.1 Acidimicrobiia bacterium | reverse complement strand
GGTGCCTTGGTCTACGCCAACGACCGCGCTGGGGAGATGCTCGGATTCGCCACCGGCGCGGAGGCGGCGAGTACGCCTGTGAGCGAACTGGTCGGTCGCTTCGAGATGGTCGATGAAAGCGGAAAGCCGCTCGACCTCGAGACCCTTCCGGGCCGTCGCGTGCTCAAAGGCCAGATGGCCGATGAAATCACAGTGGGCTATCGCCTTAAGGGCTCCGGCAGGACCAGCTGGTCTAGGGTCAACGCCAGCCCGATCAAAAACGATGCCCGCGAGGTGGTGTGGGTGATCAACTTCTTCCTCGACATCTCCGAGCATGTCAGGCAACAGGAAGTTGAGAACATCCTGCAAAGGGTCACCACGATTCTGAGCGGGACCCAGCTGGCGGATGGGCCCGATTTCCCCGCTTTGGCTGAAATGCTGGTTCCCGAACTGGCCTCCTGGTGTGGATTCCGTGTCCTCAATGATTCCGACCGGCTCGTACCCGCAGCAAATGCCTCCACAGAACCGGATGAAGGAGGAAAGCTATTCGACATCGGCGATTCAACCGGGATCGAGATCACATCGGAACGTATTCAAGCCGAGGTCTTGGCCACCGGTCGCCGGGCGTACATCGCCGAGATCAAAGAGGAACTGCTGGAACGGGCCGAGGAGAGATTCGGCCACGGGATCGCTGACCTAATCGAGCGACTGCAAGTGAGATCGATCGTGTGTGTCCCGCTTGGCCCCCCCGGTGCCGCTCTGGGAACCATGACCTTGATGCGAACCCACGCCGACCCGCAATTCGACAGCGACGACCTCGCCTTGATTGATGCCATCGCCGATCGAGTAGGTGTGGCCTTGACGAATTCGAGGGCATACCAGCGTGAACACGAGACAGCCGAGGCGCTCCGGAGGGGACTCGTTCCGTCTTCCCTCCCCGGCATTCCCGGCCTCGAGATCGCAGCCCGCTACGAGCCTCTGGCTCACATCGGGCAGGTCGGAGGCGACTTTTTCGATTTCGTCGAGATTGACGACCGCCGCTATGGGATCGTCGTCGGCGATATCGAAGGAAAGGGGGTTGCCGCGGCCGCGGCCGTTTCGGTGGCGCGATCCGCCCTGCGAACGGCAATCCTGCTCGAACCGGGGCCCTCCGTGGTGATCGGTCACTTCAATCGGACGATGCTCACCGAGCAGGAGCCTCGAATGTGCACGGTCGCATACGTTTTGCTGGATCGACATGGCGACCGTTTCAACGCCACCGTGAGCCTCGCAGGGCATCCCCCGCCGTTGTTGTATCGCGCCGACGGCAGCCTGTCCTTTTTGGGTAAGCCATGCCCCCCAGCAGGAATACTCGAAACCCTCGACCCCCACCCCGAGTCGTTCGAGCTTCAGCCAGGAGATGTTCTCGTTCTATACACCGATGGGATCTCCCGGCGCGAGCTCCCTCCACCGGAGACGGTCGTATCGCTGGGTCGCTGCATGAGCGACGAGCCTCTCCAGGCCTACGTCGACCGAGCGCTCGAGGAGTTCCGCTCGATGGTTCCCAACGTGCGCGACGACGTCATCTTGATCGCGATCCGGATCGTGGGCGCCCAGCCCGTTACCGAGGCCGCCGATCAGGCGTTTGAATCACATTCAGATGAGGTATCTATCCGTAGCATGGCTTCTGTATCGAATGCCTAGAACCGCGCCCCTAGAACGGAACCTCCCCGGAAGCTTCGAGCGACGTTTTCCCCCCGAGTCTCGATCCGCCTCGGCCGCACGCGCATTCGTTCTCGCCGCGGGTTGGAGCGACGATGCCGAGAACAATCTCCGGCTGGCCACTGTGGTCTCGGAGGTGGTGACAAATGCCATCCTGCATGCCCGGACCACTTTTGTGGTGACGGTATTTCTCAAGGGCCAAACCATCCGGGTGGCCGTTCGCGACAACAGCGCGGCACTCCCCGTCCAACGTGACTTTCAGGACCACCAGCCCACCGGCCGTGGGCTTCACATCGTCGAAGCCCTGTCCGACCGCTGGGGGGTGGCGGAGGAACCGGAAGGAAAGACGGTCTGGTTCGAGTTGGAACGGGAAGTCGCGTGAGCGAGTCTCAACCGACGGTCGAAGTCCACCTGCTCGAGATGCCGATCGAACTCTGGCGCCGGGCCTCGGCCCACTACGAGGCGATCCAGCGGGAGTTCGACATCGTCAAGGCTGATTTGCCGAGAGGCTCGGTGCCCCACCAGCTCTCCGG
Source organism: Acidimicrobiia bacterium (assembly GCA_036556085.1). Lineage (GTDB taxonomy): Bacteria > Actinomycetota > Acidimicrobiia > Spongiisociales > ZC4RG35 > JACCTH01. The sequence goes on along the minus strand of DATBKE010000148.1, from coordinate 3,651 downwards.
GCTCCTCGAAGAGCTTGATCTCAGGTTCGCCGGTGTCGGTGATCCGGCCCGCCAAGAGCTTTTTGCCGCGGCGGAGCGGGGCGAGCATCAAGTCGATCTGGTGTACAAGGTCCCATCGGAAGCGGTAGCCGCTGCCAGACGACTGGACGAGATGCTCGACGCCGTAGACGAATTCTGCCGGGAGGGAGAAGGGCTCCTCACATTGGCCACTCCGCCCGAGCTGGTCTCGTTACGTAAGTGGTCCCTGGGCGAGTTCACGCGGCAGGTCGACCACGGACAGCGGCCGATGCCCTGGTCCGGTTTCAATTCTGAATCCGAATCCTCGGCAGAACGCGATACGCCGCCAGTATCAGTAGAGGGCGAGGAGCGGATTCGGTTCGAAGGCGATCTCGATCTCGCTTCCTCGGGCGCACTGCGCCACAGGATCCTGGGAGCACGTCAGGGCCGGGCTCCGCAGGTGACTCTTGATCTCAGCCGCGTTGAGATGGTGGACTCAGTCGGAATCAGCCTGCTCATTACTGCTCATGCCCGTCTCAAGGAGGATGGCGTGCGGATGCGACTCGTACTCCCAACCAGCCTGCGTCGTCTCTTTGAAATCAGCGGCGTCATCGAATTGCTCAATCCGGAATTCGTGGAGGATCCGAAAGAACCCGCACTCGCCGAAGGATCCTGACCTCCCGGCGTCAGCGCCAGACGGAGAGGATGATCGCCGCCATCACGATTCCGACGGCGGCATACCCGCCGGAGATGAGGAACCAATTCATTGGCTCGGGTTTGGTGGGCTCGAACTTGGCAGTCGTGAAAAAGATCGACCCGGCAAAGAGGACTCCGAGGACAAGCCCCAAGGTCAGACCTTCGACGAACGTATCGCTACCGGTGGCGACCGCCAACATGGCGATGGCGATGGCGATTAGCAGGTAGCCAAAGAAGGGCAGGATGTAGAAGGCGGCCGAAGCCGGCGGCGTCGCCTCCGCCGCGTTCCACCCGATCGATTTCGCCCAGCGGTCGCCGAAAACGCCGCGGGAATACCAGAGGGCGCCGAGCCCGTAATAGACAACCGTGGCGACGACGACGGCGAGCCAGTTGAGCTCTCCCAGGGTGGCGAAGGACATGACCAGACGATAAGTCGCCAGACCAACTCCTGCTGGCCCACCGTGAGTTTCAGCGCAATACTCGACGAAATCGGACTTGAGGAGTATTGATGGAGCACACCCCTGGAAGTCGACTCGAGTGGAGCCCCGGATCGGCGGAAACCTTTACCGGGAAGGTGTGGTCTACTCCCATGTCCCGCGATTCCGATCGCCCGGTGACGGTCATCGGAGTCATGTTCGAACCAGGCGCGCGCACTTTCTGGCACTCGCACCCGGAGGGGCAGGTGCTGTATGTGGCTTCAGGAGTGGGGCGCGTAGGTGACGCCGAGGGCGGTATCAAGGAGATCGCCGCTGGAGATGTGGTCTATACCCCGGCCGGCGAACGTCACTGGCACGGCGCCAGCCCGACGTCGCACATGATGCATCTGTCGGTCACCAGTGGAGGCGCAACGGTTTGGGACAGGCGAGATGTCTCCGAACAGCAGTATTCCGGAGCCTCCGATGAGACGACCCGTTGACCCTAGAGGGCGGGCAGGAGTTCGTTGAAGAGAGCGCGGACCCGACCGGCGGCGGCGGTGGCGACCTCGATCACCTCATCGGCATTCAGCCGGCCGGCGGACAATCCCGCTGCACGATTGGTGCACAGAGAGAGTCCGAGCACCTCTGCACCCATGTGCCGGGCCGCGGTTGCCTCGGGAACGGTTGACATTCCAACCAACCCAGCGCCGAGCATCCGGGCCATACGAACCTCGGCCGGGGTCTCAAACATGGGGCCGTGCCACCAAAAGTAGACCGCCTCCTTCAGTTCCTGGCCGACAACTGCCGCGGCTGCGTGGGCCGTGGCTCGCAATTCGGGTGTGTAGACGTCGGTCATATCCGGAAAGCGAGGTCCGAGGCGCTCGTCGTTCGCACCGAGCAGAGGGCTGATACCGCTCATATTGAGGTGATCGGTAATGAGAACCAGGTCGCCCGGTGAGATGTTGTCTGCGCAACCGCCAGCGGCGTTGGTCAACACCACCTTCCGGGCGCCGGCGAGGATCGCCGCCCGCACCGGAAAAGTCACTGCTTCCATCTCCAACCCCTCGTAGGCGTGAACTCGACCAGCCAACAGCAATACGCGGCGGTCGCCGACTTGCGCAGAGTAGGCAGTGCCTCTGTGCCCGACCGCTTGCGGGATCGGAAAGCCGAGTTCGCCATATGGCAGAGCCTGGCTTCTCTCGAGCGTTCGCCCGTAATCGCCCAGCCCCGAGCCAAGTACAACCACCAGGTCGTGGGCGTCATGGCCGGTTCGGCGGCGAATAGCCGCGGCGGCTTCCTCGAGCTTGGTGTAGAGGTCTCCCACGCCGATTCAGCGCAGGCTGAAGGGAGGATATCGGTCGGTGATGAGGAGAAAGGCGTAGGCGCTAACCCTCAGGCTCCAACGTCCAACGCCCACAACAAAGTCGAACAGCGCTCGGGGGTAGTTCCCGGTGAAAAGGATGGCAAACCAGGCGACAACGGCAGCTAGGAGAGCCAGGACCACCAACACGATGAGGACGAGGTAGTGCGGGATGGCCAGAATCCACTTCACGAGCGGCATCCAACGATTTAGGTCACGTTCGACGTTGGGATAGTCGAGTTCCAGATGGACGGCTTGCGCGTCGGTTGTCGACGGATACCTATCAGTGAGCAAGGCGAGATAAGCACCCACTCGGGTCGCGAACCGATTCAACTCCAACGCAAAGTCGAACCACCAGCGCGGGTACTTCAGCCGGAAAAGGATCATCAGCAGAGTGGCTACGAATAACCCGCCGGTGATTCCCCCACCGTTCCTGGTGATCTGTCGGCCCGTCTCAGTCGTTACTACCTCATTGCCATTGGCCGTCAGCAGACTCAGGACGACCAGGACGGGGATCACCCAAATCACACGGAAGGCAGTGCTGAGGCGATCGAGACGCTCCGGATAATCGACCTCCAGACGTGCCGGGTAAAGGTCTACGGGCATTGCGTTCATGGCGTGACTACCACCTTTCTCACTGCGTTGTAAGGCACTAGGAGTAACGTAGCCAGGTCATCCTCGCCCCCGGTGAGTGCTCCTGCCGTCCCGGGTACAACATGACGGGCGCCACGATGAGTCACCGATCCTCACCTATTTCGAGAAACACCATGCCTGAGAGGTCCATGCAAGGTTCGCTGTTCTCGTCGCCCGCAGGCGACTTCGATCGGTCATTCTCGGGTATCGAGCGCACGGATCTGGGGAAGGGCGCCTGGCTCGATCGCCAGCCCGGATGGGCTTACGCACCCGATTACCTTTTCCTCAAGGTGCTGGAGGGACTCGACTGGCGCGAGGGGGTCGAGCGGATACGAGGTGTCGAGGTCCCCCGCCCCCGGCTGGTGGCCTCATTCGGCGGTGCGGAAGCGCCGAGCGGACTCGAAGTGATCGGCGAGATGTCCGCCTCCCTGAGCGAGCGTTATGGCGTCGCTCTAGAGCGGATCACGTGCAACCTCTATCGAGATGGGCGAGACAGCGTGGCCTGGCACGGTGATCGCGTCGCTCGCAACCGTCCCGAAGCCATTGTGG
>DATBKE010000147.1:0-3912 GCA_036556085.1 Acidimicrobiia bacterium | reverse complement strand
GCCACCAAGACTTATACCGGCCAGCTCCTGGCCATCGCCCTTCTTTCTGGGGCAATTGCCCACGAAAACCACGCGGAGCAATTCGGTCGACTGGCTCCGATTGTCGGTGAGGTCCTTTCCACCGAGGCAAAACTGCGGGAGGTGGCGGCCACCCTCGCCGGTCACGACCGAGGTGTCGTCATAGGCCGCGGGTTTCATCACGCCACGGCTCACGAGTGGGCGCTCAAGATCGCCGAGCTCTCCTACCTGGTCGCCCAGCCCTTCTCGTCGGCGGACTTTCGACACGGTCCCATGGCCTTGGTCGAGCCCGGTTTAGCGGTGCTGGCGGTAGCCAGCGATGGTCCGTTGTTCTCGGAGATCTCGGATCTATTAGAGGAAATCAGATCGGCCGGCGCCAACGTGGTTGCGATATCAGACCGCGAAGACCTGCCGGCCGAGCATCTGTTGAAAATACCGACGACGCCGGAATGGCTTAGTCCCATTCCGGCCATCGTGGCCGCCCAAGTCTTCACGTATCACCTGACGGTGGCCCGGGGATACGACCCCGACCGTCCTCGTGGCTTGCGAAAAGTCACGAGGACGGTCTGAAGGGGGTCAGGTACTCGTTCGGGCGGTACCCATCCGGCTGGCGATGAATACCAGGATCGCCGCCACGAGGATCGAGGCGATCCAATCGACGCCCTCGGTGTCGGGCCAAACCGCTCCCGCCAGCCACCCCCCGACCAGCGCCCCGACGATTCCCAACACGATGGTGAGCACCCAGCTCATGCCACCGGTATTGGGGATCACCATACGGGCCAGGGCCCCGACGACTAATCCGATAACGATATAGAGGACAATCGTCCCTAGATCCAAGGTCTCTCCTTCTTTCTGCGTTCCGGGTAGTGCCCGAAACCGCCGAATCTCAAACCGCTCAGCCGCCCTTCGGAAGCCCATCTTCGGGCATAAAAGCTAGAAGGACAGCACTTTCGTGGAGCGAGGCGAGGGCGGTGAGTTGATCCAACGCCCGCCTGTCGAGCTCTTCGAAATCGATCTCAGCCAGGTGGTCGCCTTCCCCCGCTAGCTGCCGAAGCGAAGCCCAGAGCCGGAGCTTGGCGGCTACGCCCGATATGAGACTCTCGATTTCGAGGACCCGGCTCAGCGGCGAATATGCCAACAGCCGACCATTGGGCTTTAGGCGTTCGGCCGTCTCCATCGCGGCCGCCGCCACATTCTTAAAGATTCCCTCGGATACCCCGAGGACATTCATCACATCAATCAGCCTGATCTCATCCGCTGCGATCTCTTGGGCGACCTTTCTCAGCGCCGCCCATTGCGGATTCTCCTTGGCCAGTCGATAGGCCAAGCGGCGACCTGCCACCGCCCCGGCCCGATGGTCGCGGAGGTAGATCGCGAGCAGCCGACCTGACTCGGTCATTGGCTTTCAGCTACCCGGGATCCGCCTAAGCGAACCGGCAGTTTGTTCGAGCCCCCAGTGAGGGATTTTGGTCAGTAGCCGACATCTACCGGCGTCTCAACGAGGTTGGGAAGCGGCGACTCATGAAGGACCTCCTCGAGCCGAGGGCGAAAGTCTCTGAGGGTGACCGAATCGAAGCCACTGAGTTCGTCACGTCCCGGACACCCGCCCTCGTCGTAAGCAATGGCGACGATCGACAGGACCCGGTCGCCCACGATGGTCGCATATTGCAGATTCAGCTCGGAGGGTTTTCCGCTCGGCATGGTTCCCAGGAAGCCGAAGCTGACACCGGGAGTTCCTCCCAAAACGAAGTCTTCGACAGGAAAAGGATCGAAGCCGTAATCAGGCCCGCATCCCACCGCCCGATCAGACCCGATGGCTTTTATGAACCCGGCACCGAATCGGTCTAGGTTCTCCTTCGGATCGCCATCCGGATCGAGGTCCTCGAAGGACGAAACGGGATATGACAGGGCTTCTACCACGCCAATCTGTCTCCCACTTAGTTCTACACAGAGGAGCGGGGCCTCTCCCTCGCAAGCTCTTATGGCCCACCCATCTCCTAAGTCGACAACCTTCGTGGGATCTTCCCAATTGACGACTGCCCCAACGCCTTGTGGCGGGTGATCAGGGGCGAAGGTGGTGCCGGTGCTCGCACTCCCAGAATCAGTGTCGCCGCAGGCCCCGAGCACTACAAGCGCGGCTGCGATGACGAGGAAGCTGAGGGGATTCGGACCCCTGACCGCCTGCACCCCACGAAGTTACAGGGCGAGGTTGACCCACATAGCGTGTCGAGCTGCCTCCAATGTTTTCGCTCCCTGGGCGCCTAGGAATTCGGCCGGTGAGGCTCGGTTACCTTGTGGGTCTCTCCGAATTCCGGCTCTGTGCCTGTTAACCAGCCCTTCACCAGCTCGAACAAGAGCACCGGGCGCGGCTTATCGACCTCGAGGAACTCGGCCGCATGAACGGTCACCCCGATCAAGGCCATCCGAGGATCGTCCGCGGTGCCGTTGCGCGAGTCGCCGTTGTCCTGAAACCAGATCTTCCAATCGGGCTGGTAAAGCTCGCGGATCTTGGCTCGGTCGCGGGAAATCATCGCAATTCCTGACACCGACACCCACTCGCGGTTGCTGTCGCGGTAATAGGACAAATTGATGTGAGGATCCTGCTCCAAATCAGCGAGTTTCCCGCTGCCTTCGGCGGCGACAAACCAGAGATCGGCGCCGCTGGCCGGTTTCTGGTTTGCCATGGCGCGAGAGCGGAGGTGACCATCCGAGCGTCGCGTCGTCATCATTGCCGTGTCGAGGTCTTCAATCAAGTCGTAAAGACTCTGCAGCTCATCATTCATGGCGTCTTCCTACCCCCGACGTCCCAACGTCTAACACCGTTAGGGCCGACCTACTCGCTTGCTTAATCGTTCGTCGCGACTCACGAACTTCGATCTGCCAGTGTTGGAGGAGGATGGGCACCTCGATAGGCACCCTGGCCAGCCAACCGACCGAATTATCCAGTGGAGCTGAGGGGATTTGAACCCCTGACCTCTTGCATGCCATGCAAGCGCTCTGCCAACTGAGCTACAGCCCCGAGCGATTAAAGGGTACCAGTGGACCTCGTTCGTCTGAATAGGTCAGTTGGCGATCGGCATCCATTCCAGGCGGGGAGCATCCCGCCACAGACGCTCGAGGTCGTAGTAACTACGGGCTTCCGGCTGGAAGATGTGAACCATGAAGTCCCCATAGTCCATCAAGACCCATTCAGCCTCCGGAAGGCCTTCGTCCCGTAAAGGCTTGCGACCGTGATCCTTCAGCAGTTCCTCCACCCTTTCCGCCAGCGCTTGGACGTGAGGGCGGGAAGTCCCGGTGGCGATCACGAATACCTCGGTAATGATGAAGAGGTCTCCGACCTCGAGCAACGCGATGTCGAAACCCTTCTTATCGGCGATGGCGTCGGCAGCCAGCCGGGCTGTTGTAACTGCGTCTACGGGAATGACCTCCTACGTCAATCTGGAAATGAGAGCTTAGGTCAAGGCGAGGACAACCCTCGAGGCCTTTATGGTGAGCCTGTGCGCAAGGACTTCACACCACTGCTCTCGTCGCGAGAAACCATGATCGCCGTGATCGGGGCCACCGACAATCTCGAGAAATACGGATCGATTATTTACCGCGACCTCAAGTCCCGGGGCTATAAGTTGCTGGCCGTTAACCCCAGTCGCGATACCGTCGACGATGACCCCTGCTATCCGACCCTCCGCGACCTCCCGGAAAGACCCGACATCCTCGACTTCGTCGTTCCCGCTCCCATCGGCCTGAAGGTCGCCCGGACCGCAGCTGAACTATTTATGAACAACGTGTGGTTGCAGCCGGGAGCCGAAAGCGATGAGCTGATCGGATATCTCGAAGGCTCGGGTCTCGACTACGACTACGACACCTGCATCATGGTCAGCGCCCGCCACGCCCTTC
>DATBKE010000146.1:0-15630 GCA_036556085.1 Acidimicrobiia bacterium | reverse complement strand
GCTTCGATGCCCAAGCGCAACTCGACTTTGTTCTCGTCGTACCAGGCGGGATCGACCGACCAAACGTCGGAGAGAGGCGCCGCACCCTGGAGATACTCCTTCGAGAGAGGTGGCCGTTGATATGGGGGATGAGGCTCCTCGCCGACGATCACGACCTCGCCCCCGAATCCCTCCCGGCGCAAAGCGCGGGCGGCCGAGGCAGAGGTCTGACCGGCGCCGATGAGAACCACCCTGTTCATGATCTCTTCCTGTTCACGAGCTCACACTTCTCCGATCTGGGCGCCGCGCCCCACCGGCCACCGCTCTTCTGGCACCGGGGCCTCAGTTCGGACGCGGGGCTCGGGGTCAACGTACACCTCTCCGCCTTCCACCTTCACTGGAAATGTGGGTTGACATTCGCCCCACTCGTCGACCCAGCCAGTGGGGAGGTCGAAAGCCCACTGGTGGCCTGGACAAATGACCTTGCCCTGGAAGACAAGGCCCTTCGAGAGATTTCTTTGCTTGTGAATGCAGATGTCCCGGAGGGCGTAGACGTAGCCGTCGTCAAGGAACAGGGCGATGCCGGTTCCGCTGGCGTCGACGAGGAGCTTCTTGCGGCGTTGCAGCTCCTTGAGGTCCGCCACCTTCACCCAGTCGGACACGCCGTCTCCCGCTTCAGCGGAACTTCAGGTCTGTCCCGGGCCTTCGGGCTTCAGACCGACCCGATGCCTGCTAGGTCCTCTTCTTCCACGCTCGGCATGTCGCCCTTCACGTAGTAGTCGAACAAGGCCTTCGTGTATGAGAAACGCATGTCGGCTGCATCGCGAACCGCCTCCAAGCATTCCTCCTGCAACTCGGGCGTATCGGCGTAGTTGAGGACGATCTGATAGCCGCGCTCGCCGTGAACTTCGTCCGAGGAGATATGAAGCTCGAAGAACTCCGCCTCGTCCTCGGTGAAACCGTATTTCTCCAACAGAGGTGGGTATTGACGGCGGTAGATATCGGGAACCTGGGACTCGAGACCAACGATCAAGGCCGCGGTCGCGACCACCCAGTTGCGACGCATCGAGGTGGCGTAACACCACGCCTGCAGACCGCGCGTCACCGGGTTCATGTTGTGAGGATCCTCCACCCGCTCCCGGGTGGTGCCGCAGGCTTCGGCGAATCGGACCAATAAGTCGGTGTGACGAATGTCCGCCAGCTCTTCCTCATACATGTTCTGCAAGAGAAAGTCTTTGGCGTCGGTGGCTGAGTCGGGGGCGTTGCCATAGATGTATCCGAGGTAGTCGGCGAACGGTCCCACGTAGTGAAAATGATTTTCGGCCCATCGGGCAAAGTGGTGCCGCTTGAGATCGCCTCCCGACCAAGCCATGCTGAAGGAGGCATCCTTTGCTTCTCGCCCTTTCATCGCGTCCTTGAGGGCTACCCGGAACTCGTCTTTGCTGAGCAGTTCTCCCACAAACCTCTCCTTCTAGTCGGGTCTTTTGTATACCGTATACAGTTTGGGAAGTCAAACAGAATCCGGCTCTGGAGGGCGATACCGGGATGGGAAACGGCCGGGTCCTACCATCGAAAACGGGGGTCTGTTCATGGAAGCACTAGGCAAACGACATCGCTCGCTTCGGTCTTCGGTGGCCGATGAGATTCGGAGTTGGATCCTGGCCGGGACCATCGAACCGGGAGACCGCCTGGTGGAAGACGAGCTGGCGTCGAAACTCGGTGTTTCCCGAATGCCGGTGCGGGAGGCCCTAAGCCTCCTCGAGGCGGAAGGCTTTGTCGACCTGGTGCCGCGTCGGGGGGCGTCGGTTGCCCTGGTTTCCCCCGAGGAAGCGGTCGAGCTTTTTGAGGTCCGCAGCATCCTCGAGGGATTGGCCGCCCGACTGGCGGCTCGGCGGCGCCATCGCGAATCGCTGGATTCGCTGAAAGAAGTCCTTGCCAGTGGACGGCGGGCGGTCAAGGCCGGCGATCGTGACGCAATGCCCGACCTTCATCAGGCGTTCCATGTCGCCCTCGCCGAGGCTTCGGGCAATCAGTACTTATACGAATTGGTCGCCAATCTCCCGGCCAAGATCGAGTGGATTTTCAACACCCAGGTTCGTGCCCGGGCGCCTATTTCCTGGCCAGAGCACATTCGGATTCTGGATGTGATTCGGGAGGGGGACGAAGACGCGGCCGAGGCGATCACCCGGGCCCATGTCCACGATTCCGCCCAGGCGTTCTTGGACATGCTGGAGCAGAGGTCGTCAAACCGCCGCGATTCCGCGCCACGTTGAGTTAGGCGCTAAAAACCCTCACACCCCTGGCCGGCAGCCATTTGGCTGATTTGTATACTTTATGCAAATCAAACCCCCCTGAGGCGGAGGAACTAGATGCGGACCGTGCAACAACTGACCTTGGCCGAAGCCAATCTGATGCTGGACGCCGCGCAAAAGGCCGCCGAGGAACAGGGTGTTCCGGAGGTGCTCTGTGTCGCTGACGCCGGTGGCTACCCGATCGCGGTCCGGCGGCTCGATGGTGGAAAGGTGACCAGCGTGGAAATCGCCATCAACAAGGCCTTCACAGCTGCCGGCCACCGCAAGCCCACCCATTTCTACAAGAACGCCGTTCCCGGGGAGGAAGCCTTCGGGATCATGACCCAACACCAGGGGAAGTTCACGATTTTTGTCGGTGGTTGGCCCATCGAGGTAGACGGGGAGGTGGTCGGAGCGATATCGGCCAGCGGCGGTAACGGTGAGCAAGATATAGCGTGCTGCAAGGCCGGGATCGATGCTTTGATGGCCCATCTCGGCAAATCCGCCGACTATTCGAAGTGGGAGACGTGACCACGGCCATCGCCGCTCCGGTATCGGTTCACAACCGCATCGGCGGTGATCTCGTTTCCTCCGCGGGGGGCACAACATTCGAGGTTCGCAACCCGGCGGCGTCGAAGATCGTCACCACGATCGCCCCCGATTCGGAGCCGGCCGATGTCGAGGCGGCAGTCACCGCCGCTGAGCGGGCTCGGTCGGGGTGGGCGGCGACGGCCCCCCCTGTGCGGGCTTCCTTCCTCTACAAGGCCGCGGCGATCCTCGACCAACAGGCTGATGAGGTCGCCCGCGAGATGGTGGCTGAGATGGGAAAGCCCTTCGCCGACGCCCGCAACGAGGTCAAGCGCTCGGCAGAGAACTTTCGGCTTTACGCCGGGGAGGCGCTGCGGCTGCAGGGAACCACGTTCTCCACCGACGACCCGTCGGTTTCGGTGCTCACCATGCTCGACCCGATTGGTGTCGTGGGAGTTATCACCCCCTGGAACTTTCCTCTGAGTCTGGCCTCGCGCAAGCTGGGACCGGCATTGGCGGCCGGTAACACAGTCGTCTTCAAGCCCTCGTCGATGACGCCTCTGATGGGCGAGCGTCTGGCTGGATCCCTTGACGCTGCCGGCCTGCCTCAGGGAGTCGTGAACGTCGTCCATGGCTTCGGCGCGGGCGGTTTGGTCGTGGGCGACGAGAGAGTCAAAGCGATCACCTTCACGGGCTCGACCGCGGTCGGGAAGAAGATCCATGCCGCCCTCGGTCTGGGCCGGCGCGCCCAGCTCGAGCTGGGGGGAAACAATCCGGTGGTAGTACTCGACGATGCCGATCCCGAGCGTGCTGCCTCGGTGATCGTGCGATCCTCGTTCGCTCTTAGCGGTCAGGCTTGCACGGGGGCCGGACGGGTGATTGTGGAGGATGGAATTCACGACCAGGTCTTGGACCTGGTGGCCCAGGCCGCAGCCAAGCTGCGGGTGGGGCCGGGGCTGAGCGACGGGGTCGATATGGGTCCTCTGATCGATCAGCGGGCCGTCGACAACATGGCAGCGGTGGTTGACAGCGCGGTCGCAGGGGGAGCTCGCCTCGTCCTTGGCGGTCGTCGGCTGGTTGGAGACGCTTTCGACGATGGCTGGTTTTTCCCCCCGACGATCTTGGCGGACGTGACGCCGAACATGGACATTTCGTGCACTGAGGTCTTTGGTCCGGTGATCGGATTCGAGCGTGTCGGCTCTGTCGACGAAGCCATCTCCCGGGCCAACGACACCGAGTATGGGTTGACCGCCGCCATCTGCACCACCGACCTCGCCAGTGCCCAGCGTTTTGCCCGCGAGTCTCAAGCCGGAGTGGTGCGCATCAACCGGCCCACGATCGGGACATCCCTTTCGGCCCCATTCGGAGGGATCAAGATGTCAGGTACGGGTACTCATAAAGAACAGCTGGGACCAACCGTGATGGATTTCTACACGCAACAGCGCACCGTGTTCATGGGTTCGTAGACAAGGAGGCTTCGAATTGGTTGACATCGACCTTTGGGCACAACAGCTCACGCACTATTTGCAGGAGCATATGGACACCGAGCGAGAAGCACTTCGTTCCTACGCTCACTTGGCGGAGGAAACCAAGAGCGACCGGGTGCGCTTCCTGATCCAGATGGTGATCGATGACGAGGTTCGCCATCACCGGCTTTTTCAGGACATGATTCACTGGATGCGATCCGAGCACTCGGGGCGAGAGGACATCGAGAGCCGGATCGGAACCAAGGCGGCGGTGGGCGTCGGAGATGAGCGCGAGCACCTGGTCGAGTTGACCGATCAGTTGCTGAAGATGGAACAAGACGATGAGCGAGAGCTCAAGGAACTGGAAAGGATCGTCACCGAGGTGGTCGACACCGCTTGGTGGTCCTCGCTCGTGGAGGCAATGCGGCTCGACACACGCAAGCACATCATGCTGATGGAGGCCATCAAGAAGCTCGCCTCCGAATAGCAGCTATTCCTCCCTGAACGAACGAATCCTCGTTTGAGTTTCCTCTACCAACGAACAGCGAGTGTTGGGGGGAGGTGTCGCCGAAGGCGACGGAGGGGGCTGGGGGCCTAGCGACGCAGCGAGTCTTGGCGGGGGTGGGGGCGACCCCTATACGCCTACTGCCGCTCCACCCGTGCGGGGGTCGACCGCCCCCACGATGACTTCTCCGGGTTGGGGGCGAACGATGACCTGTTGCGCGCATCGCAAATCGAACGGCGGTACTACCTCGGCATGAGCGCGGGCACCAAGCTCTTCGATGCCCTGAGCGTCAAACCCCTCCTCGATCGCTGCACCCCCGTCTGCGAGCAGCTCCCACCTGGGTGATACCACCAAGGCCCCAGGAAGGACTTCTCCGGAAACTATCTGAGTGAGGGTCTGGGCGTTCCACGGCATCTGATTTTCTCCGCCGGGCGTGCCGCCAAGGAACTGAGGCTCGGTGTCGCCGATTGCCCACGTATGAAGAGTGGTGGCCGGTCGTTTTCCGGGAGCGGGGAAGTTGGGATGACCCACCTCCGCGGTAAACCCACGTCCCGGTCGGTTGTTGAGGATTAGGTCGAATTCATCCACCACCAACCCGCTCCCGAAGCGAGGAAAGGAATTGGAGTGGATCACCACGACTACGTTGCCGGCGGCATCGGCGGCACTGACCATTGAAGTTCCTGAGGGATCAGAAAGAAAGGAGCCGCGACTGGCGATGACCTTCTGGATCCGATCCCAGAGCACACCGGGACCGTCTCCGGGTCGGCTCTCGGCGACCGCCTCGATCAGCGACGGACCGTGAGTCGGTGCCGGGGTGACCCACAAGCGCATATCCCCGATAGACCCGGATTCCGGTGGTTCCCAGCTCGCTCTTACCGATCGAAAATCATCCGCTTCGAGAACGCCACCGCGCCGAATCACCGAACCGGCCACGATCTCGCCGATGCCACCCCAGAAAAGCTCTCTCCCTCGCCGCACCCATTCTTCGAGCAAGCTCGCCATCCCCGGTAGGCGAACGACTTGACCGGGGGAGAAAGGGAGGCCTTGGGGGAAGTAGACCGTGCCTTCCGGGTTGTGACGTTCCACCAAGTCAGCTGATTCCTGCGCCAGGGCGGTGCAGATCTGGGCCCAGGGGAATCCTCCCTTTGCGAGTCGGATCGCTGGTGCGGCCAGCCGACTGCGGCCGAGCACGCCCTCGGAGGCAAGGAGGTCGTATCCGGCCGGGGCTCCAGGAACACCCACCGATGTGGGACCGGTGGGCTTCAGTTCCCCTCTTTCGGCGACCTTGGCCAAACGACGCGGAGCCCCGCCGATGGCCAGGAGGGCCTCTGGTTCCGACGCTCCTGACCGGAGCCGGAGCGCGACGAGGTCGCCGGCCAGACCACATTTGGGTGGGAGCAAGACCGTTTCAGCCAGGGCCGCAGTGACGACCGCGTCAAAGGCATTACCGCCCTGGCGGAGAGATTCAGCTCCGAGAGCAGCGGCCATCGGAGCTGCGGCCAGGACGACTCCCTCAACGCCTCGCCCGGTCGATTGCTCAGCCAGGATCCCCCTCGTTCCCGAGATCAATCCACCCATGCCTAAGCCTCTAGCGACGATCCGTAAGACCTGAGGCGGGCTTCTCGGTAAACAGCGTCGGCAACTGCGACGTCCTCGAGACCGAGGCCGAGGGACTTGAACAAAGTAACCCCCTCGGACCGTACCTGGGGTGGATCCGAAATCACGTCGGCTAGCTCCACAACTCTTTCCCAAACCCGACCCTCGTCGGCCAGCAACAGATCCCCGGCCTCGATTCGGGCTTGCTTGATCGACTCGACCGCGATCGTCTCTGCTCGATTGATAGTTTCGTTATCAAGCTCGCGGCTTTGCGGTGTGGTCGCGCCTACCGCGGTGATATGACAGCTTCGGGGAAGGCGCTTGCCATCGAACAGCGCCTCGGTCGACCGGGTAGCGGTGACGATCAGCTGGGCGTCGTCGAATGCTTCCCCGTCCACTTGAACCGTGGATACGCCGGTCGTCTGCTCGATCCGCCCGACGACCTGGTCGGCGGGCCGCCGATTGATCACGCGGATTTCTGCGAGGTCAAATTGACGGGCGAATGCCTGGGCGTGAGAAAAAGCTTGACGACCGGCTCCGAACAACACGAGCACCTTGGGGTTGGGGGGAGCCAGGTAGCGGGCCGCGACCACCGATGTGGCGGCGGTGCGAATCTCGGTTAGAGCGTGACCCCTGATGATCGCCAGGGGCTCGCTGGAGGAGAGTTCGAAGAGAAGGACCAGGAAGCCAAAGCGGCCATCTTTGGTTGTCGGGTAGACCTTCGCCCCGGCCCGGTCATCCTCGGGAATCACTCCCCCAAGCGTGCTCAGCTTGCCCGCCGACGTGATGGTACGAACCCGCTCCTGGACGGCCGCAGAACCGTTGGCGAGGGAGCGAAAGGCCTTCTCGATGGCATCTGCGGCCAATTCGGGCGTGAGGAGTTGGGCGACGTCGGAATCGGTGAGGTAGAGCATCAGGTGACGGAAAACGATTCGCGCAGCGGGACAAGCAGCACGGCCGGTATCAGCACACATGCGGTGAGCACTGTCCGCAGGCCCTGGCTCTCCGCCAATATTCCAATCAGGAAAGCGGCCAGCGATCCGACCGCGATTTGCGCCGAGCGATATGTGCCCAGCATCGAACCCTGGTTGCCGAATCGCTCGAAGGCGACGAGGTTGGCAATCGGAAATAGGGCGCTGACCGTGGCGGCGAAAACAACAGCGGCCACCGTGGAGAGAATCGAGGCGGGGGCCAGCGACCAGCCGACGCCCGACACGAGCAATACCGCGACCACCGCCCGCAACGTCGCCCGGCTTCCGACCCGATCGGCGACAGAGCCCACCACGATCTTTCCGGGTGCCGAGAGGACGCGGCTTATAGCCAGCATCGTCGCTGCCTGTGCCGGCGCAAAGCCCCAAGAAGTAACGGCAAAGAGAGTGAGAAAGCCAACCGTTCCATATTGAGAGATCGTGCCGACTGTTCCCACCATCACTGGCAATCGCAGCGCCCCGAGCCCTCCTCGCCGACCCGGGACCTCGGCCGAGTTCGGGAGCCTTATGACCAGCAGTACGACGAGGCCGAATGCAGCGGCCCAGGTGGCCACGACAAAGGCATCCCGCCAGTCAGCCACGCCGACCCTCGACGCCAGAAACGCCGCTACAGCCAGCCCCGCTGAGAACGCGACCCCGAAAAGACCCATCGCCAGGCCGCGCCGATTGCCTCCGGCCAGGCCGGCGGCTTTGAGTCCCGGGGCGAAGAACAGTCCCACTCCGAGGCCGATGATGGCTTGCGACAGAAGGAGCAGGCGGAAACTTCCCGAGGCTGAGGCAACGGCGCAGCCACTGCCCGCGATGGCGAGGCTCGTTACTGCCACGGCTCGCAGCGGAAACACTTTCAGCAACCAGCCTCCGAACAGGTTCCCGACCGCGATGCTGGCGGTCAGGACTCCGAGGGTCAGTCCCGCCGAGGAGACGCCGAGATCCATCGCCTCGGCGATCGAAGGAAACAACGGCGCCAGTAACGACTCGGCCACACTGATTGCCAGGTAGGTCGCCACCACTGCGGTCAACCCCAACCACGACGTTCTCCCGGGATCCCTCGACGTCACCCGCTCCGGACTACCCGCCGTCATTGTCCGCCATTGCCGCCAGATAGGCGGTCTCAGCCCGGGTGATGTGATCGAGAGCGAGATGGGCGGCGAGAGTGGCGTCTCTGGCCCGGATCGCTTCAAACAGCTCGCCGTGCTCTTTCCAAGAGTCGAGGGCTCGCTGGCGGAGGGCGCGGGTGTAAACCCACTGGATGGTGTCGCGCACGGTCTCGTTCAGAGCCACTAGTCGGGAATTGCCTGCCGCCTGAGCGATTGCGTTATGAAAGGCGGTGTTGAGACGGGGGAGAGCGTCGAGTTCTTCGTCGGCGACGGCTCTTTGTCCCTCCGCGACCAACTCGGCGAGTGTCTCGATCTGATGGGGGGTGATTCTTTCGGAGGCCAACCGCGCCATCACGGCTTCCAGGGCCGCGCGCACCTCGAAGAGCTCGCGGACCGACTGCACGCCGAGGGTGGCGACGGAGGCTCCATGCCGGGGAACGACCTCGACGAAGCCGGCCACGCTGAGCTGACGCAGAGCCTCTCGCACCGGGTTGCGCGAAACCCCGAACTCGGTGGCCAGCACCTCTTCCATCAAGCGCTCGCCCGGCTTGTAGCGACCGGCCAAAATGGCTGCTCGGATTTCGTCTGCAATCTGCTCGCTGAGCGGCAGGTGGGCCCGACCGAGCGGGACAACACCCGTCATCAGTCTTTGAGGTCTGTCACCCGGAAGGGGGCCATTTCCGGTTGACGTGGCCATACTGTCCACAGTATACAGTAGCCCCACGGCCGCTCGGGCCGTTCAAAGAAGGAGCCTTTGGATGATGCGATCGAAACGAGAGGCCCTGGCCCTGATTGTGGGTTTACTGCTAGTGGCGTGTAGTTCGGGCACCGTAACCACGACTGCCGCCGGGGGAGGTCCGGCGACGACCAGCGGTGGCGGCACCGAGGCGACATCGCCCCCGGCCGAATCGGCCGATATCACGATCATCCTCGCCGGCGAGCCCACCACGCTCGACCCCCAGATCAGAGACGATGGGAACGAGCGGGCCGTGAGTGACAACATCTACGAAACTCTGATGGCGCGTACCCCGGAAGGGGAATTGGTGCCTGGTCTGGCGTCAGGAGAGCCGACCCAGGTTGACGAGACCACATGGCAATTCACACTGCAGGAGGGAGTCACCTTCCACAACGGAGAGCCGTTCAATGCCGACAGCGTGGTTGCCAGCGTCACTCGTGTCATCGACCCCGACTTCGCTTCCGAACAGGTGTCGTTCTTCTCAACGATCTCCGGAGCCGAGGCCGTCGACGAGACCACGGTGAACATTCTCACCAACGAGCCGGATCCGATCCTTCCCGCTCGTATGTACTGGATGAAGATGGTTCCGGCGACAGCTTCGAGTGATGCCGCCTTCGCCGAGAACCCGGCGGGAACCGGTCCCTACCAATTCGTCGAATGGGTGCGGGGTGACCATGTGACCCTCGAGGCCAATCCTGACTATTGGGGCGACGACGTCGGCAACGTGACGCGAGTCACCTATCGATTCGTGGCCGAGGCCGGCACTCGTCTTTCGGCTCTAATCGGTGGCGATGCCGACGTGATCACCAATCTCCAGCCCGAAGACGTGGGATCAGCCCCCCAGTCGGCTTCGGTCACCGGCCTCGAGCATCCGGTGTTGATCATCAACGCGATGGAAGGGGCGACGGCCGATGTCAGGGTCCGCCAGGCAATGAACCTGGCCGTGGACAAGCAAGCGATGGCTGACGAATTGTTCGGCGGGAATGCCACCGTCGACCAATGCCAAATCCTCAGTGAGTCCTTCTTTGGCTACAACCCCGACTTGGAGGCCTACGCCTACGATCCCGACGCGGCTCGGGCGCTGATTGCCGAGGCTGGAGCCGAGGGCGCCACGGTGGAAGTAATCGGGACTGCTGGACGGTGGCTCAAAGACCGCGAGGTGGTCGAGGTTGTCGGCAACTTCCTTTCCGAGGTGGGCCTCCAGCCTGAAGTCCAGATCTTCGAATTCGATGAGTACCTAAACCGTCTTTTCGGAGACATCCGTCCGCCGGCGATCTACGTAACCAGTTCCAACGAGTTGCTCGACGCCGACCGTCAGCTGTCCGCCTACTACCACCTCGATGGGATCGGAGCCTCCAACGAGGATACGGAGCTGGCTGGCTGGATCGATGAGGCTCGCTCTGAGACCGACGTCGCCACTCGTGAAGGCCTCTATCACCAGGCCGTGCAGAAGGCGTGTGACGAGGCTTACTTCCTCTTCATGCTCAACATCAACGATGTCTACGGGATGAGTGAGCGGCTCCAGTGGCAGCCGCGGGTCGATGCCAAGATCCTTGTCAAGGAAATGACGGTAAGCGCGTAACCACACGGAATCTCCCCCGAGGAGAGCCTCGGGGGAGATTCACACTACGAAGAAGGAGACCCGTTAATGGGGCGGTTCCTACTCAAGCGGATCCTCCAGGGAGCCATAGTGGTGATCGGGGTCACGGTGGTGGTTTTCGTGGTCACCCGTCTCATCGGCGACCCGGTCCGGGTCATGCTCCCGCTCGAGGCGACCGCCGAGCAGCGCGCCGCCTTCGCCGCCCAACTCGGCTTCGACCGGCCCCTCTATGTGCAGTTTTTCGACTTCATCGGCTCGGCCTTGCGATTCGATTTTGGAAACTCCTTGTGGCAAGACCGCCCGGCGCTGGAGATCGTGCTCGAAGCCCTGCCCCGCACCCTCCTCCTGGTAGGAGCATCGATGGTGCTCGCAGTGATCATTGCGATTCCGCTCGGGATCCTTACCTCGCTCAAGCCGGGTGGCTTTCTCGACCGGCTCCTGGTCACCCTGAGCCTGACTGGGCTCTCGATGCCCAACTTCTGGCTCGGGTTGCTGTTGATCGTGATCTTCGGCGTGCAACTTCAGATCTTTCCCATCTTCGGGTCTGGCACCCTCATGCACGCGGTGCTCCCCGCGGTTACCTTCGCCCTCCCTTCGGCCGCGCGACTGGTGATGTTGACGAGATCGGCGATGATCGACGAGCTCAACAAGAGCTACGTGGCACTGGTTAAAGCCAAGAACGTGCCTTTCCGCCGCTTGGTCGGAGCTCATGCCTTCCGCAATGCCGCGGTGCCGGTCATGACGATGACAGGGTGGGAGATAATCCGGGCCCTGGCCGGATACTCGGTGGTGGTGGAAACCGTCTTTGCCTGGCCCGGTCTCGGTTTCCTGGCCATCCAGTCGATCACCCGTCAGGACCTGATACTCCTTCAGGCAATCGTGTTCGTCGTCGCCCTGATGATCATCACCATCAACATCCTCATGGACCTGGCCTACAAGTACATCGACCCTCGGATCAAGCTCACCTAGGAGGCATGATGGCTCAGACCGTAATTGCTCCTGGTATCGCCACTCCCGGCATCACCCGTCGCTTCGCCGCGGTGGTAGGCGAGCTCTGGAAGGACAAGGCCGGCTTCTTTGGGCTGCTGGTGATGTCGTCGCTCATCCTGGTGGCGATATCGGCTCCGCTCCTTGCCCCCCACGATCCCGCCGCCCAGTCTCTCTCCGCCCGCCTCGATCCGCCCTTCTGGCTCGAGGGAGGCTCGTTAGAACATCCCCTCGGCACCGACAACCTCGGCCGGGATGTTCTCTCGCGCATCATCTTCGGTTCGCGGGTGTCGCTGATCGTCGGCCTCGGGGTGGTGGCTATCGCCGGGACCGTTGGCACCGTTCTGGGGTTGCTGGCGGGCTACAACGGCGGCCGGGTCGACAGCGTGATCATGCGCTGGCTTGACACCCAGCTCGCCTTTCCGGGATTGCTCTTGTACCTGGTCATTCTCTCAGTGGTTCGGCCGAGCCTGCTGGTGCTGATCGTCATCCTTCCAATCAACGCCTGGATGGTCTATGCCCTGCTGGTGCGAGGTGTAGTGCTTTCGGCCAAAGAAACTCCCTACGTGGAAGCAGCCGAGATCGTCGGAGCGCGGCCGAAGAGAATCATCTTCCGCCACATCCTGCCCAACCTGGCGGCGCCTCTTTTGACGCTGGCCGTACTGGAGTTCGCGAGCGCCATCCTGGCCGAGGCGGCGCTTTCGTTCCTCGGCCTTGGAATCCAGCCGCCCGAGATGTCCTGGGGCCTCGATGTGGCGATCGGTAGGGAGTACGTGTTCAATGCTTGGTGGCTGGTGACATTCCCCGGCATCGCCATCGCCGTCACCGTGCTTGGTGCCAATCTCTTCGCCAGCTGGCTGCGCATCGTCGCCGATCCACACGAGCGCGAGAAGCGTTTTGCGGCCGGCCTGGGAACGACGGGCGGCCGAGGTGCCTGACTCGCCGCTCGACGTTCCCCTCCTTGCCGTCGACGACTTGGCGGTCTCCTTCTTCACCCGGAGGGGCGTGGTCCAGGCGGTCCGGGGGGCCAGTTTTACCCTCGATCGTGGTCAGACCATCGGCCTGGTGGGAGAATCGGGCTCGGGAAAGAGCGTCACTTCCCGGGCGGTGATGGGGCTGATCGAACTGCCAGGCAGGATTGTCGGAGGTGACATCCGCTGGAAGGGCAAGTCCCTCTTGGGGAAGGATGGGCAGGCCTATTCCGATCGGATCCGCGGCAAAGAGATCTCGATCATCTTCCAGGACCCGATGACATCGCTCAACCCGCTCATGAAGGTGGGCGACCAGATCGGCGAGGTACTCGGGCATCACTTGGGAATGGACCGATCCTCCGCCGACAAGCGGGCTGTCGAATTGCTCGATTTGGTTGGTATCTCCTTTCCTCGCCAGCGGGTGAGGCAGTTTCCCTACGAATTTTCCGGAGGGATGAATCAACGGGTGGCGATCGCCATGGCTCTGGCCTCCGAGCCGGAGCTGCTGATCGCCGACGAGCCGACCACCGCCCTCGACGTCACCATCCAAGCTCAGATCCTCGAACTCATTCAGCAGCTGCAGACCGATCTAGGTCTGGCGGTGCTGTTGATCACCCACGACCTCGGAGTTGTGGCTGGCCTGTGCCAGCGCCTGGCGGTGATGTACGCCGGCCGGATCGTGGAGACCGGTAAAGCCGAGGAGATCTATTCCGACCCCGGCCATCCTTATGCCTGGGGCCTAATAGGCTCGACCCCCCGGCTTGATGTGGTGGTGCCGAAACTGGTCAGCATCGCCGGGGCTCCGCCGGATCTGATTCGGCCACCGATCGGTTGCGCCTACGCACCTCGCTGTCCGCTTGCAGTCGAAATGTGCGTACAGGTTTCGCCCGAGCTGATCGAACATCTCCCCAACAGGAAGGTTGCGTGTCACCGTGCATTCGATATCAGAACCGTCGGTGCGCCAGTCGCTGCCGGAAGCTGACACCGAGCCCCTCCTCAGAGTCGAGGGACTGACCGTCCACTTTCCCGTCGGGCGGGCGGGTTTCTGGGGGCGTCAGAAGCAGGTGCTGCACGCGGTTGACGGTGTCACCTTCGACATCAAAAGGGGCGAGACCCTGGGACTGGTGGGCGAATCCGGATCCGGCAAATCAACGACCGGCCGGGCCATCCTCCGAAAGGTTCCCATAACTGCCGGAAGCATTGTCTTCAAAGGCCAGGAGATCACCGGTGTTAAAGGTGAGGAGCTGCGCCAGTTACGTCGTCATATGCAGTTGGTTTTCCAAGACCCCTATGGATCGCTCAACCCCCGGATGCGAGTCCTTGACATTGTTTCCGAACCCCTGATCGTGCATGGTTTGGAGCCGAACACCGAGGCCTGCTCGGAGCGAGTCTTGGAGCTGCTGGAAATTGTCGGACTCCCGAAGGATGCGGCCGATCGATATCCCCACTCCTTCAGCGGCGGCCAGCGGCAAAGGGTGGTGATCGCCCGGGCCCTCGCCCTCCGTCCCGACCTGATCATCGCCGACGAGCCGGTGTCTGCTCTTGATGTCTCCATCCAGGCGCAAATCGTCAACCTGCTGGCCGACCTTCAGGACGAGTTCGGACTCACCTATCTGTTCATCGCCCACGACCTCTCGGTTGTCCGTCACCTTTCTGACCGGATCGCGGTCATGTACTCGGGCAAGCTGGTGGAACTCTCCGACCGGGATGCGATTTACGACCGTCCCACTCACCCGTATACGGAGGCTCTACTTTCGGCCGTACCGATACCCGACCCGGTTTTGCAACGTGAGCGTCGACGGGTTCCTTTGACGGGAGAGATCCCAAATCCGATCAGCCCCCCACCGGGGTGCCGGTTCCATACCCGGTGTCCGATTGTCGAGGACCGCTGTCGATCCGAGGAACCTCCCTTGGAGGACAAAGGGGCGGGTAACGTCGCCGCCTGCTGGTTCCGCTGAGCCGGTCCACCAGGTCAGAGGGATGACGGTCTATGAGTGAGAGTGCTCGCGCCACGGCTATCCGGTCGGAAAGCTCGGTGGGAATGGCGATTGGCATCGGGGTCTTTGCTGGCATCCTCTCGGGACTCTTCGGGGTTGGTGGCGGCATCATTGTCGTCCCGGGGCTGGTGTCGTTTCTGAAGATGGACCAACGACGTGCCCAGGGCACCTCGCTCGTGGCAGTCGCCCCGATGGGTCTGGCGGGGATGATCGGCTATGCAATGAGCCAAAGCGTTGACTGGGTGGTGGCTCTGCTCCTACTCCTGGGATCGATTGCCGGAACGGTCATCGGGACCAAGTTGCTCCGCAGCCTTCCGATCAGGATCCTCCAGGGTTCGTTCGCCGGGTTGCTCATTCTGACCGCTCTCCGCATGGTTTTTGACATCGAGGAGGGATCCGGACACCTGCCGATCGACTTACCGATGGCTCTCGGTCTCATTGCCCTCGGCATCTTCACCGGAGCGCTGGCGGGCCTGATGGGAGTCGGAGGCGGAGTGATAATGGTGCCGGCCCAGAACGTCCTCTTCTCGATTCCGAGCGCTCTGGCAAAGGGGACGTCTCTGGCGGTAATCGTCCCGACCGCGATCGTGGGCAGCATCCAGAATGTTCGCCACGGCACCGCTGATCTCCGTACCGGATTGACTGTGGGCGGCGCCGGGATCGTGACCTCATTTCTGTTCTCGTTGCTGGCTGTGCGCCTCGACCCCACTCTCTCGGCGGTTCTATTCGCCGTCCTTCTGATCGCCTCGGCGGTTCGCATCGTCTGGGCGATGCG
Source organism: Acidimicrobiia bacterium (assembly GCA_036556085.1). Classification (GTDB taxonomy): domain Bacteria; phylum Actinomycetota; class Acidimicrobiia; order Spongiisociales; family ZC4RG35; genus JACCTH01. Next base: position 113 of record DATBKE010000146.1, on the reverse strand, counting down.
CCATCAGCGCTCGACCTCCGACTGAACCAGACGCACGACTTCATCCGCGCATCCCCAAGACAGCAAGAAGCCTTGCCCGCCGTGCCCGTAGTTATGAATCACCGGGCGGCCGT
>DATBKE010000145.1:0-5012 GCA_036556085.1 Acidimicrobiia bacterium | reverse complement strand
GACCCTAGTCAGCTAGGGTCGCAGCCCGAATGTGGGGAGATCGCTATGCGGTGCTGGCGAGCGGGTCTGGCTCCAACTTGCAGGCTCTCATCGAAGCGAAGATCCCCAAGCCCACCGTTGTTATCGCTGACCTCGAATGCGGTGCCCTAGAAAGGGCGCGGAGGATGAAGATCCCGGCCGAAACCATTGCGTTCGAAGGAGACCGCGCCACTTTCACCGCCAGCATCTTGGATCTGGCCCGGTCCCACGGAGTGGAGACCCTGGTTCTGGCGGGGTTCATGCGGATCCTCGGTCCCGCCGCCCCGCGAACCATGCCGAATCGGATCGTCAACATCCATCCGTCCCTCCTTCCGGCTTTCCCTGGGCGCGACGCCGTCTCACAGGCTCTCGCCGCCGGGGTAAAGATCACGGGAGTGACGGTCCACTTTGTCGACGAATTCGTCGACCATGGTCCGATCATCGCCCAACATGCCGTGCCGGTGCTCACCGATGACACCCCCGAGTCACTTCACGCCCGCATCCAGAAAGAAGAACACCAGCTATACCCGCGAGTGGTGGAAGCATTGCTGGAGGGCCGCCTCGTGGTGAACGGTCGCTCGGTGACATGGACCTAGATCTCGTCCCGGTGAAGAGAGCCCTGGTCTCGGTCTGGGACAAGGCCGGATTGATCGAGTTCTGTCGAGGGCTTTCGGAGAGCGGAGTCGAGATCGTCAGTTCGGGTGGCACGGCTGAAGCGCTCGCCGAGGCCGGCATCGCGGTGACACTTGTTTCCGATGTCACCGGAGCTGCCGAGATGCTGGGCGGGAGGGTGAAGACTCTTCACCCCCGCATCCACGCCGGGATCCTCGCCCGGCGCCAGGACCCATCTCATCAAGCCGATCTTGAGGCCAACCGGATCGCCCCCTTCGAATTGGTGGTGTGCAATCTCTATCCGTTCGAAAAGACGGTGGCCGAATCTTCCACCACCGACGCCGAAGCAATCGAGCAGATCGATATCGGAGGCGTGACTTTGATCCGGGCTGCCGCCAAGAACCACGAATCCGTGGGCGTAGTCACCGACCCCGAGCAATATTCATTGGTCCTCTCCGAGGTTCGCACCGGCGGACTGGCGGGAGAGACCCGTCACGATCTCGCTCACGCCGCCTTTTTCCGCACCGCCAGTTATGACGCCGCCATTCTCAACTGGTTCGAGCACGAAGAGGGCCGCCTCCCGGAGCGGATCGTGCTTCCCCTGGAAAAAGTGCTCGATCTCCGATACGGCGAGAACCCGCACCAGCCCGCGGCCCTCTATCGCCAAGTCGGTTCGTCGCCTTGGTGGCAACAGGGGAGGCTGGTGCAGGGGAAGCCTCTCTCCTTCAACAACATCTACGACGCCGAAGCGGCCTGGCGGCTGGTGTCTGAGATCGATTCGCCCGGGGTGGCGATCGTCAAGCACGCCAATCCCTGCGGTGTTGCGATCGCCCCCAAGCTGGTCGAGGCCTTCATCCGCGCCTGGGAATGCGACCCCCTTTCAGCCTTCGGCGGCGTAATTGCCCTCAACAGTCCCCTCGACGAGGAAACGGCCGCCGCCATCTCGGAGAAATTCGTCGAGGTGGTGGTAGCCCCCGAGGTCTGGGACCTCGGGGCGATCAAGGAAGGCGTCCGCGTCCTCAGCGCCGCCAGGCCACATGGGAACGACCTCGATCTTCGGCGGATCGAGGATGGACTCCTCGTGCAGGGCCGTGACTGGGAGGATGGAGCCAGCTGGGAGACGAAGAGCCAGAGAGCGCCTGGACATCACGAAGAGGAAAATCTCCGCCTGGCATTCACGGTCGCCAGTCACACCAAGTCGAATGCGGTGGTCATTGTCAAGGACGGCGCCGCCGTCGGGGTGGGAGCCGGCGATCAGAGCCGAGTGGGAGCGGTCGAGAAAGCTCTGCGGCAAGCCGGAGCGAGAGCCGCGGGAGCGGTGGCCGCATCCGACGCGTTTTTCCCCTTCCCCGATGGGATCGAGTTGCTGGCCGGGGCCGGAGTGACCGCCATCGTGGCACCCACCGGCTCACGAAACGACGCTCAGGTCATAGCGACGGCCGATCGGCTTGACCTAGCTTTCGTCGCCGCCCCCCGCCGCCATTTCCGCCACTGATAGCGTCACTGTGATGACGGCACAGATCATCGATGGCAAAGCGGTGGCGTCCGCGGTCAAAGTCGAGGTTGCCTCGGGCGTGAGAGCCCTGCGGCGATCTCCCGGCCTCGCCACCGTCCTAGTCGGCGATGATCCCGCTTCCAGGGTCTACGTGAGTGGCAAGCGAAGGGACGCCGAGGAGGTGGGGATGGTCTCGATACATCACCAACTCCCGGCCGACATCTCGCAAGAGAAGCTGCTGGAGCTGATCGCCTCGCTCAACGACGACGCGAAAGTCGACGGGATCTTGGTGCAGCTCCCGCTTCCCAATGGTCTCGACCCGGAAGCGGCGGTCAACGCCATCGACTCCGGCAAGGACGCCGACGGCCTCCATCCTCAAAACCTGGGACGGCTGGTGCTGAATCAACCGGGCTTGCGACCATGCACCCCCTCAGGGGTCATGAGGCTGCTCGATCACTACGAAATCCCCACCCGCGCCCAGCGTGTGGTGATAGTCGGACGAAGCTTTCTGGTTGGACGCCCCCTGGCTCTCCTCCTCGGGGCCCGGGGGATCGACGCCACCGTCACTGTTGCCCACTCCCAGACCCAGGAAATCGCGGAGTTGACGAAAGCTGCCGACATCGTGGTGGCGGCCATCGGTTCACCGCGATTCATCACCGCCGAGATGATCAAACCGGGGGCGACGGTGATCGATGTCGGAGTCAATCGCCTCAAAGACCGGCTGGTGGGCGACGTCGATTTCGAGACCGTGGCCGAGGTGGCCTCGGCCATCACCCCCGTGCCAGGGGGAGTGGGCCCGATGACGCGGGCGATGCTCCTCGTCAATACTCTGACCGCCGCCAGATCTCGTTAGACAAGGTCATCCCATGCCTTCTGCCCGCATTAACTCGATTGCCCACGCCAATAGACGCCTGCTCGGTTTCGTCCCCCGCTGGGAGAGGCTCCGGGCTCGCCCAGGCACGGTCGACCTGGCGTTCGGCAACCCTCAGGAGCTCCCCATTCCGGGGTATGTCGAAGCGCTTGCTCGTCACCTCCCCCCGATCGACCGCGATTCCTACGCCTACCACCGCTCCGATCCCGACGCCCGGGCCGTGGTTGCCAAGCGGCTCATCGAGTGGCGCGGTCTGGCTTTCGAGCCCGACGACATAGCTCTCACCCCGGGAGCCTTCGGTGCGCTGGCCGTCGCCATCGACGTTCTCGTCGATCCCGGGGACGAGGTGATCTTTTCGTTGCCACCGTGGTTCCTGTACGAGGGCATCATCCTCGGGGCCGGAGCGGTGCCGGTCAAGATCGACATCCGGGCGGAGGATTACGACCTCGATCTCGACGCTATTGCCAGCGCCATAACACCTCTTACGCGAGCTGTGATTGTCAATACCCCCAACAACCCAACCGGTCGTATTTATCCGACTTCAACGCTCAAGGCGTTGGCCGACCTTCTCCGCGAACGCTCCTCGGAACGGGAGATTTATCTCATCTCAGACGAGCCCTATGCGAGGCTCGTCTTCTCAGACTCGACCTTTGTCAGTCCGTCTGCCTTCTACGACCGCACCCTCATCTCCTACAGCTACGGCAAGGTGCACCTCACACCCGGTCAGCGTCTCGGATGGCTGGCGGTGAATCCCCTCATGCAGGAGCGCGAGGAGATGCAATCTCTGATCGAGACGGCGCAAATAGCCGGCGGATGGCTGTTCCCAAATGGCGTTATGCAGCGAGCAATTGAGGACTTGGAGCACCTCTCGATCGACTTGGTGGAGTTGGAAAGAAAGCGCGACCTGATGTTCGATGAACTAAGCCGCATGGGCTACTCGCTGAAGAAACCGGAAGGAACCTTTTATCTATGGGTCGATAGCCCCGACCCCGACGATTTGGACTTTTGCCAACGCCTTGCTGAGGCGGGGGTGATCGTTCTGCCCGGGACGGTCTGCGAGGGTCCGGGTCATTTCCGGATTTCCCTCACCGCCAGCCTGCAAATGCTCGAGGACTCCCTACCCGCCTTCGAGAAGGCTCGTTAACTCCGGACCGCTCGGTTACACCTCGACCAGGTAGTCGGCCTCGAAGATGTACCCCCAGCCGTCCATCTCCGGTGGTTCCACACCCAACTGGGTGAGGGTGGTCGCAATCTGGGAGCGGTGCTCGGTCCCGTGGTTGATGGCCTGGAGCAGGAAGAGCCCCACCGGCATCAACCAAGCATCCTTGGGGTCGTCGCCTTTGATCTCGACTTGGCGGTCCCAGTCACTCCTCGAGGTTGCCTCCTCGAGTTGGCGGTCGCTTTCCCGGAGACGATCGGCCACCGCCTCCAGTCCGGGGAAGGGATCCTCGGGCAATCGCTCCGGTCGTTCGCGATCAAGAAGACGGGCGGCATATCCGGCCTGGGCATTGGCGATATGGACCAGGGTGGCGGCGATGGACCCGTAGGTACCCGCGGTATTCGTCGCCAGTTGCTCAGGCGTGAGGTCCATACACGCCTCCATCAACCGGCGGTTCATCATTGAGTTATGGCGGAAGAAATCGAGCAGAAGATCCATGGCCAGCGAGGGTAGCTTCGGTGACCCATCTCAGGAATGGAAGCCAGCCTGCGGGCATATGATCGCTTGCAACCAAGTGACGTACGCCATCCGATAAGGAGCTGAAACTTGCCTGCGAAAATCGAGATGGGCCCCCAGGGCCTGGTCGTTCCTGACAACCCCATCATCCCCTTCATCGAAGGTGACGGCACCGGTCCTGACATCTGGGCGGCGGCAGTGCGAGTCCTGGAGGCGGCAGTCGAAAAGGCCTATGGGGGGCAGAAGACGATCGAGTGGAAGGAAGTCAGCGCCGGCGAACAGGCTTACAACCAGACCGGCTCCTGGCTGCCCGAGGAAACGGTCGACGCCTTTCGCGAACA
>DATBKE010000144.1:0-4896 GCA_036556085.1 Acidimicrobiia bacterium | reverse complement strand
CCAGAACTTATGGGCCGATTGGTCCAAGGAGGGCTGGATCACCAGATAGCGGTCGGAGAAGTCGACCCGGGACTCCTTGAGGCCGAGGCGGCGTCGTTTCTCCAGCATCCCATAGAGCCTTCCCAGCGAGTAGTCGGGGGACAGGGCGAGGACCTCTGACTCGGAGAGCCCGGTGTCCGAGAGCTCGACCAGCACCGCCGCCCGGTCCAAGGAGATCGCTCCCTTGGAAAGCTCGCTCTTGATCTCAGAGTCGGGGGCATAGGCCAGGGTGCGGAGCCGGCGGGCGGTCTGGTGGGAGATATCGAGGGTGGCAGAGAGCCAGTCGGTGACGTTGCGATCCCCCGAGGCCCAGGCGATCTGGTGGGGGTCGAGTCTTCCCACCAGCTCGGCTTGACGGGAGCGGAGGCGGTTGATCTGCCCCTCACAGTCGAGGAGCTCGCCTTCCCACTGGGTGATCTCATCCACTTCTTCTCCGAATTCGAACATATGTTCATTATGGAGAAGGGGTAGGACATTTTCTGCCTTCCATCGAGAGAATCCGGAAAATCATTCTTCGGAGATTCACCCCATCGGCGGTGGCCAGTGGGACCGTCGCGCCACCAGCGCCGTTCGCCAGAGATTTGAACGGTGATCGGCGAGCTGGCGAAAGCCGGCGTTCTCCAACAGGGTCATCATCGCCGGGGCCGGGTGGATGAAAGCGCGGAATTGTCGACCTCGCAACCGATGCCAGAGGTTCTCGATCCATAAGAGTGGGCGCGACCATCCCCCTCGGGGGAACGCGAACACCAGGTGGCCCGTGGCGCGAGAGGCCGCCTGGTCGAGAAGCGACCGCCAATCGGGATAGCAGCACACCACCCGATTCAGAATCACCAGATCAGACCTCGGGAGCGTGGGCGCAAGCTGGACGAAGTCTCCGCAGACCCGTGTCACTCGATCCTGCAAGCCTCGCTCTGCGAGCAGCGCCGAGGCCTCCTCCTCCCAGTTGGTGGCGAGGTCGACATTGGTGGCGCGGTCCGCCAGGCCTTGTTCGAGCATCACCACCGGGATCTCTCCCAAGCCGCCGCCAACCTCGAGTACTGAGGAATATCGCACACCGAGGTCCGTGAGTTGGGCAATGATGGTGCGGCTGGTCCCGGTCGGGCCACGCCGACGGAAGCGGGCGGCAGTTTCGCGAGCAGCACGTCCCGAGAAAACTTCCTCGTAATCGCTAGGACACCGGCATTCCATCTTCTTTGGCCTCTCGGACTTCCGTCGTGAATCCAACCAGAACTACTCCGCCCAGGACTAGAAAACTTCCCGTGATCAGACGCCAGCCCACGGCCTCGTCGAAGGCCAGAACCCCCAGCAGTACCCCGACCAGGGGAATGATGTAGGCAAACAGCGAGGCTTGGCTCGCCGGTGCCAGCTGGTTGGCTCCCAGGACCGACAGGAAGGCCATCGCCAGCGTGATCGCCAGGGCGAGAATCAATCCCCATTGGGAGATGGTGGGGGCTTGCCAAGTTCTGGTGGCGGCGATGGTGGCAATTCCCAGGATCCCGGCTCCGGTCATCATCGGCGCCAGGGTGGTGGCTGGTCCATAGAACATCGCCAACCGCTTGACGAAGGGACCGCTCAACCCCGAGACGGCAGCACCGGTCATGGTGAGAGCAATGCCCTGGAGGGACCCGGCCGCGGCCGGGCTCCCAGCCAAGAGAAAAACACCACCGATGCTGAGGAAGAGTCCGAGCGCTTTGAGCAAGGTGAAGCGATCAGCAGCCCCCAGGTAGTGAGCGGCGACGGCAGTGAAGATCGGTCCCGACGAGATGAGCACGGTCGTGATCGACACCGGGAGCCGTTGGAATCCGAGGTTGAAGAAGATGGCAGGGCCAGAGCCGCTCACCATGCCGATCAACATCGCCCACCACCAACCCCTCGCCGGAAGTGGGCCAAAACGCCTGTGGAGCACAAGGGCAGCTGTCGCGGCGATGGCGAAGATGACACCGGTGAGAAACACCGGGTCCAACCCCTGGCCGATCAAGAACTTGGTGCCCGGTCCCCCGAGGCCAAAGATGATCCCGGCGGCGACAATGTATGACCACGCCTTCACAAACCGACTCTATGGTCGAGGGGATGGGGAGCAGTCCCGCCGTTCTCTGGCAGCCTCCCGATGACGCCTGGGAGACGAGCCGCATCGGACAGTTCTTGCGCGGCGTCGAACGACGGCGCCAGATCTCCTTTGCCGACTATGAAGAGGCGTGGCGCTGGTCGATTGAGAATCTTGCCGATTTCTGGGCGGAGGTGGTCGATTTCTTCTCCATCCGGTTGAGCGGGTCGGCTGCCGTTCTTGACAACGAGTTGATGCCGGGAGCCAAGTGGTTCGCGGGAGCGCGCCTCAACTATGTCGACCAGGCTCTCGGCTGGCCGGACCCAGAGGCGGTGGCATTTATCGCTCGTTCTCAGACTCGGGAGGAGGACCTCGTCTTGACCGCCGGGGAGTTGCGGGCTCAGGTGGCAGCGGCGGCAGCCGGACTCCGGGCGCTCGGGGTCGGCAAGGGGGATCGGGTGGTCGCTTACCTTCCCAATATCGAAGAGGCCCTCGTGGCCTTCCTGGCCAGCGCCTCCCTCGGAGCGATCTGGTCGTCATGTCCACCAGAGTTCGGAATTCGCAGCGTCGTCGATCGCTTTCAGCAGATCGAGCCCAAGGTTTTGTTGACTGTGGACGGGTACCGCCACCGGGGACGGCCCGTCGACCGCCGTTCACAGGTAGACGAGATCATCTCGGCGTTGCCCAGCCTTGAGCATGTGATCAAGGTTGGGTATCTGGACGGCGGAGGCGATTGGTCTTCGTTGACCGCTGACAGCGCTGATTTGGAGGTGCTTCCAGTCGAGTTCGACCATCCTCTCTACGTCCTCTACTCCTCAGGCACTACCGGACTCCCCAAGCCGATCGTTCACGGTCATGGTGGAATCACGCTCGAACACTCCAAGGCGCTCGGTCTCCAGCACGGCCTCGGTCCCGGGGACCGATTCGCCTGGTATTCGACCACCGGTTGGATGATGTGGAACCTCAACATCTCCGGTCTCTTGGTGGGCTCGACTGTCGTGGTCTTCGACGGCGATCCCACCTATCCCGATCTCGGCACGCTCTGGCAGATGGTCGATGACTTCGGGATTACCACCTTGGGGGCAAGTGCCGGTTACGTCTTGTCGTGTCTGCGAGCCGGCTATCGACCCCGCCAGCACCATGATCTCAGCTCTTTGCAATGCTTCGGTTCCACCGGCTCACCGCTCCCGCCAGAAGGGTTTCGCTGGATCCGAGACGAGGTCGACCCCCGGGTAAAGATCGTCTCCACCTCGGGCGGCACCGATGTCTGCACGGCCTTCGTAGGGGGCAGCGCTTTGGTGCCGGTGTGGGAGGGTGAGATCAGTTGTCGTTACTTGGGGATGGCGGTCGACGCCTTCGACGAGGAGGGCAAATCCGTGGTGGGAGAGACCGGCGAACTGGTGATCACCAAACCGATGCCATCGATGCCCGTGGGGTTTTGGAACGACCACGATGGTTCCGCTTATCGCGCCGCTTACTTCGATGTCTATCCCGGCGTCTGGCGTCACGGTGACTGGATCGAGATCACCGAACGAGGGAGTTGCATTATCACCGGTCGCTCCGATGCGACGCTCAATCGGGGCGGGGTGCGCATGGGGACGTCGGAGTTCTATTCGGTGGTGGAAGCTATCCCCGGAGTCGTCGACAGCCTCGTCGTTCACCTCGACGACGGTTCGGCCGCCGGTTCGTTGGTGCTGCTGGTGGTGGCCGAGGACGGACAAGAACAGCTCACCACTCTCATCAAGAAGACTTTGCGCGAGCAGTTGTCGCCCCGACACGTTCCCGACCGGATTCATTTCGTGGGATCGATTCCACGCACCGTCTCGGGGAAGAAAATGGAACTGCCGGTCAAGAAGATCCTGCAGGGACAGCCCATCGACCAGGTTGCCAACCCCGGGGCCATGGCCAACCCCGAGAGCCTCTCAGACCTTCGCGGTCTCTAGGCGGTTTCGGCGTACTCCTCGCCGGGTACTGGTGGGGATATCCGACCTGGAAAGGAATTCTGATGTCATTAGATATGACCGTCACCAAGGATCTGATCGAGACTCTCGAAGATGGAAAGAATGGCTTTGCGGCCGCGGCCGAAAAGCTGGCCGAATCCGATCAGCCCCAAATCGCCTCGAAATTCCGCGAGTTTTCGAGCCAGCGGGCGCAGTTTGCGGACGAGCTCCGTTCCATGGCGAAGAACTATGGGGACGACATCGCTGAGTCAGGCTCGGTGGGTGCGGCGCTTCATCGGGGCTGGATGGCCGTCAAAGACGCAGTCACGGGCACCGACGCCGGGGCCGTTCTCGATGTAGCCGAGCAAGGCGAGGACCACGCCGTGGCCGAGTACGAGCGGGCCTTGGACAACGAGGAGCTCTCGATCGATCTCCGCGATGTCATCCAGCGCCAGTACGCCTCTGTGAAGGCGGCCCACGACGAGGTGCGGACGCTTCGCGATTCGAACTAGAAGTCATAAGGTTCCGCCGGGATCGGGGGATCCCGGCGGTCGTTTCTAGCCCTTGACGGCCGAGGCCGCTGCTCCCTGGACGAAATAGCGCTGGAAGACAAAGAAAACGATGGCGATAGGGATGATGGTGATCAAGGACCCCGCCACGATCGTGTTCCAAGGTTGCGCCTGTCCGAAGGAAGCGGTGAGCCCGGCCAGCCCGACCGGAAGGGTCGCCAAATCGGGTCGGCCGATGCGGGCAATAAGGATATGGAGGAACTCGTTCCACGCTCCCTGGGTGGAAAGGATGATGAGGGCGATTAAGCCGGGCGCGGCGAGCGGGAGCATGACCCGGGTAAAAGTCTGAAAGGTCGAAGCTCCG
>DATBKE010000143.1:0-4772 GCA_036556085.1 Acidimicrobiia bacterium | reverse complement strand
AGCTCAGTGGTCGAGCCGGCGGCAGCGGTCTCCTGGAGAGAAATGGCGATCTTGGCGGCCCAATCCTGTATTTGCCCCCAATCGCGGAAGTCACCGTATGGGGCTCGGAGGGCGCCAACGATGGCGCGTTCGGGAAAGCTGAGCAGGGCTTTGTCGAGCTTGCCCGCGAAAAGCCGGTGCTCACGCGCCTTCGTCAGCTCCATAACTTGCTGTACATCAACAGGATCCTCAGTCGGCTTGGGCGGGTCCCCAATCGGGCCACTGGAGAACAGCCAGACGGGTTTGCTCGCAAGCTTCTCCGCGATGCGCTGTGTCATCTCAATGGCGGACTTCATCCAATGGCCGGCGTAAACGGCACTCCCGACCACGAGTGCATCGCAATCGTCGACGTCGTCAACCTGTCCAGGTTCCCGGACTATGACTTCGAAGCCTCCGCCCATCAGCTCCGAAGCGATGGCGTCGGCGATACCGGCGGTCGCTCCGTGTTTGGAAGCAGCGCTTACTAGAACTTTCATTTCTTTTTTCCTTTACTCAGTTTTTTAGAGCCTCATCTAAGAAGCCAATGACAAGGGTCTCCCAAACGGTCGGCGCGGTGGCAAAACCGGCGGTGTGATTTGCTCCAGGTACATTCCACACCCGGACGGAATTGGGTGAAGCGGCCCAGAAATTGATCGCGGCTCGCCGTTCATCAGCCACTTTCCCCGCGGTTATCAGCAAGATGGGCCGGGGAGCCGCCGCAACTACGGCGCTGGTCAACGCCATTGGCGGCTCGGCGCCCGAGATCCAGTCTGCGATTCCGTACTTCACCCAATCGGCGACGATGTTGACCCACCGACCCGGATGATCCGGGAGGAAGGCATCGTCATCGCCGAGCACCCGATTGGTGGCGCCTTCAGCAACGACGGCTTTGATTCTGGGATCGGACGCGGCGGCGGTGATCGCTTGCTCTCCACCCATCGATAGCCCCACGGCGGCAACGCGGCTCGGATCGACTTCCTGTCGAGACCCGAGGAAGTCAACGGCGCCCGCAATGTCGAGGTCGCCGTACCAGCCCCAGTCCATTCCGTCCCCACCGCTGCGGCCGTGGCCCCGGGCATCAAAGGCCAGGACGCTGTAGCCATGCTTGACCAGGACTCGGGCGTGCGCCAAGACCGCGGTTCGATTTGAACTGCCGCCGCCTCCGTGCAGGAGCACCGCCGCCGCCCCGCTCGACCCGGGCATAAACCAGCCCGACAACCTGATTCCGTCAGGCGTTGAGAATTGCACCTCCTCGTAGACAAGGTCGAGATGGGAAGGTCGGCTGGCACCAATATCTACCCGGGGAGTGTTGGTAGCGATAAGTGCAACGGTGAGTGGGTAATACAAGAAGGTCAGTCCAACGATGGCGCCGGGCGCGACCAACAGGCGCCACCAACCCTGGCGCTGATTGACGAATTTGAACACTGTGCGGGCAGAGGCGATCAAGCCGGTAACGAGACACCCCAGCGCCAACGCCGCATAGACCGAGGGACCTGCCTTCGTCAGGTGTACAACGCCGATCCCAATCCCAACGGCGACTCCGACGAGCCCCCATGCCCACGCCGAGAGGGTCGCGAGCCAAGAACCGCCCAAGCGTTGCAGCGCGAGTACCACGGCGGCGGTCGCCAACACTGCAAAGGCCCGAGCGATTCGCCATTGGTAGGTACCGTCCCAGGCCACGACCGGAATGAGGGCAACGCCTTGTGTCAAGGCAACGATCCCCGGAGTGGCCAACGGCCGATGGATTCCTGTGGCTGCTTTGCTTGGAGCTCTTTCGTCCAGCATCGGCCCAGAGGCCAATTCAACTTCAATCATCTTTTTTGTCTGGGGTCGAGCTTGCAAACGATGGTCACCGTCGAATAGGGGCAAAAGTCCTGTAGAGAAGATCGGTTCCGGTTGTCGCTGCAGCGATGGGACCTAGGCCCCTGGCAAGACATCGCAGTCATCGTGAAGATTCGATGGTCTTCAAGAAGGGATTCGAATATGACTGCCCTGCACAGCACTGGGCACAAGGTGGTCCCATGACCGCGGTGCAATCAGCCGGAGTAGTTTCCGGTCCCGGCAACGCGGCACGGCGAACGGGGTATGGCGCGGCCATAGCCGTGAATCTGATCATCCTCTTCATCACCAATCACTTGTTGGAATGGGGCTGGATTCCATTCCTGACTGCCGACTTTGAGCGAATCCTCGGGCTGATCAACCTCTCCGTCGCCACGACCATCGCAGTGAACGTTGTCTGGATGGGCTATGACGCCGAGTGGTTCAAGTCGCTCGCGCAGATCGGTCTCAACCTGATCGCAGGAGTCGTGGCGATCCGCACGTATCAGGTCTTTCCGTTCGACTTCTCGACCTACGAGTTTGACTGGGTACCGATCGCACGATTGCTGATCATCGTCGGCATATTGGGAATCGCTCTCGCCACGGTTTCCGAGCTGGTGAAGTTGGCTCGCAGTGCCGTCCAAGCTCTTGACTAGAGGCTGGCAAGGGCTTCCAAGCCTCCGGTCACCCGTGGAAGCTTCCTGCGAGCAAGCTCCAGTGCGAGTCGGCAGAGAGGTTGGTCTGCAATCGGGTGCTAGCCGTGGACCAGTAGGAAAGCTGCTCATACTTTTCCGGAATCCGTCTCCCGCTGACCTCGGTCGGGCGGAGGCGAACCCACGTTGTGGGCTGCTGCCTGGGAACCCAATCCTCGAGTCCTATGGCCTCCAGCTTTCGAGTTTCGTCCGGGTCGTGAACGGTTTCGGCCCGACCACGTACGATCACGCTCCACCCACCACGTTCGGCGGCATCCCAGCCGTCGGCCTCAAAACTCACCGCGGCTCCAATCCACACTGCATCCATCTTTTCGCCCGCCGCAGTCCGGAAAACGATCGTCCCGTCAACGAAGCGAAACAACACTGGAAAGATCATCGGCTCGCCTGCCGCGATCACGCCCAATCGGCCAATTGGCGTACTGGAGAGAAGCTCTTCACATTCCTTTTTGGTTAGCACGACCATCCCGCGACGGTCGGTGGGCGATACAAAACTCATGCTTCTTCCTTTCCTTTGAGCTCAGTGTTCCGAAAATTTCGCTCGGCACCTAGGGCCGACTGGCCCTAGAGACCTGCCGTTACGCCCTAACAGCTCTGATGCCAAGGCCTCCACCGCGAAGTTCCCCTGTCATCGGCAGGTTGACAGCGGGCCGTCTGGACCATCGAGCTCTTTGCCATTAGAAAGCGCAAAGGGCTCCCCGAAGGGAGCCCTTTTTCTCTTGCTGCGAAAGCTCATGGGCTACCCGAGCCGCCGGCCGTCACGACACTTTGCTTCGGATGAGTTTGTTAATGGCCCCGAGGTTCGGCGCCCAGCCGACGCCGAACAATTTGCCCGAAATGACGGGACCTCCCGGGTTCCAGTAGGTGTTCTGTAGCCGCTCGATCGTCGGCATTCGGAAGTCATAGGGCACGAAGTCGAAAACCTTTCCGTGCCACTTCCTTTCCGCCTTCGGTTTTCTGAGTTCTTGGACTATGGCCACCACTCCGATAATGGCCAGCAGCAGCTGCCAAAGAGTTCTGAAGCTCGGTTTGCGCCGTTCGCGTTCCATCCAGCAACGCTATCCGAAAGCGACGAGCACTGCACACCCGTGGGGGGCCCCGGGTGCCGACCTTGGCCGCTGGCTCCAGGCGGTGGCTCGGGAGGCGGCGTCACGTGGCCGATTTGCCTTCGACCACCTCATCGAACTGAAGCGACTGAGCGATCAAAACGCCCGCCTTCCAACCAGGTGCCCGACCGCCTTCTGGCGGGCGCAAGGCGCCGGCATCTACTCCGGCTCGAGTGAGCAGATATGAAATCACCGAATTCGAGTTCCACATCTCCCCCGCATTCTTATGTGCTCTACCCCAAACCAGGGGCGGCACAGTGGCCACCAGCTCGATAACGTCGCGGGCCTGACCTTCGTCTTCGCCGAGGAGTTGCACCTCGACGGCCTCCGCGGCGTCTGAAATGACCCCACCAGACCAACACCGCACCTCATATCTAAAAGGCCGAAACCGGGCCAGCCGGCGACTGAAAACCGGCCCCTCAAGGACCACGCCTCTTGCGTGAGTATTGGCATCGGGGCTGGGCCAGGCATTCTCCACGACGAAGCGGTCCTCCGACAGATATATCTCCAGAGCCGTGTGGTAAAGATCGGATGGCTTCCTTCTCTCGCTCCGAGCCTTGAAGATCTCATAGACCCGGCCGTTAAAGCGCACAAACCCCACTCCACCGGCCCCAAGAGGCAACCAATACAGGTAGATGGCAGATCCGGAAGTTCCGCCAGGCTGAGACTCGTGAATCCACGTCATAGCAAGGAACGACTGTGGGTGAACAAGCTCCAGATCGCCTCACTCCAGAAGGACGGGGTACTCGCGAACATGGATGCGGCTGCCATCCTTGGCTGAGAATTCCCACACGATGAGTGCCCCGAGCTGATCGCGGTCCACTTGATAGGGGATCTCAATCGACCATTCCCCCCAACACCCGGTGCCGCACGCGGCCATGACGGCTTCTTCGAACAGCGGCCCCCCGTCGTCGTCGGTGAGCATGACCTGGGACACCGCCTCGAAGACATTGCTGAGGCCGGTGACTTCGATTGGGCTGCTCACCGGCTCGCCCCAGGCAGGGCGGTCGACGAAGATGGGCGGTAACAGGTCGTAGTAGTCATCACGCTGCTGAGGCCCGTCGAGCTCGATCCCCTCCGCAGAGAAGACGGTGACCGGCTCGCCCTCGATCTCGAATGC
>DATBKE010000142.1:0-3028 GCA_036556085.1 Acidimicrobiia bacterium | reverse complement strand
GTCACTTTTCCCACCTGGAACTTCCGCAGCGGTCTCAGCACCGGGCCCGCCACCTCCACTTTCGATCTGGGACTGCCCGGGGATGTCCCCTTGACCGCAGATTGGACCGGGTCTGGCGAAGCGACGGCGGCGGTAGTCAAGGGGGTCACCCATGGCCGGGCGGGGGACGTCTCGCTGACTTGGCACATCCGCCAGGTCGCCGGGGGCGGTCAGCCCGACCTGGTCTTCAACTACGGGTCGCCGGGCGACACCCCTGTCGCCGGAGACTGGACTGGCAAGGGCTGGGACACCGCTGGCGTCTTCCGCGGCGGCCAGTGGTTTCTTCGTCATCGCAATTCGAATGGCTCCCCCGACCTCAGCTTCACCTTCGGCCAGCCCGGCGACATCCCGGTGGTAGGTGACTGGAACGGGGATGGCATCGACGGGGTGGGCGTCGTCCGCGGATCACGCTGGATGCTGAAACATTTCCCAGCCGCCGGTGGATCCGACCTCGAATTCGACTTTGGCGACGCCGCCGGCACCCCCGTCGTCGGCGACTGGAATGGGAACAGCGTCGACAGCGTCGGGCGCTTCTCGGGAGGGACTTGGTCGCTCAAGAACGCTCTGGAGGCGGGGCCGGCCGATTACACGTTTTCATTTGGCGCTCCCAACGCCCTCCCCGTGATTTGGGGAAGGATCAGCTGAGCGATGGAAGCGTTGGTCGTTATCGAGGGAATCGTCATCGCCCTCTTGGTGATCTTGGTGGCCGGTTTGCTGAGGAGTCACGCCGAGATCCTTCGCCAGCTCGCAGAACTCGGCGGGGGTGAGCGTCGGGAGAGCCGCCTGCAGCCGCCCCGGCGCCTCTCTCGGCAAGGGCCCCTCACCGTGCTGACGGGCAACACCACCGACGGAGGCTCCGCCACCTTCGCCCTCTCAGGCTCGCGCGGTCACACTCTGCTGGCTTTTCTCTCCACGACCTGTGTCGCCTGCGGCGCCTTCTGGCAGGGAATCCCGCCCGAGCTCGAGGGCATCAGGACGCTCCTGGTAACGAAGGGAGAGGAGGCAGAGAGCCCGGCGGAGCTCTCCCGTTGGGAGACGAATCAGGCGACGACAGTCATGTCAACCGCGGCCTGGGAATCATTCGCCGTCCCCGCTACCCCCTACTTCGCCCTGATCGACAATCGCGATGGTCGCGTGGTCGGAGAGGGTTCTGCCCCCACTTGGGAGCAGGTCGGAGAGATGGTGAACCGGGCTCTGGCCGACGAACGCCATTCGCTGCGCCGCTCGACGCGGGACCGCAAGGCGGACACGGATGAGGAGCTGGCCCGCGCCGGCATCGAACCAGGCGATCCCCGCTTGTTTCAACCACCAGTTGAGGGTGATCGGTGAGCCTCCTCCGAGGAGAAGGAATCGATGTGGAGTTGCCTCCGGGATGGGAGGGAGCCATCGGAAGATCAACCGAACTCCCAGACGGCGCTCAACGTAACGTCGTGGCCCATTTCGCCAGCTTCCCGCTCCCTCCCCGGCGGGGAGACTTTGGCGGTGGCGCGGTTGACCTGATGGACGCGGGCGATGCTCTCGTCGTCCTCTTCGACTACGGACAGAGTGCGGTGGGGTCGGCTTTGTTCGCATCGGAGGGCGTGCCGTCGGTGATAGCCAGTGACTTCGATCGCGACATTCTCCAGAAGTCGATTCCAGGACAGAGTGGCGTGCAAAGGTTTTTCACCGTCGCCGGGCGGGCGTTTTGTCTGTATGTGGTGGTCGGCAGCCATATCGACCGGGCCGAAGTCATCCCGGCTGTCAATCAGGTGCTCGAGAGTCTGCGTATCTCATGAGAAAGTGGGCTTTCTTGGTGATGGCCTTGGTCTTGCTCGCGCCCCTGCGCGCCGGAGCAGCCGGGATCAGCGGTGCCTTCACCGATGATGACGGCTCGGTGCACGAGGCCGACATCAACGGCATTGCCGAGGTCGGGATCACCCAGGGCTGCGGTGGTACCAACTTCTGTCCACGAGGTGGAGTGACGCGGGCGGAAATGGCCAGCTTTCTCGTCCGGGCGATGGAACTGACGCCGCAGACAACTGGCCCGTTCGCAGACATAGCCACCAATATTCACGCCCCCAACATCAACGCCCTTGCCGCCGCCGGCATCACCACCGGCTGCTCCGCCAGTGCCTACTGCCCCGATCAGGTAGTCAGCCGCGAACAGATGGCGACCTTTCTGACCCGGGCCGTCGACCTGACCCCAACCCAACACAACTTCGCCGATGTCGGCACCGGCACCCATGCCCAAGACATCGGCGCCATCGCCGCCGCCGGCATCACCACTGGCTGTGGCCCGGGTCTCTTCTGCCCCTTCGACTGGGTGACCCGCGAACAGATGGGGAGCTTTCTCGCCCGAGCATTCGAGATCGCCAAGGTCTATCCGCAGATCCCTTTGCTGGTGGGCACCAACCCCTGGTGCACCAAGGATGGCTTATCTTGCTTCGCCTCGATAGTGGTCCCTTTCCGCGGTCTCTACGAGGTTCGAGAGGGCTTCTACGAAGTAGGCGGGGATTCCATTGCCACGAGCGGACATGTCGAGATCTCACTCAATGGATTCCAGATTGCTCTCGAAGCCCTTCCTGTTTCACAAGGTACAACTCTGTCCGAGCGTCTCTTCAAAGGAACGACGACCCTCGCCCCTGGCACCCACCGCTTCGAAGTCCGCTGGTACTGGAACGGCTTGCTCGAGCAAACCACCACCGTCTCGGTCACCGTCCGCACCTGAGCATCGCGAAACCTCGCTCTCACCGTCGTCTCTCGAGGCGGTAAATTTCGGGGTCGGGCAGGAGATACGGGCGGAATGGGTTCGACTTATGTGGGGCGTCTCGCGGTTGAAGGTGATCTCGCCCTCGAAGTCGATTTGCGGTTCGAGGAGGAGGGTTTGGAGATCCGGACGCCGAAGGAGTCGCTTGGGCGCTGGCCGCTGCACGAGGTATTCGTTAGTCGACTCGAAAGCGGAATCTTTTCGCTACAGCTCGGGGCTGACAGGGCGCTCTTTGCCGCCGCC
>DATBKE010000141.1:0-23503 GCA_036556085.1 Acidimicrobiia bacterium | reverse complement strand
GGCGTTCTCTTCGTGGACGGAGTGGGTCGTGACGGGCCACCAATCGCCCATCCGTTCGGTGAAGACCAAAAAAGCGTGCTCCACTGATGTCTCGACCATCACCGACTTGCGGACCGGCTCGAGTGCTTTCTTCTCAGCCGTCACTTGCTTCATCCTTATCTCCTCTCTCGGCGGCCGCCTTGAAGGAGGCCAGCGCCTCCTCCCAGAACCCTTCGACGTAGTTGCGCAGTTCGACCAGGCCGTCACGGCGGAGGCTGTAGTAGCGCCGCGTTCCAACCCGGCGTTCCCCGATCAACCCGGCCTCCTTCAACACCCGCAGGTGTTGGGAGACCGCCGGCCGGCTCACGGGAAGATCGCTTGCGATCTCTCCCACCGACCGGGCACCACCAATCAACTGTTCGAAAACCGATCGTCGGGTGGGATCAGCCAGGGCGGTCAATGCCTCTCCGTAAGCCATAACTTACCGTAAGTTACTGCTTACCAATAGGCCTGTCAAGCCCCTCCTCGCCGTTGGCAATACGCTCCTCGGGATGGTCAACCCCAGCTACGTCTCCGGGACCGCGACCACGCCGCTGATCGGCCAGACCATCGGCGACCATCTCGATGGAGTTGTCGCCACCTATCCCGACAATCTTTGCCTGGTCAGCCGTCATCAGAGGGTTCGCTGGTCATATGCAGACTTTCTCGCCGAGGTGGAGCGCTGCGCCCGTGCATTTCTCGCCCTCGGTGTCGAACGGGGTGATCGAGTTGGAATCTGGGCTCCCAATCGAGCGGAATGGACCGTCGTCCAATACGCCACCGCCAAGATCGGGGCGATCCTCGTCAACGTGAATCCTTCATACCGCAGCCACGAGTTGAGTTACGCGTTGAACCAATCGGGGGTCTCGGTGTTGGTGAGGGCCGACGAATTCAAAGGAGTCTCGTATTGGGAAACCCTGGAGTCGATCCGGGGCCGGGTTCCTCAGCTTGCAACCGACATCGGTCTCGGCGAAGGGGCGTGCGACCTTTCCTGGGAGGACTTCTGTGATCGGGCCGGCAAGGTCGCGATGGACGATCTGCGATCTGCCCAGGCCTCCCTCGAGTTCGACGACCCGATCAATATCCAGTACACGTCGGGCACCACTGGCAATCCCAAGGGCGCCACTCTCACCCATCACAACATCCTCAACAACGGATACTTCGTGACCGGGATTCAGGGACTCGGTCCCGGGTCGGTGCTCTGTGTTCCGGTTCCGCTCTATCACTGCTTTGGAATGGTGATGGGGAATCTGGGGATGCTGAGCCGAGGCGGTGCCGTGGTCTATCCCGCTGAGGCTTTCGATCCCTCCGCCACCCTGGCTGCAATCGGCGAGGAGGGCTGCGAGGCACTCTATGGAGTGCCGACGATGTTCATCGCCATGCTCGACGATCCGTCCTTCGGCGAGGCCGAGTTGGGAACGCTGCGCACAGGAATCATGGCGGGGTCGCCCTGCCCGGTCGAGGTGATGAAGCGGGTGATCTCGGACATGAACATGGAAGGAGTCACGATCGCCTACGGGATGACGGAGACCTCACCGGTCTCGTTCCAGAGTCGAACCGATGACCCCATCGATCGCCGGGTTTCGACGGTGGGGAGGATCATGCCCCATGTCGAGTCGAAGATCATCGATCCCGAGACGGGAAAGATCCTCCCCCAGAATCAACCGGGTGAACTCTGCACACGGGGGTACTCAGTGATGCGCGGCTACTGGGACAACCCCGAGGCCACCAGGGAGGCGATCGATGGGGCGGGATGGATGCATAGCGGCGACCTGGCGGTGATGGACGAGGAGGGCTATGTCAACATCGTTGGTCGGATCAAGGACATGGTGATCCGCGGGGGCGAGAACATCTATCCCCGCGAGGTGGAGGAATTCCTTTACGGTCATCCCGCCATCGCAGATGTTCAGGTGATCGGGGTCCCGGATGTGAGATTCGGCGAGGAGCTCTGTGCCTGGGTCCGTCTCCGCGAGGGTCAGCAGCTCTCGGTCGAAGAGTTGCGCGATTTCTGCAACGGGCGAATCGCCAACTACAAGATCCCGCGTTATCTCCGCTTGACCGACGAGTTTCCATTAACCGTGACCGGCAAGGTCCAGAAGTTCAAGATGCGGGAAACCTCTATCGAGGAGCTGGGCTTAACTGAGGCCGCTTCGGTTCGCACCGCCTAAGAAGCAATCCTCTTGAGAACCGAGCATCCGTCGATCGCCCACGTTCGCCGCGAACTGGAGCGCCGCGGCGCCACCGGCGAGGTACGTGTATTCGACTCTCCGGTGCGGACTGCGGCTGACGCCGCAGCGGCGCTGGGTTGTGAGGTCGGAGCGATCGCCAACAGCCTGATTTTCGACGCCGATGGGTCTCCGCTGCTGATCCTGACGTCTGGGGCGCATCGCGTTGATACGGCCAAGGTTGCCAACCGATTGGCAGTCGAGCACCTGGCCAAGGCTTCTCCCGAGTTTGTTCGCCAGCACACGGGTCAGGTAATCGGCGGAGTCGCTCCGGTGGGCCACGCGAAAGCGATCCCGACCTATATCGATCCCTGGCTGAGCAAGCACGAATCAATCTGGGCAGCGGCCGGTCACCCCGACGCGGTCTTCAGCACGACCTTTGACGAGTTGATTCGAATAACCGGCGCCATGCAGCTTGAGGTGGAATGAGGGTGTTCGGCCAGGTTTCGATTTCAGGAGCCTCCTCCGATACGCTTCTGTGCGGAACTTTCCGTGTCAGGGACGTGTAAATCTGCACGGAACCGACGTTGGCAGAAACTGTGCAGATTTTTCCGTGTCAGCGACGGAAAAATCCGCGCAGAAAGTCGCAGGCGAATGGGAGATCTCTATTCGCCGCCGATGACGACGATCTCCCCCTGAGCGGTTGTGGCGAGGACGGCGCCTGGTACGACGATGATCTCCCCTCTAATTGCCGAGCCAGTCTCAAAGCGCCACGCCTCGGTCCCGGTGGCGGCATCGGCCGCTAGAACCAGTCCATCCTGGGTGCCAACGTAGACAATGTCGTCCGCCAGGACCGGGGGGGTGGTGATGAGGTTGTCGGCGGCGAAAGTGCTCTCCCAGGGAGATGGGAGGACGGTGGGGTCGGTCCACAAGGATGGATCGAGGGAGAGAGCGATCAAGTTCCGTTCCTCGATCAGGTACATGGTCTCAGGCGTCATCGCCGGACCGAGGCGAACTGCAGTCGAACTCGGATAAAAGGCGGCATAACCGGCGGTTGGGACCCCGCACGAACCAGTCCCATAGACATGGACCCCCGGCGGTGACTCCAGCCCGATGAAGATTGCATCGCCAGTCACGACCGGGCTTGCCACCGCGCTACCGGTCAGTCGGACCGGGTTCTCGCAAAGCGGTTCCCCGGTTGCCGCATTGACCAAGTACAGAAGTCCGTCCCGAGAGACTGCATAGATGGTCCCATCGACTTCAGTCGGACCGGACACGAAGCTCTCGCCCCCGCTGTCGAATGTCCATAGGGGGCTGCCGCTCGTCAGTGCCAGCGCATGCAACATTCCCTCGCTGGTCGCATAGACGACCTTGTCCTCAGTGAGCAACGGGGCTCCAGGCGAGCGACCAATCGGGCTCTGCCAGATCGCCGACCCGCTCCTGAGGGCGTCGTACCCATAAGCGATGCCCTCGGAGGTGGAAAAAGTGAGAATCAGCGCCGATCGCTCACCCTCTCCCGAGACCGGCTGCCCGACCGCCAGCTCAGAGGCGATCGGCGCATCCGACACCACCCTCATATTCAGGAGACCCGTCTGCATCTCGAGGCCGTAGACGATGTCCTCGTCGGTGCCGATGTACACGTAAGGGCCGAAGGCAACGGCGGAGGTGACGATGCTGCCACCTGGAGTGTCACGCCAGTAATAGCCGGCCACCTCGCGAAAGCCGCCGGTCGAGAGCCCCGCCCGGCCCGGCCCACCCCGCACCGGATAGACGCCATTAAGACGTGACTCTGATGGCGGGATTTGGGTCTCGTGGATGGCGGCGACGAGGGTGGTAGTGGCTCTGACCTCAGCCGAAGTCGCCGTTGCGAGGGTGGTGGGCGGAGCGAGCAGGTTGATAGTGACTGCGGCCGATCCCACCGCCAGAACGGCAACGGCGGCCGCCCCCAAGGCCAGTTGCCAGCCGGATCGGCGCCGCCTTCGCCGCGGTCGATGGAGCCCCGCCGCCCGCCGTTGAGCAGGGCTGAGGATGAGGTCGCCGGAGAGGCCGGCTGCTGCCATCGCTTGGTCGATCCGGGAAAGCAACAGTTCGTCGTCTTCGTCTTCGGCCGTCGACATGGCTATCGCCACTGCCGGGTTTGACATCAGGGCCGGCTCCCAACCCTCGGGGAGGGTGCGCAAACGCGCGGCCACAGATCTCGCCAGCGGGTCTCCCCAGAGACCGCCGGCTTCAATCGCCTTGGCAGCCTGGACGAAGTTTCCGAGCTGCATGGCCAGGGCGGCAGCTTCGGCAGCGAGATCTCGATCATGTCCGCGCCGGGCCCGAGCCACCAGCAACTCCACCGCGGCTCCGAACCAGCCGCTTTGCAGCAATTGGTCGGCGAGATCGGCTGCCCGATCCGGATCCCAGGTATCGGCTAGATCGAGTTGCAGCGCCTGGATGCGACTACGCCAGCGAAGGCCGTCTCCTCCCGCCGGCGTCGCCGACAGAGCGGACTCGACCTCGGTGCGAGCTTCTTCGGTACGGTCGGCCAGTGAGAGCGCCCGGGCCTTCAAATATCGCGTGGCGTTCTCCCAGGCCGGCAAGTGATCAAGGGCAACCCCGAGGGCGGCGTCCGCGCTTTCGACTGCCTCGTCCGCTCGATCGAAGAGCAGGGCTCCTTCGGCCCCAGCCATCGAGACCAGCATCGATGCAGCCTTCGAGCCGGACCGCTCGGCGAGTTCGGCCGCCTGCGCCGCGACTTCCCGGGCCCGCTCGGGCTGTCCGGTGGCGTAAAGCGTCCGCGCCCAGGAAGCGAGGTTGGACGCGAGGGAGGCTTCCCCTTCCAACGATCCGGCCTGATCGACAAGGAATGCGAAATCCATTTCCGCCTTGCCGACGTCACCCTGATCGAACTCGAGCCAGGCGCGATTGAGACGCCCGTAGAAGCGCTGGACCATCGATCCGTGCTCTGCGAGCAGGGCCTCTCCTCGGTGGAGCGCCGCGTTGGCCTCGGCGGCGAAACCGAGCCGTGAGAGCTCTCGACCATGGAAGGTCAGAAGTGATCCCAGCTTGGCGGGCTGGTTCAGGGTGGCGGCTACCGACTCGGCCATCGCCACCCACCGCTCGGCGGTCTGTGGGTGCTGGCGGTCGTCGGCTACCGCAGCCGCAAAACCCAATGCGTTGACGAGTTCCTCGCCGGCGAGCAATCGAACGGCGGCTTCGATTTCACGCTGGGAGTCTTCCGATCGGCCCGCCCACCTATAGAGCATTGCCAGCTGGAGGCGAAGTCGACCCTCGGCCTCACCCCCTTCGATCTCGGCGGCGTCTCGGGCCTGGAGGGCGAGCGCGAGGATCTCGGTTCGATCGGCATCGTGTCGTCGATGGCCGCTATCGAGGGCTTCCTGGCTGAGAAACGACCACGCCTCTTCCGCTTTCCCGGCCTCGAGAAGCAGACGACCCTTGACGGCTGGCCCGGCGTCGAGATTCTGGGCCAGCCTCTCGGCAAGGAAGGCGGCCAAGGCCGGTTTCACTTCCACGGCCTTTCCCGGAGCCAGGGCATAGCCGCGGCCGGTCTCGATGATGTCGCCGCCCTCCTCGAGGCGGCCGCTGATATCTCGTATCTCGGATGGCGATATGTCGAGGGCGAAGGCCGCGGCATTGATCGAGACCGGGACCTTGGCAATTGTCAGCAAAGACAGCAGATCGGCGTCGGATGCCATGGCGGCGGAAGTGTGCCACAAGGAGCGCGGCCGGGCCCAGGCTGGCGAGGTACCCGATTCTGTCGGACCCCTTTGATAGCCTCGACGGGGTGGATGGAGATGGGACTGTGTCGGCCCCGGTAGGCCGTGTGATAGGGACCGAGGACGCCACCCCGCTCGAGTTCTGGGTGGGAGTGGGCCCCGATCGCTTCCTCCAGCTCGACGACGTCGTCGCCCTCTCCCGGGCCCTCCCGGGCGGCCAAATCGTCCATATATATGGCATCGTCTCGCAGGTGCGGGCCCGCTACGAAGGGGCCAACTTTGACTCCGATGTCTTCCTGATCGAGAACGGGCTCTTGCCGGCCGAGGTATTCGAGACCGCCCAGGTGACGGCCACCCGTTTTGAGCCCGAGGTCTTTGTACCGCCCCGGCCCGGCCAGGAAGTGGCGTTGGCGGCGGGTTCCGACCGGGACCGCGCCTTGTTCTTCGACCGGATGACTGAGCGGCTTCCCGTGGGACTGTCGCGCAACGGCGAAGCCCTCTTTGTCAACCTGGAGTTTCTCGATGGGCGGAGGGGGGCGCACGTCAACATTTCCGGGATCAGTGGCGTGGCGACCAAGACCACTTACGCCACTTTTCTCCTCCACTCGCTTTTCACTTCGGGAGTCCTCGGGAATAGAACGGTCAACACCAAGGCCTTGATCTTCAACGTCAAGGGTGAGGACCTACTTTTTCTCGACAAGCCAAACATCGCTCTCGAGGACGAACAGGCGCTTCTATACGGCAAGCTCGGTCTTCCCGCCGAGGCTTTTCGCTCGTTCCAGATCTTCGCTCCACCGCGGCGCGGGGCTGGGGTAGTCGTTCCCGACGTAACTAGTCGCACCAGCGGCGTCACCCCATTCTTCTGGACCATCGAGGAGTTCTGCCACGAGGATCTGCTGCCGTTTCTTTTTGCCGAGTCAGAGGATGAGCGCGCCCACTACACGATGGTCATCTACAACGTCATGACCCAGCTTCGGCAGGCGACTGCGACAGGAGAGGGGGCGGTCCGGATCGAGGGCGAGGAAGTCCGCACCTTCCGCCAGCTCGTCGATGTAATCAACGAACGTGTGCAGAATGACCAGTCCTGGGCCGGACCCGCCATCGGCCTCGGCACGATCAACGCCTTCATCCGCCGGTTGTCAGCCGCCCAGCGTCACGTGGAGCACCTGATCCGCGGCGACCAGTCGGCGCCGGACCGAAACCGCGTCAGCCTCGACCATCAGGTGACGGTGGTCGACATCCACAACCTCCACGACCGGGCGAAGCGGTTTGTGGTGGGGGTCACCATTCGCAAGGCGTTCGAAGAGAAGGAGCGTGCCGGTCAGTCGAACGAGATGCTCTTCCTGGTTCTGGACGAGCTCAACAAATACGCCCCCCGGGAAGGATCGAGCCCTATCAAAGAGATCCTCCTCGACGTCGCCGAGCGGGGGCGAAGTTTGGGGGTGATTTTGATTGGGGCGCAGCAGACCGCGAGCGAGGTCGAGCGCCGGATCATCGCCAACAGCGCTATCCGCGTGGTGGGCCGGCTGGATCCGGCCGAGGCGGCTCGGGAGGAGTACGGATTCCTGCCCTCGGTTCATCGCCAACGAGCCACGATCATCAAGCCGGGGACGATGCTTCTCTCCCAACCTGAGTTACCCATCCCGCTCGTGCTCGAGTTTCCCTTCCCTGCCTGGGCTACTCGGGCATCGGAAGCGGGGCTTGCTGCCGACGACCTCGTGCTGGCCGATCCCTTCGCTGGGTTGGAGTGAGGTGAAGATCCTCCATACCGCCGACTGGCACGTCGGGCGGACGATCCGCGGCCAGTCGCGGGAGGACGAGCACCGAGCCGTCCTTTCCGAAATCGCCGCCCTAGCGGCCGGCGAAAATGTCGATCTCATCCTCGTCACAGGCGACATCTTCGATGCCTCTACCCCCAGTCCCTCAGCCGAAGAGATTGTCTACCGGGCACTGCTGGCGC
This sequence comes from Acidimicrobiia bacterium, assembly GCA_036556085.1. Taxonomy (GTDB): domain Bacteria; phylum Actinomycetota; class Acidimicrobiia; order Spongiisociales; family ZC4RG35; genus JACCTH01. The sequence continues at coordinate 15,638 of DATBKE010000141.1, read as the reverse complement.
TGGCCGAGGTAGGGCCGGTGGTGATCGTGGCTGGTAATCACGACAATCCCAGCCGGCTTCGTGCTGTCGCCCCCCTGTTGAAGCTGGGCCGGGTCCGAGTCGGCGCGGGAGTCGAGCGAGCCGGCGTCCTCGAATTCGCCGACCTCTCCACTCGGGTGGTGATGGTGCCCTTCATCTCGAAGAAGGGGATCGTGCGGGCCGAGCAGATCCTCTCCCTGGACAGCACCGAGCTGCGCGGCGAATACTCCGAGCGGGTGCAACAGATCATCGCCAAGCTTTGCGCGGGGATGGCCGCCGATGCCGTGAACATCCTTGCCGGTCACCTCATGGTCCACGGCGGGCAGACCGGAGGAGGCGAGCGTGCGGTTCACCTCTTCGAGTACGCCATTCCCACCGCTTCCTTCCCGAGCCATTTCCAATACATCGCCCTCGGGCATCTCCATCGTCCGCAGCGGGTTGCAGCCCCGATGCCGCTCTGGTATTCCGGCTCCCCGCTCCAGCTTGACTTCGGCGAAGGGGAGGACCGTAAGGCCGTGCTCCTGGTCACGGCTGAACCGGGCTTGCCGGCCCAAGTCGAAACCAGGTACCTGGAGTCGGGTCGAAGACTCCGCACGCTGCGGGGAAAGCTCGATCAGATCCGCGATCTCGAGGTTGGCGACGCGTTCCTCCGCATCGATCTCGACGAGCCCCTCCGGGTTGGCCTGCTGGACGAGGTTCGGGAGCTCTTCCCTAATGCCGTCGACATCCGGCTGCTGTCGTCGACGCGGACCGGGGGGGGAACGGCACCGGCCCGGATTGGCCGCCCGCCTTCGGAGTTGTTTGCCGACTATCTCACCGGGCGGGGGATCGACGATGACCGCCTCAGCGCTCTTTTCGCCGAGCTCGTCGCCGAGGCGCAAGAGCCGGTGGGATGAGACCGCTCACTCTTACGCTCAAGGGCTTCGGGATCTTTTTCGAGCAGACGGTGATCGATTTCACCGACGCCGAGCTCTTCGCCCTCACCGGGCCGACCGGATCGGGAAAGACGACGATCCTCGACGGGATTTGCTTTGCCCTTTATGGGGCTGTTCCCCGCCACGGGGAGGGCGCTGTGGCGCCAATCGTGAACCAGCAGACGAACGAGGCCACTGTCGGCCTCACCTTCTCTGTACACGACCAGACCTTTCAGGTTGCGCGGCGGGTGCGAAAGTCAGAGAAGGGAAAGGGTGCCAGCACCGGCGAGGCGAGCCTCGAACGCGAGGGCAGCGTGCTGGCAGTGGGGGCCACAAATGTCACCGCCCACATCGAAAAGCTGCTCGGGCTCGATTTCAGACAGTTCACGACCTGCGTCATGGTGCCCCAGGGTGAGTTCGCCCGCTTTCTCCACGAACAGCCCCGGCACCGCCAATCGCTCTTGTCGGCGATTCTCGATCTCGGGCTCTACGACGTCGTCGCCAACCTCGCCTCGGGCCGCGCTAAGGAATCAGATGGTCGCCTCGCGGTCCACACGGCTCGCCTGGCGGAGCTGGCCCGCATCACCGACGTCGACCTCGAGTCGCTCAAGACCCGGAGCAAGGAGTTGGAGGCGCTTGCCAACCGGCTGGCCACTGCCTTCAGCAGGTTGGAAGAGCTGCGGACCCACCACGCCCGGGCCATCCGCGGGGAGCAGGATGCGAAGGCTGCGCACACCCTTCTCACCGGGCTAGCCCCGCCGGCGGGATGGAAAGAACTAAGCGCCGAGGCGGTGACGCTCGCCGCGCAAGAGGCCGAGGCTCGCGTCGGGTTGGACGAGGCAACCGCTCGACACGCGGAGCTGGCAGTCGTTGCTTTGCCGGCCCGAAGCCAGGTCGAGCGTTTCATCAAGGCCCGCAATGAGCTGGCGCTCGTTGCCGAACAGCGAGTCGGATTCGAAGCCGCCCTTGCCGAACACACCACTACTGCAAATCAAGCACGCGATGAGTTTGAGGCCGAAGTGGTGGCAGACCGGGCAGCACATCTTCGCCTCGGGCTGAAGGTGGGGGATCCCTGCCCGGTTTGCGGCGAGAAGATCCAGAAGCTCGCTGCCTCGGCCAAGGCCAGCGCACGTGCCAAGCAGATCGAAAATGCTCGCAGGTTGGCCGACAGGGCCAGTAAGGCATTGAGCGCCCTGGAAGGCAAATTGCATGAGGCGACCACAAGACAGGGCGCGCTCGAATCCGAGCTTGAAGGAGCGGGGAAGGCTTCAGAGCTTTCGGAGCAGCTGCGAGCAATCGCCGCTCATGAAGAAGCGCTCGGCTCTGCCCGCGCAAGGATGGCGGTGGCGCAGGCAGAGAACGAGAGGCTCCGAAAAGCGCGCGAACAGCTCGACACCAAAACGGTGAAATTGCGCAACGAATTGGGTGAGCGGGTGTCGAAGTTGGCCTCCCTCGAGCCACCGTTACTCGACCTCGGTCAACCGACCGCCGCCTGGGAGGTGTTGCTTGCGTGGCGCGACCAGATGCTTCCTGCAGTCGACGAGCGAGTCGAGGAAGCGATGAGCGAAGTCGTCGAAGCGGGCGCTCGGGTCGATGCGGCGGTGGCGGCAATCCTCGAGGACCTGGCTGAAGCCGGGCTCGCCAACGACATCGGTCGTGCCCGCGAGACCGTCGCCACGGCGTTGGCCGAGCTTGGCCGTGACATCAAGATCGTCGAAGAAGCCCGGGAGGAGACCGAACGGGTGTCCCTAGAACGGGACACGGCGATGACTCAAAGGGACGTGGCAAAAAAGCTCGCCTCCGAGCTTGCCGCCAACAAGTTCAAGAAGTGGATCTTCGACGAGGTATTCGCCGCCCTCGTTGCTGGGGCCAACCTGCGGCTCACCGCCCTGACTTCGGGTCAGTACGAACTGACCGTGGCCAACAACGACTTCGAGGTGATCGATCACTTCGCAGCCGATCACCGCCGCGGGGTCAAGTCGCTCTCCGGCGGCGAGACTTTTCTCGTGTCCCTCGCCATGGCGGTGGCGCTGGCGGACGAAGTGGCGGCAGCCGCCGGACATCGGGTGGCCCTCGACTCCCTGTTCCTCGATGAAGGGTTCGGCACCCTTGACAACGAGTCCCTCGAAGTGGTCGGCCGTGTCATCGCCGACCTCGGCGAGGGAGGAAAGATGGTCGGGATCGTTACCCACGTCGAAGAGTTGGCGGCCCAGATGCCGGTGCGATACGAGGTGCGCCGGGTGGGCAACGCGGGCAAGGTGAAGCAGGTGAGCGAGTGAGGTTCTCGGTCCAGGGGTGGGTGGCGGACTATGGACCACCGGCCGGTCTGGAACTCGAAGAGGGCGCGACGATCGACCCGAATATCGAAGTCGACGAGCGCGACTGGTCACCTCTTGCGGTATCGGCGCAGCCGGCTGGGGAGGCGCTGTTCGTCGATGGAGTGCGCCGGGTCGATGCCAACCTGTGGATCGAGAGCGACGAGGGGATTCCGGTGTTGGCCCTGGCGGCGAGTTACGCGGCCGGGGCCGTCTTGAGCAATCACAAAGCCGTTGTCGTCAGAGAGGAGGTGCGGCGGGGAATTTTCACCTCAGCTCGCAACTCGGAGCCGGTCGAGACCATGCACGGTGGTTATCAGGTGCACCTCACCGAAGGTGAATCTCCCGAAAAGTTGTGGCTGGGACTGCAGTCGCAGATGTCGGTGCTGGAGGGGATCGTTGCTAGCACCTACTCGGACGTGCCGCTGATCGTCGTCGATGGTCCGCTTTCGCACAAAAAGCACGTCGCCGCCGCGGTCGGATACATCAAGACCCAACACGTCCATTACCTGCCCGAGCATCTGCGCCCGATCCTGCCCCGGCTCGGGGCGGGGGAGAGGACGCCATTGTTTCTCATCGGTGGAGGTGGTTGGAATCGAATTTCCTGGTATGCGAAATTGCCCCTCAAAGGGTCGAGCTTCATTGACGGGCTGATCCGCGCCGAGATCGGTTCCACCGACGCCGCCGCCGCCCGACAAGTCGCCGACCTCACAACCGCCACCATCGTTCGCTTCGCTTCCGAGGGCCACAAGGAGCCGCGGGCGCCGCAGAATCTCTACCCGATCGGAGGTCTTGAGCGGCGGCTTCGACACATGCTCGGTGACCGCGAGCTGATGGTGCGAGGGTTGCGTCTGGCGGCAGGAAACTAGGGTTTCCCGGTGACTGCTTTCGCAAAAGTCTCAGATCTGGACGGCGCCGTTGGAACCGACCTTGGCTACTCGGATTGGATCGAAATCACTCAGGAGCGGATAGACCAATTTGCCGAGGCGACCAACGACCACCAATGGATCCACGTCGACCCCGAGAGGGCGGCCATGGGACCGTTCGGCACCACGATCGCCCACGGCTACCTGACGCTGTCTCTGGCGGTGCCGCTGATGCAGCAATTCTTCAAGGTGGAGAGCGCGCAGATGGGGATCAACTACGGATCGAACAAAGTGCGCTTCATCTCCCCGGTGCCTGTTGGATCGCGGGTACGAGCCAAGGGCACGATTGCGAGCGTGGAGGACTTCGGCAACGGACGCCAGGTGACTCTCGACGTCACCTTCGAGATCGAAGGAAACGAGAAGCCCGCCTGTGTTGCCCAGTTGATCTCCCGGGTATACGGCTAGTCGGCCGAGCTAGACCTCGCTCTTGGACGCGCGGGTCATCAGCGATAACACAGCCTGGCGGGGGTGGTGGCCGGCATAGAGCACGTTCCCAACCTGGGCGGCGATGGGCATCTCCACGCCGGCCCCATCCGCCAGTTGCAGCACAGCTTTCGTGGTCTTGACGCCTTCGGCAACCATATTCATCTCGCCAGTGATCTCGCCGAGTGACTTGCCTGCGGCGAGTCCGAGACCGACCCGATGGTTCCTGCTGTGAGGCGACGTGCAGGTTGCGATCAGGTCGCCCATTCCGGCCAATCCGGAGAAGGTGGCGGGCGCACCTCCTAAGGCAACACCGAGCCGTGTGAGTTCGGCCAGAGCGCGGGTGATCAAAGCTGCTCGAGTGTTGTCGCCAAAGCCGAGCCCGGTTGACATCCCGGCGGCGATTGCCATCACATTCTTCAGGCTCCCGGCGAGCTCGCACCCGACGACGTCGTCGTTGGTATAAACCCGAAACGTCGGCCCCATGAATATTGCCTGAACCTGGGTCGCCACTTCCGCGTTCTTCATTGCCACGACCGCGGCGGTGGGGCTTCCTGCCATCACCTCGGTAGCGAGATTGGGCCCGGTGAGGACTCCGATGCGGTCGGGGTTGTGGTCGGGCCTGAGGTCGGCTACGACTTCGGTCATCCTTCGCAGGGTCTCAACTTCGATGCCCTTGGTGAGCGAGACGATCGGGACTTCGGGTCCTACCTCAATATCTGCAAGCACTTCGGCAAACCCGTGGGAAGGAACGGCAAGGGCGACGATGCTCGCTCCCTCGACCGCCTCTTCGAGATCATTGGTCGCCTCGAGGCCTTCAGGAAGGCGATGTCCCCGCAGGTAGTCGGGGTTTTCCGAGGTTGAATTAATGGCTATTGCCAGTTCGGGTCGGCGCGCCCAAAGCCGCACCGGATGCTGGTGGGCAGCGAGGGCGGCGACTGCCGTTCCCCATGATCCGGCCCCGATCACGGCAATTCGGTCCATTGCGGTCAAGGTAACAATGGGTGATATGCCAAGGCTTGGAATCGTCGGCTTTCCCAACGTCGGCAAGACCACGCTCTTCAACGCCATCACCGGTCTCTCGGCGCCTACCGGTGCTCATCCCTACAGCACGACCGAACCCCGGCTGGGTGTAGCCAGCGTTCCCGATCCCAAGCTCGAGCGGGCCTCGATCCTGGAGGGCTCGGCCAAAATGACTCCAGCCACGCTGGAGTTGCTCGACCTCCCCCCAATCGTGCCGGGTCAGGCCGGCAGCCGCTTTCTCGGACAGCTGCGTGAGATGGAAGCATTGGTCGTGGTTCTGCGGGCGTTTGAGGATCCGGCGATTTCGGATGAGGGCCTCGGGCACGATCCGGTCGGCCAAGCGGAGGAGCTGCTCCTCGAATTGGCGGTGGCCGACCACCAGATCTTCGCCAAGAAGGCCGAGCGCGTGGCCAAGGAAGCAACCGCCGATTCCAGCCGACAGTTGATGGCTTCCGTTCTGGGCGAGGCGACACGACACCTCGGGGACGGCGAACAATTACGGACGCGCGCCTGGCCGGATGCTGCTCAAGAATTCTTCCGCGATCTCGCCCCGTTGACTTCCAAGCCGGCCATTTGGGTCATCAACGTCGATGAGTTCGAAGCCGGCGCAGAGGGTTTGATCGACAAGGTGGCTGGAGTCGTGCCTGAGGGTGACGTGGTAGTGGCCCTTAGCGCCCGGATCGAGGAGGAGGGGTCGTTGCTCAGCGCCGAGGACCGGGCGGAGCTCTTTGAGGGATTGGGACTCGGCGAGGGCGCTCTGGCAAAGATGGTCGGGGCCGCCTATCGCAGCCTGGGATTGATCTCGTTCTACACCCTTGGTCCCAAAGAAGCCCGGGCCTGGACGGTGCGGGCGGGCGCCCTGGTCCCTGAGGCGGCGGGGAAGATCCATACCGACTTGGAGCGGGGCTTCATCCGCGCCGAGGTAGCCGGAATCGACGACGTGATCGCCTCCGGCGGCTGGGATCGAACGAAGACTCGGACCGAGGGAAGGGATTACCGGGTGGCGGTCGGAGACGTCCTGGTCATCCGTTTCTCGGTCTAGGGCCTCTTTGTGGATAACAAATCCCCCGGACGCAGGCTCCTGGAGTTGTGTCTAGATATCATCGATCGACCGTCAGGTGGCCCCACACCTGCGGTTCCCCAACCCCACGACAGGGGTCGCGCGGGACAACCCTGGCGCCCGCGCCGATGGATTCCCTGTCGGCTCTTCGTGAGAAGAGCAGGCGGGGCTCCGGTTCCCCCCTTGCCGGAGCCCCGCTCTGTTTCTGCCGTTCCCGAGCGCTCCGGCGGCCAAACCCCAGAACCATCCGGAGCACCGCTGGTACCATTCGGGCGCTGTCAAAACCGGACGGGAGAGACCCCAAAGCCCGGGGTCGCCGAAGGGGCAACTGCATCCCCGCAATCTCTCAGGCCTAAGGACCGTTCGGCTAGGCGAGGCTGAAGGCAAACGGCTGACAGTCGGGGAGCGAAGGGACGACCCGATGGAAGTTCTGACCGACTTCTCCCGCCGCCATCTGGGACCGCGCCCGGCCGACATTGCCAAGATGTTGGCCGAGATCGGGGCCGGCTCGATTGATGAGCTGATCGACGAGACCGTTCCCGGGCCGATCAGGATCGCCGAGGAGCTTCGACTCCCTCCTGCCCTCAGCGAGCCCGAGGCCCTGGTCGAGATGCGCCGGCTGGCAGACAGGAACCAGGTCTTCACTCAGATGATCGGTCTGGGTTACTACGACACCTATACCCCTTCGGTGATCTTGCGCAATGTCCTTGAGAACCCCGCCTGGTACACGGCCTACACCCCATATCAACCCGAGATCTCCCAGGGCCGCCTGGAATTGCTGCTCACGTTCCAGACGATGGTTACCGATCTCTGTGGGCTCGACGTCGCCAACGCCTCCCTCCTCGATGAGGGGACGGCTGCCGCCGAAGCGATGACCATGTGCCGGCGACTGGCGACCGGTGATCGCAGGGTGTTTTGGATCGACCGCGGCTGTCATCCGCAAACCATTGCCGTGGTGAGGACGAGGGCAGAGCCAGTGGGGATCGAGGTGCGGATCGCCGAGCCCGCCGACTTCGACTTCGCTGACGCGTTCGGGGCCCTGCTGTCCTACCCGTCATCCTCGGGAGCGCTGGGGGATCATCGCGCGGTGATCGAGGCGGCCCATGGCGCCGGATGTCTGATCGCGGTGGTCACCGATCTCCTTGCCCTCACCGTCCTGGTTCCGCCCGGGGAGATGGGGGCCGACATCGCGGTGGGTTCATCGCAGAGGTTTGGTGTGCCCTTGGGTTTCGGCGGGCCCCATGCCGCTTTCATCGCCACCCGCCAGACCATGGTGCGGGCCCTTCCCGGCCGCCTCGTGGGAGTGTCGAAAGACACGGCCGGTCGCACTGCCTTTCGGCTGGCCCTCCAAACCCGTGAGCAGCACATCCGCCGAGAGAAAGCGACCTCCAACGTCTGCACTGCCCAGGTCTTGCTGGCCATCATGGCTGCCCTTTATGCGTGTTGGCACGGACCGGAAGGTCTGGTGGCGATCGCCCGCCGGGTGAATCATCTCACGGGTCGGTTGGCGGCCTCAATCGTTGGGGCCGGTATAGAACTGGCGAACCCGACGTGGTTTGACACTCTCACCGTTTCCGTTCCGGGCCGGGCCCGAGCGATGGTCAGGGAGGCGCGGGCGCGGGGGATAAACCTCCGGTTGGTGGACGAGGACCGCTTTGGAATCTCCTGCGACGAGACCACAACCGAGCGGCACTTGCAGCTCCTCGCCGAGGCGTTCGGAATCCCTCTCCTCGAGGCGTCCGCCGAGGGCATCCCCCCGGCTTGGGTTCGCCAGGGCGAGTTCCTCACCCATGAAGTGTTCGACCGTTATCGATCCGAGCACGAGATGCTGCGGTACCTCCGGCGCTTGGCCGACAAAGATCTGGCTCTCGATCGAACCATGATTCCGCTCGGCTCCTGCACGATGAAATTGAACGCGGCGACCGAGATGATTCCGATCACCCTCGAAGGCTTTGCCCGCATCCATCCTTTTGCCCCCCGCGAGCAGACCGAGGGCTATCGGGAGCTCATCGAGAGCCTCGCAGGCGATCTCGAGGCCATCACCGGTTATGACCGGGTGTCGCTCCAGCCCAACGCCGGCTCGCAGGGAGAACTGGCCGGTCTGTTGGCGATCCGCGCCTATCACCGCTCCCGCGGCGATGAAACTCGCGATTTGTGCTTGATCCCCTCGTCGGCCCACGGCACCAACGCCGCCTCGGCGGTGATGGCGGGAATGGAGGTGATGGTCGTCGCTTGCGACAACGAGGGCAACGTCGATCTCGTCGACCTCGAGTCGAAGTGCGCTGCTCACGCCGATCGCTTGTCGGCGGTGATGGTGACGTATCCATCCACCCACGGTGTATTTGAAGAGAGCATTAGGGAGCTTTGCGAGACGGTCCACAACTACGGCGGTCAGGTCTACGTCGATGGGGCGAACCTCAACGCCATGGTTGGGCTGGCGCAACCGGGGAAGTTCGGGGCCGACGTCTCTCACCTCAATTTGCACAAGACTTTCACCATCCCCCATGGCGGTGGAGGACCGGGCGTGGGCCCGATCGGTGTGCGGGCACACTTGGCCCCGTTTCTTCCCTCGCACCCCTTGGTTGATGAAGCCGGTCCGGCAACGGGGATTGGAGCGATCTCGTCGGCACCCTGGGGATCTGCGGGCATCCTTCCAATTCCTTATGCCTACATCCGGATGATGGGGGCGACAGGATTGCGGCGCGCATCCGAGGTGGCGATGATCGGTGCCAATTACGTGGCCACCCGCCTGGAGAGCCACTTTCCAGTTCTCTACCGCGGTGCGGCCGGGCGAGTGGCACATGAATGCATTCTCGACCTGCGGCCCCTTCAGAGGGCGACCGGGCTTGGGGCCGAAGACGTAGCCAAGCGGCTGGCCGATTACGGATTTCATGCTCCCACCTTGAGCTTTCCGGTTGCGGGGACGCTCATGGTCGAGCCCACCGAGAGCGAATCCCTAGCCGAACTCGACCGGTTCTGTGAGGCCATGATCGGGATCCGCGAAGAGATCGCGAGGGTGGAGAGCGGAGAATGGAGCGAGGATGAGAGCCCCCTCCGATGGGCCCCCCACACATCCGTCGACGTCGCCACCGACGACTGGAACCGGGCATATTCCCGTGAGCTGGCAGCGTTTCCCACCGAGCGGCAACGCCTCAACAAGTACTGGCCGCCGGTATCAAGGATTGACGGAGCGGGGGGCGACCGTAACCTGATTTGTGCCTGCCCACCGCTCGAGGATTACGCCCCGTGAGGAGGGAGAATCCACCCTTGACGATCGAAGTCGGGGATGGGATGGTGTTTCGGCTCAAGATTCGATTTCGCGGGCCGAGTTAGAGGTTCATTTGCAATTCAAAGGATCCCTTCGTTCCCCCGGTGACCGTGGTCCCGGAATAAGAGTTTCGCTGGTGGTAGATGACTTCCACCTCGAGATTTTGCGCGGGTCCGACCTGATGGGCCGCTGGTACCTCGCCGACGTCGAGGTCAAGCGAGAGATCGCCGAGCGTTTCACCCTCTTCCTGGGCGATGACGAGATGGAATTCCTTGCCGACGACGCCCTGGTTTTCGCATATGAAGGCGTCACCCGTATGCAAGAGGGGTGGGTCAACGCCAAAAAACGCAAGCGCCGTCATCGACGCGCGGCAGCTGATGCCGCTCGGCGCAAGGACGAAGCTCCGGCCGAGTTGGCGCCTGCCCCGGTGAAGGTCGAGGAGACGGTCCGCCCGCAAGCGACGAAGAAGGTGCCCGCTTCCGATCTTGCCAAGAAACTGGCGGCAATTGCCTCCGCCGAAGCAGCTGCCAACGACGAGTCGGATAAGCGGCGTCTCACCTGGGCGGAGGCCGAAGCCCTGGAGTTGGCACAGGCTGCCAAGAGTGAACCACCACCGCCGGACAAGAAGCCGCGCAAGCGGGCGGCACCCAAAGATGATCCGGCGCCGCCGGGCCCGCTCTTCACCGAGCCCTACTCGCCGCCTCCTCGCAAACCGCGACGGGTTGAGCCGGCGGCTGTCGAGTCTCCCGCCGTCGTCCCTCCCGCCGCCGAGATCCCCGCTCCGCCCCCCAAACGAAAGCGACCTCCGAAGCCGGCGGTCGAGCGTGCGCCGGTCGACCCGGCTCTGGTCGAGCCCGCTCCGGTCGAGCCCGCCGCGGTCGAGCCCGCCGCGGTCGAGCCCGCCCCGGTCGAGCCCGCCCCGGTCGAGCCCGCTCCGGTCAAGGAGGCGGTCATCGAGGCCGAGGTGGCTTATCCGGAGCCATCCTGGATTGCACCCCCACCCCCGGCCCGTCTGGTGACGGTCGACCTTTCAGTCGAGGAGCCGGTGGTAGTCGAGACTCCCCTGGCAGAGCCTCCCGAGGCGCCGGCTCCTTCCGAGATCGAAGTCGAATCGAGCGACGAGCTCACCAAGCGTCGGCAGCGACGAAAAAGCCGTCGGGAGCCAGCCTCCGACGATCAAGTGCCGGATGAGGAAACGGAAGCTCGCCAGATCACCAACATCGAGGTGGCGCGGGGGAAGGTCAAGGAACCGAGGGGAGCCGGTCATCACCCGGCCGAGACCAACGTTGGTCTGCTGGCCAAGCTGCGACGACCCCCCAAGGCCGACCAGGAACACGTCCACACTTATGAGGAGTCACGATCAGCCGGTGGGCTCACCCGGCGGGTTTGCGTCGAGTGCAATCACGTCTCGATCACGTCTGACGATTGACGAACAAAACCCCGGATCTCCGAAAAAGAGATCCGGGGTTTTGGGTTTTTGGTCGGCTAGCGCTTCTTGGCAGTCTTCCGAGCTGTGCTCTTGCGTGCCATCTTCTTGGCTGGTGCCTTCTTCGCTGCAGCCTTGCGAGCCGGAGCCTTGCGGGCTGGAGCCTTCTTGGCGGTTGCCTTCTTCGTGGTCTTCTTGGCGGCAGACTTCTTTGCCGTCGACTTCTTGGCAGGTGCCTTCTTGGCCGCGGCCTTCTTACGAGCCGGGGCTTTCTTGGTTGCCATTTGTCCTCCTTCGAGCGCACCGAAGTGTGCGCGTACGCGTTACATGAGAATTCAATACAAAATGGCAAAGTCGTGTTGCGATTTAGTTAAGGGCTTGAAGCACTATTCGACTGCTTGATCGACCATCGCCCGCAGATGGCTCATGGCCTCTGTGTATGTGAGACCCTCAATCCCTTCCGAGTAGGCCAACACTCGCCGTGTCCACAGTTTGAACGCCACCTCCTGCCAGTCCTGAGACAGGGGATCGAAGCGCTGGAGCAGAACTCCCAACACTGAAAGCCAGGTCGGCATGTCCAGATCGGTGAGATCTTGATCGAAGTGCTGACGGAGAAGATCTAACTGATCAGGGGACCATGGTTGTTGAGCGATTGTTCGGGTCGCATCGACGTCGAAAGCAACCCGCTGAATCGAGGCCGGGGCCTGCTCGGACTCCGACTCCGCGAAATGTGCAATCTTTCGAGGCGCGCTCGCCTCGCGCAGGCGTTGCAGGGTGTGGAGACACTCGAGAAGCATCGTCCGTAGCTCTTCGAGGCTTCCATAGAGTTGATGATCCTTCCCCTGGGGGGCATAGGTCTCGTAGATGGAGAGGCCATGCGCCACGGATCGGTGAGTGATGGCCGTATCGATTCCCCAATCGCTTTGGGCGACCACTATCGGATCGGCCGCAAGCACCGCGACGGCCTCTCTCTCGAATGCCACCTCGCCCGACATCGGTTGTTCGATCCACGGGAGGATGGAGTCTGGCCACAGCAGACCGAAGCTCGGTCGGGTGACCATCCAAGTAATCATCCCGTCGGTGGGAGATCGGGGGTAAAAGTGGCGAACAGCCTGAAAGCCCTTGTCGAGGGCCAGCTCGGCTCGCTCGATCCAGCTGCGGTCAAACGACCTGATATCGGCGTCGTAGAAGTGGAGGCGCTGGTAGGCGGTTTCGTTGACGAAAAAGCGAAAGCCGGTGTTGATGGCGTCTCCCTTGCCGGCGCGAAGGTTCCCGATCCGGCGCTGAGGAACCAGATCGATTCCCTGTTTGCCTGCCACGAGTTCCGTCACCGCGGCGTTAACCGCCCCATCGTCGCCATGGATTCCGAGCACCAGGTCCACAGCCGGGTGGGCTAAAGCCTCCTCCAGAGTGGCGGCCACGAGGCCTGGTGCCTCGGAGAGAAACGGGACGGCCACGAGGGACTGAGCCGGAGCCGATGACACGCCGCGATACCCTAACTTCGATGTCGTTGCTCATCCCCGTCGTCCTCTCGGGCGGATCGGGGACTCGCCTTTGGCCACTGTCGCGCCGGCACCGACCGAAGCAGTTTCAGAAAGTGATCGGCACCGGGACGATGCTCGCGCAGACTCTCGATCGTCTTTCTCACCTGGAGACGGCAACTGTGATTGTGGCGAACATCGACCAGGTACCGCATCTCCGCGGCGAACTCGGCGTCACCCAGTCGATAACGATCGTTGCCGAGCCGGTGGGGCGCAATACCGCTCCAGCCATCGCCGCCGCTGCATTGTTGGCCAAGCCCGAGGACATCCTGGTGGTGATGCCGGCCGATCATCACATCAATCGCCCCACCGCCTTTCTGGAGTCACTCGAGCGGGCGCTGGCAGCCGCGGCGACCGGTCATCTGGTGACGTTTGGGGTAGTGCCGTCCAAGCCTGAGACAGGCTATGGCTACATCGTTCCCAAGACCGGCGGCGTGGCTTCTGCACTTCCCATCGATCGCTTCGTCGAAAAACCGGGCCGCGAAGAGGCCACTTCGCTGATTTCCTCAGGTGCGCTCTGGAACAGCGGAATGTTCGTTTTCCCGGTGGGCGTCCTGCTGGAGGAGCTGGAGCGACTGGCTCCGGAGGTCTTGACGCCGGTCCGGGCGGCGGTTGATTCCGCGGAAGCGACCGATTTCGGTTTCATTCTCGGTCCCGAATTTGGCGCGGCTCCGGCGGCTTCGATTGACACCGCGGTGATGGAACAAACCATGAGGGCGGTTGTTGTGCCTCTGGCGGCCGAATGGACCGACATCGGATCGTGGGAGACGCTCTGGGAACTGGGCGACAAGGATTCGGATCAAAATGTGATCATCGGGTCGGCGGTGGCGGTTGATTCCCGGGGAAGCTACATCCGCTCCGATGGCCCGTTGGTGGCGGTCGCCGGAATCGAGGACCTCGTGGTGGTGGCGACCCCCGATGCGGTGCTGGTGACGCGCCGGTTGGCCGCCCAGGACGTCAAGAAACTGGTTGAGCGTCTCGGCGAGGATTACCTCTGATCCGATTGGGTTGTTTCTTGATCCTTACGGCCTTCATGGTGATGTCATGCAGCGACCGACCCCCAGCGGATGCATCGGGAGCCGAGGTCTTCGAACGGATCTGCGCCAACTGCCACGGCTCGGATTTGAGTGGTGGAGTCGGACCCGCCCTCGACGCTGGATCCAATGCCGCATCGCAGGATGATGCATTCCTCGAGCTCACCATCACCCGGGGTCGCGGTCGTATGCCGTCCTTTCAGAACACGCTCAGTCAGGAGCAAATCGAGCGGGTCATCGATTTCATTCGGGAGCAGCAGCGATGACGACTGTCCTCGAATCGCTCGAGCTTTTTCCGATCACATTGCCCATGCGGCATCGGTTTCGGAGGGTGGAGAGCCGGGATGGGGTCCTCATCAAGGGTCCCGAGGGATGGGGCGAATTCTCTCCTTTTCCCGAGTATCCCCCCGAGGTCACGACTCGATGGCTCGCCTCGGCGTTGGAGGGGGCTTGTGCCATTTGGCCTTCGGCCCGGCGTACCCGCGTGCCGGTCAACGTCACAGTCCCGGCCGTGGATCCGTCGACGGCGTTTGAGATTGTCTTGAACTCGGGCTGCCGAACCGCCAAGGTCAAGGTGGCCGAGGTAGGCCAGCGCCTCGAGGATGATCTTGCCCGCCTGCAAGCGGTGCGAGAGGCCTTGGGGCCGGACGGAAAAGTTCGCATCGACGCCAACGCCGCTTGGACCTTGGACCAAGCCACCGAAGGCTTGCAGCGTCTCGCGGACTTCGACCTCGAATACGTAGAACAACCGGTCAGAACGATCGAGGAGATGATCGAACTCCGGAAAAGGATCCCCATCCCGATCGCCGCCGATGAGGTGGTACGTGCTGCGGCCGATCCCCTAGAAGTGGCCGAGCGAGGAGCGGCGGACATCATCGTCGTCAAAGTTCAGCCCCTCGGAGGAGTGACGAGAGCCTTGGACGTGGCGCATCGCGCGGGCTTGCCGGCCGTTGTCTCCTCCGCACTCGAGACGTCGGTCGGCCTCGCCGCTGGATTGGCGGCGGCTGCAGCTTTGCCCGAATTGAACTATGCCTGCGGACTCGGCACAGCCTCGCTCTTTTACGACGATGTGGTGGCGGATCCACTTCTTCCGGTCGACGGCTTCTTGAACCTCCGGCGTCCCGAGCCTGATCCCGAGCTCTTGGAAAAGCACGCGGCCACCGCCGAAGTTGCCGCGCTACTACTGCAAAGGCTGCGATCGGCAGCGGAGTTGCTCGCGTGAGTGCGCCCAATCCTTCAGTGGCGATGGCTCGGGTTTTCATCGACGAGTTGGTTCGCAACGGAATCAGGGCTCTGGTGCTAGCGCCGGGCTCACGCTCGGGGGCACTGGCCATGACGGCCGCCGCTGATGCGAGGCTCAGCCTGCATGTCGCCCTCGACGAGCGGTCGGCGGGATTTTGGGCCGTCGGCTACGGCAAGGTGGCCAGGGCGCCTGCAGTCGTGGTGACCACCTCGGGGACGGCCGTGGCCAACCTGCTCCCGGCCGTGGTCGAGGCGGATCGCTCCCACACGCCAGTGGTGGTGATAAGCGCAGACCGACCCGCCGAGGCTCGACACAGCGGCGCCAACCAGACGATCGATCAGATCAAGATCTTTGGTGAACGGGTTCGCTTCTTTGCCGACGTTCCGGCTGCAGCCGATGTTCCCGGGGAGCCATCCGGGTGGCGGTCGCTGGTTTGCCAGGCGGTCG
>DATBKE010000140.1:0-12890 GCA_036556085.1 Acidimicrobiia bacterium | reverse complement strand
TGCCTCAGATCATCTGTGAGCTGGCGCCCGATCTCGAGCTTGGTTGCCGCCCGGTCGGTTCCGGTAGCGTGGGTGGAGCTGTCGCTCTGAACCACGTGGACGACTGTGACCAGGGCATCTGGTTCGGCCACGGCATATGCCAGTTCGGCCGCCCTGCGGCTATAGGGGGTGCCATCGGTGGGGATCACAATCCGCCGCGGTCGCCAATCGGAGTCAACCGCCGCCCCGCGCACGACGAGGGACGGAATTCCCACCAACCGCACGATCTCGTCGACCACCCCACCAAATAGCGCCTCGGACGTCGAATCGACTTCGCGGGCACCGAGGACCACTAGGTCGTAATCACGCTGCGCTTCATTCAGCACCGCGGCCGCTGGATCGGGGTCCTCGACGACCCGTTTGGTGACACTGGTGTCGCCTCCGAACAGCGGCTCTAGTTGATTCAAGAAATCCACCGATTGAGCCCGCTGGTCGCGATTCGCAACCGATAGGAGGGTCACAGCCAGGCCGTGATGGCGGGCGAGGTGCCCGAGGAGCACAGCCTCGATGGTTTGGGCTCCGCCATGAACGCCGCCCCGGGGTCGTACGGGGAGGAGCACACGCCGAATGCTCGAGACGAGAGAACCGGCCGCGGTTTCCTCACGACGGAGACGAGCCGCCTCGTCTGCTTCCGGTTCGACCCTGCGCATTACGTACCGCAGTGCAAAGGGGGCCATGAGCGAGGTGACGATGGCCATGACTACCACCATCGAGTAGACCGGTTGACCGAGGATCCCGAGCGAGAGGCCGATCGACGCCACGATGATGCCCACCGCTCCTCGAGCGTTGAGCCCGCTTCCGAAAGCCAATGCCGTCCAATGGCCCTGCTGGGCGAGATAGCGGGCACCGAGATAGGCGCCGACCGTCTTCGAAGCCGTCGCCACGCCCACCACGAGCACCGTCAGCCAGAGCAAGCGGGGCTGGGCGAGACTGGTGATATCGACCTTGAGGCCGGCAATGGCGAAGAAGATCGGTCCGAAGATTCCCAGGGAGAGGCCCTCCAGCTTCTGGGGAACCTCGGGTGGAAGTCTTCGCATCCGACCGAAAAGGATGCCTACGGCAAAGGCCCCTAGCACCGGCTCCAAACCGAGGGCCTGGGTGAATGCTCCCCAAGCGAAGGCCAGGGTCACGACCAACGTCAGCAGCCGGTTCTCGCTCGTCATCCGGTCCTGAACGAAGGCGAGAGAGCGGGTGACGATGAAGCGGCCGAGAAAAGCCGTGATCAAGACGAACCCGACCACGGTGAGGACCGACTGCACGATCGCCGCCGGCACCACGCGGCCGAGGGCGGCCAGGGATGTGACGATGCCCAGCAGCGTCCAGCCGGTGATGTCATCGATCATGGCCGAGGCGATCATGGTTTGACCAGCGTCCCGACGCATGAGGCCGAGATCGCGCAGCACTTTGGCCAGAACCGGGATGGCGGTAATCGACAACGCCGCGGCGAGGAAGAGAGCGAAGACCAAGCGATTGCCCGACCCGGGGATCAAGTCGGCGGGAAAAAGGTAACCCAGAAGGAGACCCCCGGCAAGAGGAAGAACGAGGCCACCGACAGCGGCGGCGAAGGCGATTCGTGCTTTCTGTCGGATCAACGCCAGATCTGTCTCGAATCCGATGACGACCAGAAGGAACATCACGCCAATGAGACCGACCACCTCGAGCAGATGCCCTTGAGTGGCGTTCTGGGGAACCGTCCAGCTAACTAGCGTCGGGCTGATCGATCCCAGTACGGAAGGACCGAGTAGAACGCCGGCCATGATCTCGCCGATCACACTGGGCTGGCCCAGTCGCGAGCTCAACTCACCCAGCCCGCGGGCAACGACGAGGAGAACGGTGATCATGACCAGCAGGTGGAGGATGTCGCCGTGTGGTGCGGCCGTGAAAGAGCCGCTCATCCAGTCCTTGAGTCGGACAAGTTGACCGCCGCCAGCCGTTCGAAAACCACGTCGGTATTGGTGAGAAACGCTGCTGGAGAAAAGCACTCGTCAAGTACCTGGGACGACAAGCTCACGCGGGGGTCGTCGGCCAGCGCCTTCTGAAAATCGCTTCCATCGTCCCAGCTCTGCAAGGCGTTTTCCTGAACCAGGCGATACGCCTCGTCACGACCAACGCCGGATTCCACCAGGGCAAGCAGCACCTTCTGGCTGTAAACCAAACCCCGGGTGGACTCGAGGTTGACCTTCATCCGCGCGCGGTCGATTACCAATCCCTCGAGCAGATCCTTCATCTTCTCCAGCATGTAGTGGAGCAGGAGGCTGGCGTCGGGAAGGGCAACTCTTTCCGCTGAGGAGTGGCTGATGTCGCGCTCGTGCCAGAGGGCCACGTTTTCGAGGCCGGTCGAGGCGTAGCCACGGAGCAGGCGCGCCATCCCCGTGATGCGCTCGGAGATCACAGGGTTCCGCTTGTGGGGCATGGCCGAAGAGCCCTTCTGACCGGGGCGAAAGGGCTCCCGGACCTCGCCGACCTCGGAGCGCTGGAGGTGGCGGATCTCGGTGGCAATCCGCTCGAGGGTGGCGCCGGTGAGGGCGATCGTTCCCAGATATTGGGCATGGCGATCGCGGGCAGTGACCTGGGTGGAGGCGGGTTCGGGCGATAGGCCGAGCGTTTGACAGACGTAGTCCTCGATCTCGGGAGGGGTATGCGCGTACGTCCCGACGGCTCCCGAGATCTTCCCGACCGCCACTGCCTCTGCCGCCGCCACCATCCGCTCGTGGTCGCGAGCCAGCTCGAAGGCCCAGCTAGCGACTTTGAGCCCGAAGGAAGTGGGCTCCGCCCAGATGCCGTGGGTACGACCGAGCATGGCCGTGTTTCGTTCCGCCGAGGCCATCCGGCGAGCGATCCCGAATAGATCCGCGATCCCTCTGCTCAGAAGCCTGGCGGCCTCGGCGAGGACGGAGCCCCCGGCCGTGTCCAAGACGTCGGAGGAGGTAAGCCCGTAATGGATCCATTCCCCACCGGTGGGGACTCTCTCTCCGAGTAGATCGACGAAGGCGGCGAGGTCGTGGTCGGTGAGCTTCTCCCTCTCGGCCACCTCCTCAGGAGATGGGACTTGGGCTTCCCGTAATCCCTCGACGGCGGCCGTCGGAGCCACGCCCAACTTCCCCCACGCCTCGAGCGCCAGCAACTCCACCTTGTGCCACATCTCGAGGCGGTGGGCATCGGACCAGATGGTCGCCATGGCGGGCAGCGAGTAGCGGCCGATCACCAGGGTGAGGGTAACCCGGCCTACTCTCCCATCCCCGTGCGGCGTCTGACCCTTTCACAAGCGCGCCGAACAGCTCTCGCCGCTCAAGGCTTTGCTGATCCACGGCCCCCGCGTCGCGTCACGCGCCAGCACATCAGGCGGTCGCTGAAGCGGACCGGCCTCATCCAGATCGACTCTGTCAATGTTGTGGCCCGCGCCCATTATCTCCCGCTCTTCGCTCGCATTGGCAACTACCCGATGTCACTGCTCGATGAGATGACATGGGGACCGAAGGCCGAGCTTTCCGAGTACTGGGCCCATATGGCCTCGATCATTCCCAAAGCGGACTGGCCTCTCTACCGGCACCGGATGGAGTCAAAGTGGCAATTCGCCGAACGATGGATCAACGAGAACCCCGGTGGGGTGGAGCAGGTAATCGCTCAGATTCGGGAGCAGGGCCCCGTCCGGCCTTCGGACCTCGACGACCATCAGACGGGTCTCGGTCCCTGGTGGGAGTGGTCGCCGGCCAAGGTCGCGCTCGAAGGATTGTTCCTCCGCGGCCGGCTGGGTGTTCCCAAGCGCCTCAACTTCGTCCGCTTCTACGACTTGGTCGAACGGGTCATTCCGGCCGAAATCCTGGCCGAGGACTTACCGGAAAGCGAGCAGAGGAAGGAGTTGCTGCGCCGAGCCCTCCGCCATCAGGGAGTTGCCACGTTCGCCGACCTTATCGACTACCACCGCCAGGCGAGCCAGCCCTGTAAGCCTCTGATCAAAGAGCTTGTCGCAGCCGGCGAGGCCCACGAGGTCGAGGTCGAGGGGTGGAAGGAGATCGCCTACCTTGATCCCGCCGCCGCGGTCCCGCGCAAGCTCGAGGCGGTCGCCCTTCTCTGCCCGTTTGACCCGGTGATCTGGTTCCGGCCCCGGACCGAGCGCTTGTTTGACTTCCATTACCGCATCGAGATTTACACCCCGGCTCCGAAGCGCACCTTCGGCTATTACGTCTTTGCCATCCTCCGTGATGACGAACTGGTTGGACGGCTCGATCTCAAGGCAGACCGGGCGAAATCGGCACTGATCGTTCGCGGGGCATTCCTCGAGGCGGGTCAGGCTCCGGGGTCTATCGCCGACCGGGTTCGATCTGAACTGAAGACCATGGCCGAATGGCTGTCGCTCGAGGATGTCGTCGTCGAGCCGAACGGGGCGTTGGCCGCCTCGCTGGCGAGGGCTTAGCCAGCCGAGCTCGGTACCGTCGCTCGATGCGACGAACTGTCGTAGTGGCGACGGTGACTCTGATCGCCTGCGCCGCGGCGCCGTCAGAGCCGACGGGTCCTTCCTCGACGGTCCCAGACGTCACGACCACCCGGGTGGCAACGACGCTTTCAGCTGCCACCACCCCTTCGCCAACCACCGCCACCGCTTCGCCAACCACCGCTTCGGAACGTGAGTTTGAGGTTGAGACTTTTCCGGTCCCAGCCGGGTCGAGACCGCATGATGTCGCGCCCGCGACCGATGGCGGCGTCTGGTATACGGCCCAGCGACGCGGGGCTCTCGGCTGGCTCGATCCGGCGACGGGAGAGGCGCGGGAAACTTCGCTCGGCTCCAATTCGGCTCCCCATGGGGTGATCGTCGGACCCGACGGTGCTCCCTGGGTCACCGACGGGGGGCTCAATGCGATCGTCCGCGTCGATCCGGTCTCGTTGGCGGTGGAGGTTTTTCCGCTCCCCTCCGGGGCCGCATCGGCCAACCTCAACACCGCTGCCTTCGACGGCGAGGGCACGCTTTGGTTCACCGGACAGGCCGGGTGGTATGGGCGCCTCGATCCCGCAGACGGATCCATCGAGACCTTCCCCTCTCCGCGCGGGTCGGGCCCCTACGGCATCGCCGCCACTTCCGACGGTGATATCTATTTCAGTTCGCTCGCCGGCAGCTATCTCGGAGCAGTCGATAGATCGACTGGTGCTGTAGAGGTGATCGATCCCCCCACGCCCGGAGCAGGGCTGAGGAGGGTGTGGTCGGACTCGGACGGTCGTCTCTGGGTGAGCGAGTGGAATGCCGGACAGGTGGGAGTGTTTGACCCGCAGACTCAAGTCTGGGCCGAGTGGCGGTTGCCTGGCGACGCTCCTCAGACTTATTCGGTTTTTGTCGACGAAAGGGACGCGGTGTGGCTCACTGATTTCGGCGCCAACGCCATCGTCCGCTTCGATCCTCAAACGGAGACGTTTCTCAGTTTTCCCTCCGACGCCAACCCGGCCAACGTCCGCCAAATGCTGGGCCGGCCCGGCGAAGTGTGGGGAGCGGAGTCCGCGGCCGACCGGCTGGTGGTGATTCGTAGGGTCGCGGGCTAGCCGGCCAAAGTATCGGCGGCCAGCTGCGCCCGGAAGTCTTCCAGTCGCTTCGTGAGGTCGGGGTCGTCGATCGCCAGGATCGCCACCGCCAGCAGGGCGGCATTGACTGCCCCGTCGATGGCAACGGTTGCCACCGGGACCCCGGTCGGCATCTGCACCGTGGCGAGGAGCGAGTCGAGACCGTCGAGGGATGCTTTCAAAGGCACCCCGATCACAGGAAGAAGTGATTTGGCAGCCATGACGCCGGCGAGGTGGGCAGCTTTGCCCGCCCCGGCAATGATGACCTTGAAACCTCTGGCGGCGGCCTGGGTGGCGAAGGCGATGGCTTCATCGGGGGTCTTGTGAGCAGAAAGCACCCGGGTCTCCGATTCGACGCCGAAGCTTTCCAGCATCTGCCCGGCTTTCTCCATCACCGGGCGATCAGATCCCGAGCCCATCACGATCGCCACCTTCATTCGCTCACCCTATCTGGGAGGCGATGTCGCCCCGGAACTGGGCTCCGGGGAACTCGATCCGATCGAGGGCGTCATAGGCGGCGGCGCGGGCCGAGGCCAGGTCCGAACCGGACCCGACGACATTGAGCACCCGGCCCCCGCCGGAGACCAACTGCCTCCCCGCCAGCGAGGTGCCGCCATGGAAGAGCAAGACATTGGGCTCGAATGAACCGGTTCGAATCGGAATTCCCCTTCGGGGTGAGTCGGGATAGCCCGGCGCTGCCACCACCACGTTGACGAAGGCGTCCGGTGACCACTTCAGGTCGACGGTCGCCAACTGCTCATCGAGGCCGTCTTCGATCACATCGAGCAAGTCGTTTTCGAGTCTGGGGATCACCACTTGCGTCTCGGGGTCTCCCAGGCGGCAGTTGAATTCGAGGACGCTGGGACCGTCCTCGCCGAGGACCAACCCGGCATAGAGGAAGCCTGAATAGCGGTTGCCGTCCTCCTCCAGTGTCCCGAGGACCGGCCGGAAGACCTTGTCGGTAGCAAACGACAGGAGACTCTGGGGGAGATCGGGAACCGGTGAATAGGAACCCATCCCCCCCGTGTTGGGTCCGCGGTCGCCATCTCGAAGCCGCTTGTAATCGCGGGCGGGCTCGAGAACTGCCACCTCGCGACCCGCGCACATCGCGAAGACGCTGACTTCCGGACCGGAGAGAAACTCCTCAATGATGACGGCCGGTCTTCCGAAGGCGCCGCCCAGGCATTTGCGCACCCAATCCGCCGCCTCTTTCTGATCATCGGTGACAACGACCCCCTTCCCGGCCGCCAGCCCGTCTGCTTTGACCACGAATGGCGCGGTCTGGGAGTCGAGAAATTTGAGGGCGGAGGTCTGATCATCGAACTCGGCCCAGGCCCCGGTGGGGACCCCAGCGCGCTTCATCACGCCCTTGGCGTAGGCCTTCGAAGACTCGAGCTGGGCCGCGGACTGAGTAGGGCCCCAAACCGGAATCCCCACTGCCAGCAGGTGATCGGCCACTCCCGCCGCCAAAGGCGCCTCCGGTCCGATGACGACGAAATCAACCCGATGATGCTGCGCTTCCTCGGCCACCGCCTGACCGTCCAACGGATCGATGCCCTCGATAGTCGGACCCAGCTCGGCCAGGCCTGGATTGCCGGGCAGGGATAGCAGCGAACGGACCCGGGGGCTTTGAGCCAGCTTCCATCCCAGGGCGTGCTCCCGTCCCCCCGAGCCAATCAAGAGGACCTTCATAGCGAGATGAGCTGGCGTCGCTCGGGTCCCACCGATACCCAACCGATGGGGACACGGGTCTGAGCGGCCACGAAATCGAGGTAGTTCCTCGCCTGAGGAGGGAGGTCCGAAAGGCGACGGATCGACGAGATGTCTTCTCCCCATCCCTCGAAGGTCTCGTAGGCCGGGCTTGATTCATACAGCACTCGGTGCTGGCGGGGAAACTCCCGGTGCATTTCCTCTCCGGATTGGTATGCCACGGCGATCTTGATCGAATCGAAACCGGAAAGCACATCGAGCTTGGTAATAAAGAGCTTCGTGATTCCGTTGACCCGGACCGCGTAGCGAAGGGCGACGAGGTCGAGCCAGCCGCAACGACGCTTGCGCCCCGTCACTGTGCCGTACTCCCCGCCGACCTCGATCAGGCGCTCACCAGTCTCATCGGTGAGCTCGGTCGGAAAGGGCCCGGTTCCGACCCGGGAGATGTAGGCCTTGGCCACCCCGATGACGTCACCGATGCTGCCCGGACCGATTCCAGCCCCCACCAGCGCCCCACCGGACGTGGGATTCGAGGAGGTGACAAAGGGATAGGTCCCGTGATCGACATCGAGCATCGTCCCCTGAGCTCCTTCGAGGAGGACCGAGCGCCCATCGGCCAGCGCCTCTGACAGCAGCAATGAGCTGTCGACTACATGCGGAAGCAGCCGAGGGGCGAATGCCAGGTACTCGTCCGAAATCGCCTGCGCATTCATTGCCAGCTGGTTGTAGACCCTGGTCAGGATGCGGTTCTTGTCGTCGAGGGCAGTTTCGACCTTCTTGCGAAAGATGGAGGGATCGAAGAGGTCCTGCACCCTGATTCCGGTCCGCGAGAACTTATCGGTATAGGCCGGACCGATGCCGCGCTTGGTCGTCCCTATCTGATTGCGCCCGAGGTACCGCTCCATGATCCCATCGAGCTTGCGGTGATACGGCATGATCAGGTGGGCGTTGCTCGAGATCCGGAGTCGCTCCGCCTCGATGCCACGAGAAGAGAGCATCTCCATCTCCTCGATGAGAACCTTGGGATCGATCACACAGCCCGATCCGATGACCGGCGTGCACGCGGGATAGAGGACCCCGGATGGGATCAGGGAGAGTGCGATTCGCTGGTCGCCGACGATGATCGTGTGTCCGGCGTTGTTACCGCCGGCATAGCGAACCACGTAGTCGGACGTCTCGGCGAAGTGGTCGGTGACCCGTCCCTTGCCTTCGTCACCCCACTGAGCACCCAAGACGATTGTGGCGGGCATCGAGGGGCACGGTACCGCCGACGCCGCCACCAGCGCCCGAAGCAATGTCAATAGCATGCGAAGGTGTCCCCCTCGAAGGCGGTGCTTGCAGCCTCCGACCTAGACCGCTTCCGGGAGCTGCAGGCATCTCTCTCCCAAACCTGGCCTTACATGACCACGCGGCGGGTGGGGGACACACCGCGCACCCTGATCGTCATCAACTCGATGAATATGGAGTTGCCCGCGCATATGTACCCGGTGGTGCCGGCCTACGAGGAGCGGTTCCTTTTCTTGATGCTGGCAGCGGTCAAAAATCCGGGAACCAGGGTGGTATACGTCACCTCCCAACCGATTCTTCCCCGACTGGTCGATTACTACATGTCGTTGATGCCGGGGTCACGGCCGCCGGGCGTGGACCAGAGGGTGGAACTCGTTTCCGCGGGCGACGGCTCGGCTCGTCCCCTGGTCGACAAGATCCTCGAGCGCCCTCTCCTGGTTCAACGACTCAAGAATCTTGCCAACGCCAGTCCATTTCGGGTGATCTTTCCCTTCAACACCACCGAGAAGGAAGTACTCCTGGGAAACCTTCTCGATACGCCCGTATACGGGCCCGATCCCACATTGGCTTTTCTGGGTTCGAAGAGTGGGAGCCGGCAAGCGTTCGCAGAGGCGGGGATCCCTTTTCCCGACGGGGTGGAGGGCGTTTACACGCTCAACGACGTGGTGGGAGCACTCGAAAAACTCCGGGTGGCAAATCCCTCTCTCCGGGCGGCGATGGTCAAGCTCGACGACCTGGCAGGAGGCTTGGGCAATGCGCTGGTGAGGCTGGAGGGGGTCGACTCGGAATCCGACATGCGGCGACGGGTCGAGAGTTTGGAGGTCGAAGACCAGGAGGTGGGAGCGGAAGAGTTCCTCGCCGCTTTGGCCCGGAGGGGAGGAATCGTCGAAGAGCGAATCGAAGGCGACGATTTTCGGAGTCCCAGCGTGCAACTGCGCGCCAGCCCATTTCACCAGGTGGAGGTCCTCTCGACTCACGACCAAGTGCTGGGAGGTGCGACGGGGCAGACCTTCCTCGGTTGCCGGTTTCCGGCCGATCCCGGCTACGGCCCCCAGATTGCCGAGCTCGGCGCCCAGGTCGGTCAGGTTCTCGCCAACAAAGGGGTGATCGGTCGTTTCGGCATCGACTTCGTCGTGGTCCGTCGGAATGAGGCATGGCAGCCGTACGGAATCGAGATCAATCTTCGCAACGGTGGCACCACCCACCCCATGCTGACGCTCAGCGCCCTAACTGACGGCGAATTCGAGCCTCTCACCAATACTTTCCCCGTCGAGGGAGGCGAAAGGTTCTATGTCGCCACCGATCATCTCGAGGACGATTCATATCGAAAGCTGACCACCGACGACGTTCTCGACCGGACCGGAGACGATCGTCTCACCTGGAGTGAGGAGACCAAAACGGGTGTCGCCCTGCACCTGGTCAGTGCTGTGGCGGTGGCTGGCCGCCTGGGGATAACGGCCGTGGGGACCAGCGCCGAGGACGCCGATCGCCGTTATCAGAGCGCACGCCAGGTGATATCTGAATTGGCGGGGACCGGCTTGTAACAGAGGCTTAACAATCGAGCAACCGCGCAGAAACTCCGCTTCCGCCACAATGCCCGGTCGCAAAGCACAGCAAGTAAGGAGTGACCTGCATGGCGAAGTCGCCGGCTGACGTTCTGAAAATGGCCAAAGACGGCGATTACGAATTCGTCGACCTACGTTTCTGCGATCTGCCCGGGCAGGTCCAGCACTTCACCATCCCAATTAAACAATTGACCGAAGACGGCTTTGAAGAGGGCTATGGCTTCGATGGTTCCTCGATCCGGGGATTCCAGGCCATCCAGGAGTCGGACATGTTGCTCATTCCCGACCCCACGTCGGCAGTCGACGATCCGTTTCGCAGTCGCAAGACACTGTTGCTCTATTGCTTCGTTCACGACCCGCTGACCGGCGAGCCCTACGATCGCGATCCGCGCTACATCGCCAAGAAAGCCGAGGCGTATCTCACCTCGACCGGCATTGCCGAGACTTCCTACTGGGGACCGGAAGCCGAGTTCTACATCTTCGACTCGGCCCGTTTCGGTCAGAACCAGCACTCGGCCTACTACTTCGTTGACTCCGAGGAGGGCGCGTGGAACTCGGGCCGCGACGAACCCGGCGGCAACCTCGGCTACAAGCCCCGGTATAAGGAGGGGTACTTCCCCGTTCCCCCCACCGACCACTTCCAGGACCTCCGATCGGAGATGACGGCAGCCCTCGAGACGGCCGGGATCGAGATCGAGGTCCAGCACCACGAGGTGGGCACTGCCGGGCAGGCGGAGATCGACATGCGCTTCGACACCCTCTTGCGGATGGCCGACAAGGTCACTCTTTACAAGTACATCGTGAAGAGCGTGGCCTGGGCGCACGGCAAGACCGTCACCTTCATGCCCAAGCCGATCTTCGAGGACAACGGCTCGGGGATGCACACCCATCAATCGCTCTGGTCGGATGGCAAGCCTTTGTTCTACGACGAGGCGGGGTACGCGGGCTTGTCGGATATGGCCCGGTGGTACATCGGGGGGTTGCTCAAGCATGCCCCCTCGGTGCTGGCCTTTGCCGCCCCCACCACCAACTCCTACCGACGGCTGGTTCCCGGCTACGAGGCTCCGGTCAACCTGGTCTACTCATCGCGCAATCGCTCGGCGGCGATTCGGATCCCGCAGTACAGCCAGAAGCCGGCCGCGAAACGGCTCGAGTTCCGCTGCCCCGATCCAAGCTGCAATCCCTATCTTGCCTTCTCGGCCATGCTTCTGGCCGGCCTCGACGGTGTGCAAAATCGGATCGAGCCACTCGACCCGGTAGATAAGGACATCTACGACCTTCCCCCGGAGGAATTGCGCAACCTGCCTTCGGTACCCGGATCCCTTGACGAGGCACTAGCCGCCCTCGAGGCCGATCACGACTTCTTGCTCTCCGGGGGCGTGTTCTCGAAGGAGCTGATCTCGACCTGGATCGAGTACAAGCAGGCCCGCGAGGTCGACGCCATCCGCCTCCGTCCCCACCCCTACGAGTTCTATCTCTTCTACGACGTCTAAGTGTTTCTCCCCCCGGCAGGGGGAGAGCCGGCCAAACCGGGTGGGGGGATTAGAAGATCTCGGAGCACCAGGGTGCGGGGTCCCAGGAGAACATGGCGTCGGCCCGGGTGAGCGCCTGGTGATCGCCCGACAGCCTTCCGGCCCGTGCGAGGCTCCGCAAGCGCGACCAGCCGAGATAGACCGCTCCCAGGTCCTCGAGATCAAGAACGATCTCGGGCTCGCGATCGGTTCTCGTACAGGTCGCTCCCTCAGGCCCTGCCTCGAGATGCAACCGATGCACTCGATCGTCGAGGGGATCGTGGGCTTCGATCACCAACTCGCCCTCCACTGAGTAGTGGCGCGAGGCGAGAGCCTTGACCGGGTCTTGGAGCCGCACCCAAATTCCGTCGCCCGGTCGAAGCGTTGTCCGGCGAGGAGCGGCCAGAAAATTGAAAAGTGGGTCCTGAGGGGATCGAAGGTTGGCAGTGACCTCCTTCGCCAGATCGTGGTTGAGGATGAACGACCACAGGCCTGACCACGACTCCGGCGTCTCTGCCACGAGGTCGCTCACCACGATCTCACCATTTGGATTGCCCGCCGTCCACCTTTCCCTCTGGCGATAGATCACATAGCCATCACCGTGGCTCGTCAACCCGAAGCGCAAACTCGTGGCCCCATCCCGCTCACTTTCGGGGTCGAGGAACCACCGTCCGGACCACCAGGCCTCACTGCGGGCATACATTCCCGGCCAGGTCTGCCTGAGCTTGTCATGGATCGGCGGCAGCGCTGCCCGCGCCTCGTCAGCGGAGATCAGCTCTACGGGCGCCGGATCTGGCGCTAGTCGATGAAAGCCGCTCTGTGCAGTCGGTGCCGTGACGTCGATTGCGTTGGACGCGGTCCCGAAGCCAAAGCGTCCATAGATCGAAGACTCCGACGCCCAGAGGGCGGCGATCGGCTCCTCACGGTCGGCGACATCGTCGAGATGGGAAAGCATCATCTTTCGCAGCAACCCCTGTCGGCGATGGGTTGGAAGCACCGCCACCATCGTCGTCCCCGCGGCCGGGAGGACAGCTCCTGGGACCGTCAAATGCAGAGAGAAGGCGCCGAGGGTGGCGACCATCTTCTCCTTTTCGTAGGCGTTGCGGGAGCGCTCAGGCTCCCACAAGGCATGGAAACGATCGATGGTCTTCTCGTTGGGATCGAAGCCGAAGGCGCTTCCCATCACCCGCCTGAAGGAGGCCGCCTCTTCTGGGGCTGCCGGACGAATCTC
>DATBKE010000139.1:0-15074 GCA_036556085.1 Acidimicrobiia bacterium | reverse complement strand
CTGACCCCGTGCGGGGTGTGGTACCAACCCCGATTGCGCCGGAAGCGAGCCAGCACCTTGAGGAGCGGAAGCAGGATCATCAGCGGGTAGCGAGCCAGGTACCGCGGGGCAACACCGTCACGGACCAGAAACGCCAAGGGTCCGAGCAGCTGGATGAGAGCAATGGAAGCCCACACTTGCCACGGCCAGAGCGGAGCACCCAGGGCGGCGGCAACGGCCAGCAGGGCGCTGAGGAGGGCGATGCCGGCCCGGGAGGGCTGGACCAATCGCAGCGCCAGGTCCCACGAGCCCCGGGTTCGCCTCTTGAGTAGGGACCAGAACCAACGCCGGGCAACCTGGCGCCGGCCACTTTGCCAGCGAGCTCGCTGACTTGCCGCCACGTCGGCTGTGATCGGCTTCTCGTCCGCCACCCGCAGGTCGTGGAGCCAGTGGACCGGGAAGCCGGCCAAGAAGCAGCGGACGCCCAGTTCCTGGTCCTCCACCAAGCTGGTGCCGAACCCGCCCGACTCTTCCAACGCTCGGGCGGTGAGACACATCCCGGTCCCTCCCAGATCGGCCGGCCAGCGGAGGTTGGTGCGGGCCAGTTGCACCATGCGGTTTGAGGCCCAGTAGCTGAGGGCAGAGGCGGTGGAGATGGCGGACTGCTCGGGGTTGGAAACGTCGAGATACGCCTGCAGGACCTGGTGACCCAAGCCGAGCTCCTCCCCGAATCGGGAAAGAAGGTTTGGCGGCGCCAGGTTGTCGGCGTCGATCACCACCAGCGCCTGGTCAAACGAGAGCGGCCTTTGGTCGAGAAACCAGCCGAGGGCCGCCCCCTTGCCGTCGGGACCGTCGGCGCGCTCGAGCACCATCGCCCCCGCGTCTTTGGCCACGGCGGCGGTGGCGTCGGTGCAGCGGTCGGCCAATACCCAGAGTTCGTCTCCCCGCCGCAGCTGGACTAGGAGGTTCTCGATGGGACGAGCGATGACCCGCTCCTCGTTGTAGGCGGGGATCACCACCCGAAAAGGACGTCGCTCGATCGCCGGCCCCGGTGAGGGACGGGGATTTCTCCACCCGGCGAAAGCGATGGCCAGGTTGTAGAGGCCGAGTCCGGCCACGATGATCTCAAGGACGAGAAGGACACCCCGTACCATTGCTAGTGAGGTTATGAGCAACCGCTACGGATTCCCGCCCAAGTCGATTGCGGTGGTGCTGGGGACCCGACCCGAAATCGTCAAGCTGGCTCACATCATCTTGCTGCTGGAAGAAGCGGCCTTAGTGGTCCATACCGGCCAGCACTATGACCCCAACCTCTCCGAGGTCTTCTTCCGCGACCTCGGACTTCCCACGCCCGATCTCTTCCTCGAGATCGGGGGGATCTCGCGGGGAGAGCAGATCGGGTCTGCCACGACTTCGTTGGATCGATTGCTGGCGGAGCACCAACCTCGAGCCGTAGTTGTCCAGGGCGATACCAATTCGGTGGCGGCAGGCGCCCTGGCCGCCAATGCTCGCGGCATATTCTTGTGTCACATTGAGGCCGGACTGCGGAGCGGCGATCGACAAATGCCGGAGGAACACAATCGCGTCATCACCGATCATCTGAGCGATCTCTGTTGCGCCCCCACCGAGACCGCGGTGGCGAACCTGGCAGGGGAGGGAATTGCCGGCAGCCGGGTGGCGCTTACTGGTAACACCGTGGTAGAGGCCGTGCGCGGGTTACTGCCGGCCAACCGATCTGAGATCCTCGATCGCTTTGGAGTCGAGGCGGGTGAATTCGTGCTCGCCACCTTTCACCGCCCCGAAAATGTCGACGACCCCGAGCGCTATGCGACGATCCTCAACGAGCTGGCCGGCTTGCCGCTGCCGGTCATTCTCCCCTTGCACCCACGGTCGGTAGCCCGGGCGGAAGCATTTGGGCTGGGAACCCTGTTGGAGAAGCTGCGGGTCACCGAGCCGATCGGGTACAGGGATTTCCTCGCCCTCGAAGCAGAATCTGGCTTGATGGTCTCGGACTCAGGCGGGATTGCCGAAGAGGCCTCGGTGGTAAAGCGGCCATTAGTTGTGGTCCGCAACTCCACTGAGCGCCCCGAGGTGATGGGGACTTTTGCCGTCCTCGCCCAACCCGGCCCCGCAATCGGCGACGAAGCGCGACGACTCCTCGATGCGGGGTGGCGGCAGCTCGCTGAGATTCCTTCGCCCTACGGGGATGGCACGGCGTCCGAGAAATCCCTCCAGGCCCTCGCCTTGCTCTTGAGTGATCTGGACGAGCCCCCCGACTAGCGGGGGGGCTCGTCCGAGAGCTCAGCTAGCCGAGGGCCGCAGCTGCGGCGTCGACGACTCCATGGCCGAAGAAGGAGTTGTGGGCGCTGTTGCCGTAACAGCGATCCCGGTCATCTTCCGGGTCCAACGGCGCCCAATCGGTGGGACAGGGCGTCTCCTGAGCGCTTCTTTGCACGGCTGCAATTACAGCCGAAGGAGCTAGATCAGGATGAACTTGCCTCACCAGCGCTGCTACCCCAGCGGCGTGAGGTGAAGACATCGACGTCCCATTGAGATACGCGTACCCAGCGCCTCCATCCACGACCGTGAGCCCCGGGAACACGCCTTCGAGCGGATCAAGTGCGTTCCAGATATCGCTGCCGATCGGAAGTGCGGCCAACACCGCGTCCTGGACCGTCCCGGTCGCTTGGAAGTAATCGCCACCGGGAGCTGCCACTTCGACCCCGCCCACAGAGGAATAACTGGCGATCCACAAGTCGTAGGCGGGAATCCCAATCGGCCCGGTGGCAGAAACGGTCAAAGCTCCGGTTACTTCAGTCGGAAAAACTCGGCAGTTGTTTTTCACCTCCCGAGTTTCGGCAGTATCGGGCGGCCAGTCGGGGCTAATGGTGTCGGTCTCAGGATGGCTCAGATCGTCGGCCTCGTTGCCAGAACTCGTCACGATCACTACTCCCTGCTGTCGGGCATAGCGAGCGGCGTCCTCCAAGTCCTTGAGAATTGCTCTTTGCTCCGCATCGCTCTTGCAGTAGTAGAGGAAAGGATCGGCAAAGAGGCTGAGGTTGACCACATCCAGGCGTTGATCGCCGGCATACCGCAAGGCCGCGGCCACTGAGTCGGCGAAACAGAAGCCCACCACCGTGCAGGCCTTGATGGCGACCAAAGTGACGTCGGGGGCAACCCCCGCTATCCCAATGCCGTTGATGGGGGCGCCGATGATCGAGGCCACGTGGGTGCCATGGCCGGCGAGGTCATTTACCGCCGCCTTATTCGTGCAATCGCCGTTGGCTATCTCAGATGGATCTGCGGTAGGCGTGTCAGCAAAGATGAACGAGCAAGAAAGGTCGAGATCGAGATTGGGGGCGATATCGGGATGGTCGAGCTGAACCCCAGAGTCGATGACCCCGACCGTCACGCCCTCTCCAGTGGCATGGTCATAGCTCATCCCCTCACCGGCGTTGATGAGCGACATGTTCCATTGACAGGGTCCGAGTGGCTCCGAATTGGGGACTCCGAAGGTGGGCCCGAAAAGAGGAGCGCATATGGCAGTGACACCGGCGACACTGTCGGCTGCTCCTACTAGAACAGACGGAAAGATCGTGGCGATCGTCGCTAATAGCGCGACGGCCAACAGACGTGTACGCATGGGACTCCCTCCCCTAGACGTCGACCGATCCTAACCACAACCCCTTTGAGCTTGCTCACGGACTCCGCAAAGTCGCTCGATGCCTTGCCTGCTGCCCTCTGAGCGGTAGATTCCTCGTCGGATGAGGGGGAAAACCTTTGGCCGCCTGGCCCTCGTGGCCGGCCTGATACTTATCACGATTGGGCGCATGCCGGGTGCCACCGCTGAATCGGGCGTGGCGGTGGCGACGAATCAAATCATGGCGGGCCTCTACGCCCCGCAACAGTGGTTCTCTCGCGAGCACATCGCGATAGTCAATCAAGCTACCGGGAAGAACGTCTCGATTGGTGGGATGTGGGTCGACGTAGATGAGTGGCCTAACAACGTTACCCACATGCTTGAAGAGATATGGTCCGCCGGCGCCACTCCCTTTGTCAACATTCATGTGCCTGGCACGGCCGCCCAGGTAGCTGCCGGCGAATTCGACGCCAGCATCACCAACCTCGGTGCGGGAGTGAATCTCTGGCTAGCGAAGGGGGGAGAGCGCTCGGTTCTACTCGCACCGATGCCGGAGATGAACGGCGACTGGATTCCCTACGGCATGGAACCAACAAATTTCAAGACCGCCTATCGCCGCTTCGTCAACGTAGCGTCTCGGAGCGGCTCGACGGGTTGGAACGTCCGCTGGGTCTTCGCCCCCAACGGCTGGTCGGCACCTCCCCATCGAATGGTCAACTATTACCCCGGGGCCGATGTCGTCGACCTCGTCGGAATGTCGGCCTACAACTGGGGATCGAATCAACTCGGGCTGGTCTGGACCACTGTGCAACAGACGATGGGCGGAGCCCTAGACGAGGCTCGTGGCTTCGCCCCGGAGAAGCCGTTCCTGATTGCGCAGACCGCCAGCTCCCCGTTCGGCGGGGACAAGGACGCCTGGATACGGGAGATGTTCACCTTTCTGGCTGACGACCCCAACGCTGTCGGCTTCATCTATTTCAACATCGAAAAGGAACATGACTGGGCGATCTACAAGGGTTCCACTCTCAACCAGGGCTGGAAGGACGGGATGGCCCTCGAGAGCACGGTCTATCAGTGGCCCCTCAGAGATTGGTTTGAGCCCGGACCTCTGGTCGTGGACACTTACCTCCTCCCCTTCGAAGGAACGTTCTCCGACGACGATGCTTCTCCGTTCACCGTCGAGATCGAGTGGTTGGCAGAAGCAGGGATTACGACCGGCTGTGCCCTGGAGCGTTTCTGCCCCAAGAATCCCGTCACCCGGGGAGAAATGGCCAGCTTCCTCTATCGAGCTCTAGCTCTGTCCGCAGGTGCTCCCGATTTCTTCAACGACGACGCCGGTTCCCCACACGAAGAAGCCATCAATGCGGTTCGCGTCGCAGGTATCACCAACGGCTGCGGTACCACGAGCTTCTGCCCGCATGCATCAACGACTCGGGCTCAGATGGCCAGCTTTCTGGTACGAGCCTTGGCCTATCCAGGTTCGTCTGTCGACTTCTTTACCGACGACAACACCTCGATACATCAAGCTGACATCAATTCGCTGGGGCAGTCCGGCGTGACCACGGGTTGCACGCCCACCACTTTTTGCCCAGACGCCACCATCACCCGCGAGCAGATGGCGGCTTTCCTCTTCCGATCCCTTGGTAGCTAGGTCGTCAGGGCGAATGCGCTGGTAACAGCGTTGACGTTCGAATATGGATTGGTGTCGAGACGCGTGCCCCCGTTGCCATCGAGATCGGGAAGCGAGAGCCCTTCCAGCGCACTCTCGAACTGATCTAAGGATTCAGTTCCGCCGGCATTGACATTGAATTGATCGTTGGCGTCATAACTCAATCGGTAGTAGTTCGACGTCCCCACCTGGACGACATCAATCGTGTTGGCTCCCGCATTGACGGCGATGAGGTCGAATTGAGCTGAACCCGTCAACTCGGGGCCGGTTTCCACCCAGTAATGGGTGAGATCAGCAACGGCGCCGAAGCTGAGGTCGCCCGGATCTGACAAGTCGCCGTCGCCATTGCGATCGACTCGGGCATCAATTAGATCGGCGGTGCCGTCAAGAGCAACGGTGTAGCTGAAGCCTGCGACACCGGCACCGTCAGTGCTGGCAACGGTGCTCTGACCCGAGGTCGATTGAAAGCTGACGAGGGCACCGACCACCGGTTGGCTGTTGCCGTCCCGTACCGTGATCGATATGGAGGTGAACGAGCCGATCAGGGTGCTGACCTCGGTTTGTGAAAGCGCGGCTGTAGTCACTGGGGGGCCGGCCTCCTCCCACGTAACGGTCCCACTGTCGTCGAACTCATTTACGCCGTCGTCCTGGTTGTCGCGGTCGCGGTCCCAGAAGGCGGTGACCGTGTCGACGATGGCCTGATCGTCTCCATTGGTCGGATCGTTGGGTCCCTGATACACGAGGGTCGCACTTCCGTCGGAGGTGGTGGTAACTGTCTGCGAAAGGACAGAGCTGTTGCCTCGGCGAACGATGAAGCGAATGCTTTGGTTACCGAGGGCAACGTTGGCTCCACCCGATCCCGTCAACTGCGCTTTGACCGAAGCATTGGTCCCAAAAGCGTGGTCGAGGTTGGCGGGGATGGTTAAACCGGTGGGAGTTGGTCCCCAGGTGAGCTGGATGCTTCCCTCGCCTCTCACGTCCTGTAAGTCGAAGGTCTCGCCGTCCTCCCCGACCCATGCGTAAATCGTGTCAACTTCGACGGTGTTGGTGTGGGTGAGGTTGACGGTGACAACCCCCTGGCCATTGGTCTGAGGGTCGTTGTTGTCTATAACGCAATTGCTACCGGTGGCGGCGTCACCGCCGTTAATGCGAGCGTCGTTGTCCAAAACACAGCGCCCGCCGTTATCGAGGGAGGAAGCAACGAACATGTCTACCCGTCGTCCGGCAGCCATGGATCCGTCGGCGTTGCGGACCGTAACTGTGGCCACGACGGTGTCGGCCGTGGGAGCAGTGGTGGTCGGTAGCGCGATTGAGAGTCGATAGGGAGCGGCACCTCCCACCTCGAGGGCGCGGGCGAGGAAGAGCGCCATTTGCCAACGGGTGACGTTTTGGTTAGGGCTAAAGGTGTTAGCAGTGGTCCCGGCGGTGATTCCCAGTTGACGGATCTGATTGATGGCCTGCTGAGTGACGTTGTCGAAGCCACCGATATCAGTGAAACCCTGCGATGCGCCGCTCGGAAGTCCGATGCCGAAGGCGGTCAAAAGCCGGGTTAGGAAAAGGGCCATCTGCCAGCGAGGGACGGCGCCAAATGGATTAAAGGTCGTCGACGAGACGCCCCGGGTGACACCAAGTTGGCGCATCTGATTGATAGCCATCTCCGTAGCAGCGTCAAAGGGACCGATGTCGGTAAGGCCCTGGTCGCTCCCGCTCGGCAAGCTCAGTCCGAGGCCAGAAATGGTTCGGGTGAGGAAGAGGGCCATCTGCCAGCGGGCGACGTTCGAATGCGGACTGAAGGCAGTAGGCGAGGTTCCTCGAGCGATGTCGTAATGGGCCACGCAATCGACTGCATCGCGGCTGTCGGCACTGAGGCCTCCGACATCGTTGAAACCGGCGTCAGGAAGGATGGACGGGCAGGCCTCACTCACCAACGCAAATGCGGGCGCCATGGGTAGAAGAACTAGCCCGAGCGCCACCAAGAACAAAAGAAGAGCGGAACGCTTCATCGACTCCCGTTCATCAAACGTCGAATGAATCGGGTTCGTTCCCAAGTGAAAGGCCCCGGGTTTCCCCGGGGCCTTTCGGTTGCTGACCTTGAATCAGGACAGCGGATTGGTAGTTAGAAGCCGCCGAACGTCTTGTTCGCAGCGACGCTGCCAGCGACGTTGATCGCCAAGCCGTCGGTGCCGGTGATGCCAGGCAGGGCCTGGATAACGCCGGGGGCGTTGAGCACTGAGTTGTCACCTGCGACGACAATCGTCGGTGCAGCCGTAACCGTCCACCTGATGGTGTCGGCATCGACCAGCGTGCAGGTGGCATTGGTGCCACACGTCAACCGAACGGTGTCTCCGCCTCCGTCTTGGGCGTCGATACCGTTGCCGGCTGCTGGAGCATTGACGTTCTCGCTGAAGTCGACGGTGACCGTGTCGCCGACATCAAGCGAACCCACACCGCCACCGTTGGTGCCGGCCGAAGCCGTAACCAAGGCTGCCGTGTTGGCTCCTTCCGTGATCAAGGGAACCTGTACACCGGTGCCCAGATCAGCCGCGGCTGG
Organism: Acidimicrobiia bacterium; assembly: GCA_036556085.1. GTDB lineage: Bacteria > Actinomycetota > Acidimicrobiia > Spongiisociales > ZC4RG35 > JACCTH01. The sequence goes on along the minus strand of DATBKE010000139.1, from coordinate 7,235 downwards.
TGCGCTTCGCTGCGTTGCAACGAAGTCATTCACCGCATTCTGAGTCAGAGGCACAACGATTGTCCAGGTGCCATCGGCTGCCGCGGTGGTTTCACCCACCTTGGGCTCACCAGCGGTCCGGAGACCGTCATTGACCACGTTGTCGACGTAGATCGCCACCGTGTATCCACCGACAGCGGTACCGCTGATGGCGAACGTGGCCGCATCAACCGTGGTTGCCGCGGCTGGCGTCGTAACCGTCAGGGCCGGATCGGTGTCCGTTGAGATGTCGAAAGTCGACTGATCGGCGGTGTCGGGGTCGTATGTGCCCGAAACGGTGTCACCCGTGTTCAAGGCCGCCTCGAAGCCCGCCAGATCAGTTCCGACTCCCTCGATGCGGAAGAGGTCGTTGGCATCGTAGAAGAAGCTGAAGCCAGCCCCCTCAAAGCGATCGCCACCGGCATCCTTCAAGGTCACGACAACAGCGAAGCCTCCAGCCGGAGCCTCAGCAGCGGGTGCGCCAGTGAAGGCCACCTGTCCGCCAACGCCGTGGAATTCGGTCGGCGCGTTGTTGCCAGTGATCTCAGCCAGCCCGTCTCCGTCAGCATCTTCCCAAGCCACCGGAACGACCCGCTCGGCGTTAGCAGAGCCGTCGTGTCGAACGGTGAAGCTGACGATTCCGTCACTGCCCGGGAAGCCCATCAGCGATGGACCGCAATTGGGTCCGCCAGGGCCAGGAAGGAGACCGTCGGTGGGCGCCTCGAAGAACGTGTTATCGGGACATGTCGTTCCCACGGTTGCCAGGCCATCCCAGTCAACGACACCAGCCGAGCTGGAGATCCGAAGCATCACACCGACAGGGCCGGTGTAAGCGCTTCCGTCTGCGTTCTTAAAGGTGGCCGTATAAACCCGAGCGCTGCCACCAGAAGCGGTGACCGTGTCGGTCGGCGTGACCGTGACGCGGAAGCCTGCCGGCGGCAAGATACCGTCAGCGGCTAGTACGCGAGTCAGGAACAGAGCCATCTGCCAACGAAGGACAGGGGAGTTCCCGTCGAACACGCTTCCTCCTGTACCGAGAGCGATATGACCATCAGCGAGGAAGTTGATCGCGGCCTGAATCTCTGCGCTGTAGGCCCCAATGTCACTGAACTGGTTGTGTGCGGGGTCATCGGTGACCGAAACCCCGGCAGCGCCAGCCAAACGACGAAGGAACAGAGCCATCTGCCAGCGGGTCACGGGGTCGTTCGGGGAGAACGTCGTCGTGCTGGTCCCACGGCTGATGTTCAGAGCAGCGATCTGGTTGATCGCGTCCTGAGTTGCCTGCGGCAATCCGGCGATGTCATTGAATCCCTGGCTGGTAGCCGCCGGAATCGGAATTCCGTGATCAGCTGCCTGGCGCACCAGGAACAAGGCCATTTGCCACCGAAGGACGGTGCCATTCGGCGAATACGTGGTTGCTGTCGTGCCATTCGATATCCCGTAGAGGACGAGACAGTTGATTGCCAACTGCACGTCCGTGCCAAACGCACCGATATCAGTGAATCCGGCATTCGGGGTCGTGGCGGGACAGGAGCTGGACGTGCTGATCGCCACGGAGTGCGCACTCGCCGGCAGGGCTACAGCAAAGAGGCTGAGCACCACGGCGAGGACGGCAATCCGGGCGGTCCACGACCGTCTCCGGGTAAGTGCTTGTTTCGGCACTAAGCCCTCCCTTTCTTGCTTGTTTGCGTGGATATCCATCCGTACGACATGGAACGCTAGAACACTGACGGGTCCAGAACTGGCATCCGTCGCGCTCCCCCAACATCCGTTAGCCGGGTTCCAAGGGGCAGCACGAAGTGCTTTTCAGCCAAAGGCTGTCTGGCTAATCAAACCCTCCGCGTCTACCCCTCCCGAGTCGCTCGAACGGTCTTGCGTCCCCTGGACGGTACCAGGGGGATGTTTTTCCCTGGGGTTTGGCCATAGGCCAGCCCCTCTGAGAATCTTTCCATCCGGACTCTAACGTTCCCGCCATTCAGGTAGTTCCCAGAACGGTTTTTCCCCCAGATCGGGAAAATCTCTCAGACCGAAGCGCGGTAGGCCGAAACCACCTCCTGGGCCGACCCCAGCATGCGGGTGCGGCCGTGGTCGATCCAGAGGACACAGCTGGAAAGCTTCTCGACGGTATTGAGGTCGTGGCTGACGAGGAGGACAGCGGTCCCCCCCTCCATCATCTGCTCCATCCGTGCCGCCGATTTCTTCTGAAACGCCTCGTCCCCCACTGCCAACACCTCGTCCACAACCAGAACATCGGGGTCGATATCGGCTGCCACTGCAAAGCCCAGGCGGGCGAGCATTCCGGACGAATAGGAGCGAATGGGAACGTCGAGAAAACTGGAGAGCTCCGCCCAGGCGGCAATGTCGGGAGCTCGCTCCCGCATCTCGTCGGGATCACGGCCAAGCAGGGTCCCAAAGAGGACGATGTTCTCGAAGCCGGCCAGTTCGGGGTTGAACCCGGCCCCGAGAGCGATCATCGGCGCCACCACTCCGCGCACGATCACTCTTCCTGAAGACGGGGGAAGCACGCGCGCTACGACCTTCATCAATGTGGTCTTGCCGGCCCCATTGGGACCGATCAACGAGAAAACCTCGCCCCGTCGCACCTCGAAGCTGACGTCGTCGACAGCCAGGAACTCTTCCGTCACGAGTTGTCGTCGCAGGAACTGGAAGGTGAATTCCTTGATGGTCCCGGCGCGGTCGTGGGCCATCCGATAGGAAACACCTACATCGCGGACCTCGATCAGTACTTCTCCGTTGGAAGTCACAATGAGGACACCAGGCTTCGCCAGGAGCGGGAGAAAACCCAGACCCCGAAGGCCAGGGCGGTTAGCGCCGATCCGATCATCACCGCCCATTGCCACCCCGGAGGAATCACTCCCCGGTACATGAGCGAGCGAAACACCTCGAGATAGGAATAAAGCGGGTTGGCTTGCACCAGCCACAGCAAGCGCTCGGGGATGATCGATATCGGATAAAAGACCGGGGTGGCGTAGGTGAGGAGCGTCACCCCGAGACGGGTCAGCTCAACCACGTCATAGAAACGGACCGCAGCCGCTGCCACCAGCATCCCCAGCCCGGTGACCAAGGCGAGCATCGCCACGATCGGGATCGGAGCCAGGGCGATGGTCCATGGAATTCCGGTCCCGACGATGAGTTGGACCGCCAGCAGCGGGATCACCGAGATGATGAAGTTGGCGGCACCGGCGATCGAGGTGGCGAAAGAGAAGACTTCAGCAGGAACGTAGACCTTGCTCAGGATCGAGGCCGAACCGGTGATGGCGGCGCCGGTCGCAAGGAGGGCCTGCCCGAAGAACGTGATCATCAGCACTCCCGCGAGCAGATAGAGGACGTAGGGCTCCTCGCCGGTGGTGCCGAACCGGCCGCCCCCGAAGATCTGACCGAAGATCACCCACATGATTGCGGTCGTGAATAGGGGATTGAGAAGTGTCCACCACACCCCCAGAGCCGATCGCTTGTAGCGGACGGTCAGCTCGCGGTTGACGAGAAGACGGACGAGGCCCCGGTAGGTCCAAAGATTCTGGAACTCCGATATCAAAGGCCGCCGGGCCAGGGCGGAGTCATAGATCGGCATCGACATACGAGGCCCGGCGAGGCTAGTGACTGACCGTTAGGTTGCCACCGTGGCGCGAAGCAAATGGCTCGACCCGCGGCGAATGATCAACGGAGTTCGGTGGCGGCTGGCCCGGTGGCAAGCCGGTCGCAGCGTTACAAAACCGGTCCGGCTGGAGCCAACTGGAGATCAATTCCGGCATTCGGTGCTCGAGCACTATGGCGTCAACAGTCTCGATGAGCTCGACCCCGCCCGCCGGATGTGGGCCGACTTCACCCTGAGCTCAGTCGAGCGAGGGATGGCTGCAGTCGCCATGATTGGGGGGGAGGCCGCATTCCGAGGAAAGAGAGTGCTCGATGTCGGCTGTGCCCAGGGTGGCTTCGTGGTGGCGGCATCCCGAGCGGGAGCGTCGGAGGTCGTGGGGATCGACGTCAACCCGAAAGTATTCGAGACAGCGCCACTGCTTCTCGCGGACTATGGGGTAAAAGCCGAGCTTCGACAAACCGACCTGACCGAACCGGCCTTGCCGAAAGAGCTGGGGGAATTCGATCTCATCCTTTGCAATGACGTCCTAGAGCACGTCACCGATGTCGAGAAAGCGATCTCCCACCTCGAGGAGATGTTGGCCCCGGAAGCCAGACTGTTCCTGGAGATCCCCAACGGCAACGCGGTCCACTACGTGCGGAGCGATGGCCACTACAAGCTCCCCGGAATCACCCTCCTCGACTTCGAGGACGCCCGGAGCTGGCACCGAGTGTTCTATCCCGATGCCGGGCCTTATGACACCTACTTCTACGGAACGCTGGACTTCTACTTGGCGGCCTTCTCAAGGCATGGAATTGCCCTTCGGCTGCTCCACGTCCCTAGAGGCGACGATGTGGAAAAGCTTGGAGCGGAGCTCGACTTACTTGCTCACGAATTCGCCGGGTTCCGCGAAAGGCACTCAGACAAAGTGCCGGAGCTGGTGGACAAGATCGTCACTCGCGCCACCGACTATCAGAGCCAGCTCCGTGCTCAGCTGGAACGGCTCGAGACCCTCGAAAACCCCCACGAGCGAACCGTGCTCGCCACGTCGCTTCGCTGCACCTACGAGATCGGCAACTGGGTTCTGCTCGGACACCGGACGTAGGCTCACTTAGGCTTGGTTCATGGCATCGACCGATACCCGGGGTCTGCCAACCGGCACCGTCACTTTTCTGTTCACCGATATCGAAGGATCGACTGCCCTCCTCCACAAGGCCGGCGAGGCGTATGCAGGGCTGGTCGAGCGACACAACTCCCTGATTGGCGATGCCATCTCAGGTAACAACGGCGTGCTGGTTTCGACAGAAGGTGACTCCCATTTCGCGGTTTTTGCCGCCGCCTCTGACGCGGTGGCTGCAGCAGCCCAAGCGCAGCGCCTGCTGCAGACCCACCCCTGGCCAGCGAATCATGAGGTACCGGTGCGCATGGGTCTTCACACCGGGCTCGGGACGTTGGGAGGCGCTAACTATCTCGGTCTCGACGTCCACCGAGCGGCTCGAATCGCCGCCGCTGCCCATGGGGGCCAGGTGGTGCTGTCGGAGGCGACCGCCGTCCTGGCCGAAAGAAGCCTCCCGGCGAACACGACCTTGCGGGATCTTGGCAAACACCGGCTCAAGGACCTCAGCAGCCCGGAAACGATTTTGCAGCTCGATGTTGAGGATCTCCCTCGCGAGTTTCCTCCGCTTCGGACTCTCGACGCCGTCCCCAACAACCTGCCGCTGCAGGTCACCAGCTTCGTCGGTCGAGATCGACTCCTCGAAGACGCTCATCGGCTTCTCGACCGCACCCGATTGCTCACCCTGCTGGGACCCGGTGGGACCGGAAAGACCCGATTGTCCCTCCAGCTGGCGGGCATGGTTTCGGAGGAGTTCGAGGACGGCGTGTTCTTCGTTCCTCTCTCGACAGTGACCGATCCGTCGCTCGTTCCCTCGGCGATTCTGGAAGCGATCGGCACTCGGGCCTCCGGGGATCAAATTCCAGCCGAGCGTCTGGTTGAGGTTGTCAAAGCCAAAAGGTTGCTGCTGGTCCTCGACAACTTCGAGCAGATCCTCGCGGCGGCCGGGACGGTGGGATCGATAATCAAGTCGTCCTTGCAGGTCAAGGTTGTAGTGACCTCTAGGGCGCCGTTGCGTCTGAGCGGGGAACAAGAGATGCCGATTCCACCACTGCAGGTCTCCGACGTCGATCCGCAGGCGACACTGGACCAGCTGGCAGCAATGGAAGCGGTCGAGCTTTTCGTCGAGCGGGCGGCAGCAGTGCGACCTGATTTCACTTTGACCGAGGAGAACGCCGCCGACATCGTCGAGCTCGTTGGCCGACTCGATGGCCTTCCTCTGGCCATTGAACTCGCCGCCTCGCGCCTGCGCCTGCTGCCGGTGCGCTCGATCCTGCAAAGGTTCAACGCTCGCAGCCTGGCGGGGGGGCCCACCGATCTTCCGGAGCGCCAGCAGTCGATCTGGGGCGCCATCGATTGGAGTTACGACCTGCTCGACGAGCCCGATCGCAAGCTCTTCGCCATGCTCTCGGTTTTCCGGGGCGGGTCCCGGTTGGAGGAGATCGAGTCCTTATCGGGTGATTCGGGTGATGACCTCTTAGGCGCTCTCGAAGCGCTGGTTGACCACAGCCTCGTCCGCCAAGTCGAAGGAACTACGGGTCCGCGATATCGAATGCTCTATGTCATTGCCGAGTACGCGGCCGAACAGCTCCAGCGGAGTGGCACAGCGGAAACGGTCCGCGAACGTCACGCTGAGGTCTATCTCGGCCTGGCCGAACACGCGGCTCCGGAGTTGCTCAAGCGCGATCGAAAAATGTGGCTCGACCTCCTGGCCGAGGATCATGACAACTTGAGAGCCTCACTCGATTGGGCCGTGTCCAATGAGCAGCCCGATTTGGCGATGCGCCTTGCCCACTACTGCTGGCGGCTTTGGCAGGCGCGAGGTCACTTACACGAAGCCCGAGAGAGACTCGAGCGGATCCTCGCCATGAGTGGTGGGGAACCGTCGAACCGCGCCAAAGCGTTGGAGGCCCTCGGCGGGGTCTGTTGGTGGCAAGGCGCCCTCAGTGAATCCGTGACGGCTTACCGCCAAGCTCTTGAAATTTGGCGACAATTAGATGAAACGCGCGAGCTCGCCAACGCCCTCTACAACTTTTCCCTGGCAGTCGGATTCGGGGAGAGCGATCCTGACCAAGCAACAGAGATTCTGAACGAGGCTGAGGAGCTCTATGAAGCTCTCGGCGACCAGAGCGGCCTGGGCGACGTCGCCTGGGGGCGGGGCAACACCACCGGATACTTAAGAAAGGATCGAACCCAAGGCCTTCCATACCTCATGGAAGCGGCGGAACACTATCGGCGAGCCGGCAACGAGTTCGGCCGGGGATGGGCTTTGTTTGAGATAGGCGATATCTCCTATCAAGTCGGCGACTATGAGACCGCCAGTGCGCATTTGCGCCCAGGACTCGAGCTGTTCGCGGCTCACGGAGATGTGAGTGCCATCGTTCTCTTCCTCTCATCTTTCGCCGGCATGGCCAAGGCGATGGGTGATGAGGAGCGGGCAGTTGCTTTGGCGGGAGCCTTCCACCGGTTCCGAGTCTCCTCCGGAACCGACCTGGTCTCGGTCGACCT
>DATBKE010000138.1:0-2471 GCA_036556085.1 Acidimicrobiia bacterium | reverse complement strand
CAGCTCAGTTGCGGCCAACCCGTCAGCGGATTTTATAGCTGACCAAATCAAAAAACTGGGTGAGCTTCGCAAGGCCGGCTTACTGACCGACGATGAGTTCAATGAGAAAAAGAGGCAGCTTCTTGCGCGGCTATGAGGTTCTTCAGATCCTCGAGGGAATTCGGCTAGCTTTCGTCGTCAGACGGCCACCTCGTCCCCGGTAAACGCCACCTCTTTCAACAGCCAATTGAGGTCGGCTGCGAATTCTCCGTGACGTTGTGGCGCTTCCACCCGGGGTGGCGGCACGACCTCATTCCGGGATCTCCTTGGCACGCGTACGATAGGGGAACCACGAAGACTTCTTCTCGGGGACGAAGTCGAGGTGCACGTGCTTCGTCTCGCGGAACGCATCGAGCCCCTCCTCGCCAAGCTCCCTCCCCATCCCGCTCTTGCGCATCCCGCCAAACGGCGCCGCATCGTTGTCGGTGAGCGGATCGTTGATCCAGAAAGTGCCGGCCTTGATCTCGCTCATCGCGCGCATGGCCCAGGTGAGGTTCTGGGTGTAGATGTTGGCGCCCAGTCCGTACTCCGACTGCGCGGCCCGCGCGATCGCTTCGTCGGCGTCCTTGACCACCTCGATGGAGGCGATGGGCCCGAACACCTCTTCACAGACCACCGGGTGATCGACCTTGACCTCGGAGAGCACCGTCGGGGCGTAGAAGTAACCCGGTCCCACGTCGAGCCGCTTGCCACCGGCCATGACCTTGGCGCCCTGGGCCACCGCCCGCTTGACCTGATCCTCCACCCGCGTCCGCGCCTTCTCCGAGATGAGCGGCCCCATGTCGGTCTCGGGATCCATCGGGTTCCCCACCCGAATGGTTTGGGCCTCTGCTACGAATCGCTCGATGAACGGCTTGGCGATCTTCTCGACCACGTAGATCCGCTTGGCCGAGGTGCACACCTGACCGGCGTTGAGGTAGCGAGCCCAGGCCGCGCCCGGCACCGCGATGTCGAGATCCGCGTCTTCGAATACGATGAGCGGGTCGATCCCCCCGAGCTCGAGGTTGACCCGCTTGAGCTGCGCGGCCGCCTTGACAGCGATCCGTGTCCCAACCGCCGTGGAGCCGGTGAAAGCGATGCAGGCCACGTTGGGATCGTCGACGAGCGCCTCGCCCACTTCCTGGCCCGTGCCGGTGACCACGTTGATCACGCCGGGCGGAAGGTGCGACATCGACTGCTCGACCAGCCGCAGCGTGGCGAGCGGGGTCAGCTCCGACGGCTTGATGACCACCGTGTTGCCTGCCGCCAGGGCCGGCGCGATTTTCCACACCAGAAGAAGCAGCGGATAGTTGAACGGCACGATGGCCGCCACCACCCCGAGCGGCTCCTTGATGGTGAAATTGATCTGGTGCTCGCCGGTCGGCGGGATGGACATCCCGTGGGAGTTACGCGCGATCTCGGCGTAGTACTGGAAGCAAGCCGCCGACCACTCGACCTCGTCGAGGTTTTCGATACGCGGCTTGCCCCCTTCGAGGGTAAGCAGCTCCGAGAGACGCGCGCGATCTTCCCGCATCTTGGTCGCCGCGTCGTGAAGGAGCTTCCCGCGCTCGATGGCTGGCAGGTGGCGCCACTTGCGCCATGCCTCGGCGGCCTTCAAGCAGGCCCGCTTGGCGTCGTCGGGGCTGCCCTCGACCACCTCGTCGACGACCTCGAGGGTGGCTGGGTTCTCGATCCGCCGAACTTTTCCATTGCCCTTGGCGCCCGGGACCCACGCCCCATCAATCCAGAGTTTTCTCATGCGGAATTATCTATCATGAACGGGCCCGTTCGGGATGACCGAGAGAAAGAATTTCCATGACCGCCCATCGCCCCGCTTATCGCGCCTCCGCAGGTTTCCCGCCACCGGCGAGGCCACACATCGCCCAGCAGAACTTATGTTGCTCAAGAATTTGCAAGCCAAATTGCAAACCAACTGCGCAACACACTATGGTACGGGGCATCACCGCCAATTTCGTCGCCTCAGTGTCTTGTCGGTTGGCAGTGGCGGGGGCTAGCCGCCCGGCAAAGACGTGCTTTTCGAAAACGCCACACGGTGAAAGGCTCGCCGGACTGGAGGGGGTCGAGCTCGTGCCGCTACGCGGGTGGAAGCGCCACAACGTCACGGAGATTCGCATCAAACGCGGAGAGTTCGAAGCCGATCTCAATTCGTGGCGGCAGAGTCATAACGCATTGAATCGGCAGATCGCGTTCGAAGGCTAAAGCAACAGATTGGAGGCGATTGGAGCAAGTTCTCGGGTCGGGCCTACTCTAACAATGGCGCTGGTGCCAGAACGCCGCTGGAACGTCGGGGCTGAAAGTGGATTAAGGATATGTCATAGTCATTCGAGAGGGCCGGATATGGTTGCAACATTCTTGGTGCGGCGTGCTTTGATCGCAACGCTCATCGCCTTGGTCTTCGCGCTTCCGCCGGCGCTTGCCGCATCCTCGCTGCA
>DATBKE010000137.1:0-36366 GCA_036556085.1 Acidimicrobiia bacterium | reverse complement strand
CCTCAGGAAATCTGATTTCCACGGCCCGGGGGTCGGCGAGGCGAAACCCGAATGACGCCACCCTCGCCCCCTTCGGCGTCATGACCAACGATCCGAAGATGCCTTCGGAGGGTCGGGTCATGGTCATCTCATAGGCGAGATCGGCCCCAGCAATAGCTTCTTCCCACGGCCGGCTGGCTTCGTGGAGGACGACGAGATCGGCCTCGGTTGAGCGGATGAACTCGATCACGTCATCGAAGTTTTTGTTGTCGGAGAGCAAGTTGAAAGAGAGGATGCGGAAGTCCGCCTCTCCTGATGTCGAACCTCGGGGGATGAACAGTGGAACCAGGGTGGCGATGTTGATCAGTGTCACCAGTCCACCGATCGCCGCCGTCTTTGGCCAGCGCCCCAGTACCAGCAACAACAGCAAGACCGCCAAGGCGACGGTCAGTTGGGGACGAAAACTGGCGAGGTTGTCGAGCACCCAGGAGAAGCGGCCGAGGTAAGTGAGCAGGGAGGTGAGGGCGAGGAGAAATGCCGTCAGAGCGACGAGGAGCATGGAACCGGCAGGTTGGCAGGGGCGGACGCCTAACTAGAGCAGGAGACGAGCAGCCCAGTAGAAGCCGAGACCGGTGATCACTACGCCCAACATCGAGCGCCGAAATAGCAAGCCGCCGACGACAGCGCCAAGAAACGCGGCGACATTGGAAGGGGTGGCGTCGTTACCGCCCCCGATGAGGTCCTGGGTACCGATGGCGACGAAGAGGGCCACCGCGAATACGTCGAGGAACCGCCCCAACCTGATCGATCGATGGGCGAAGAAGAAGTAACGCGAGCTGAAGGTGATCACCGCCACGGCCAGGATCAGAGGGAGATGGGTCATTCCGCCGGCCCGGGCACCGCTGCAGCCAGAACCGCCGCCACGAACGCAGCCGAGGTCAGCTGCCAGGCGGACGGAAGAAAGGCCACTGCCAGGAATGTGGTGCCAACCGCCAGGGCCGCCGCAAGCCAGCGCCGCCAGCCGCGAATGATGGCCGCCGCCAGCCCCAGAAAGACCAAGGGAATAACCGCGTCTAGGCCATACCGGGTCGGATCCAGCTCGCCGCCGACGATGGCGCCGATCACGCTGGTCACCACCCAGGAGGCGTAGAGGGTGAAGTCGGCCACGGTCTTATAGGCGGCGAGGTCGGCAACGCCCTTTTCGGCGGCGGCCACCGTCAATCCGTAGGACTCGTCGACCAGGATCCACGACAGGTGAAAACGTTGCCAAGGCGAGACCCGCCCGATGAGATCGGAGAGGTGGATTGCCATCGGGATATGCCTCAGAGCCAGCCCAGTGGTGGCCACCAGCACCGGGCCGGCGCCGAAGGGAAGCAGCCCCACCATCGCCAGTTGGGCCGATCCCGAGACGATCAAAAGCGATGAGAGTCCGGTGACAACGGGGCTGAACCCGACCTGTGCGGCGAGCGCCCCGTAGACCAGGCCAAAGACGATCAGCGGCGGGATCAATGGCAGGGTGTCGCGAAACCCCCGCCGGGAGGAGGACTCGTTCATTCTTGCGTAGAAATGGGCAGGTTTTTGCGGGGGAATCTACGCAAGAAGGGAACGGAGGCGTTTGACCTGCTCTGCCACGGAGAGCCCGGGGTGTGATGGGACCACCTCGAGATCTGAGGGCTTCAAACCGATGGCGCCGAGGTCGCGGTGGTCGACATCGGCCAGATCCCCTCCGTCGGCGAGCAGACCGGAGACGAGCTTTCCGACCATCTCGTGCGCGGTGCGGAAGGCAATGCCGCGGCGGACGAGATTCTCGGCAATTCCGAGAGCGTCGGTCCAGACAGACGGTGGCGGCGGGTCAAAGGTGGCGGTAGCCATCAACTGGGCCAGGACCCGGCTGCACGCCCCCAGCGTGTCGTCGAGCCAGAAGAGGGCGGGCTTGTCCTCTTGGAGATCGCGGTTGTAGGAGAGCGCAAGACCCTTTTGCAATGCGAGCAACGCGGTTAGCTGGCCGATCGCCCCTGCCGCCCGCCCCCGCACCAGCTCGGCCACGTCTGGATTCTTCTTCTGCGGCAAAGCCGACGAGCCGGTCGTGAACTGGTCGGCGAGCTGCACCCAGCCGAACTCGAGTGAGGACCAGAGCACTAGCTCCTCGGCCAGACGGGAGAAGTGGACCATCGCCTGAGTGGCGACAAAGCCAAACTCGGCGACGAGGTCACGACTCGAAACCGCGTCGAGTGAGTTCTCGAAGGCAGTGGCAAACCCGAGTCGGGCGGCCGTTCGGGCCGGGTCAAGCGGCAGTGATGAACCAGCCGAGGCGCCGGCGCCTAGCGGTGACACCGAGAGTCTCTTTTCGAGATCAGCCAGGCGCTCGTAGTCACGGATGAGCGCCCAGGCGTGTGCCAGAAGATGATGGCCCAGGGTCGATCGTTGGGCCTGCTGAAGGTGGGTATAGGTGGCCACCGCTGTTTCCGCATGCCGACTCGCCTGGTCGGCCAACGCCTCGATCAGAGTGGCGATGTCCTGGCGACGTGCGTTGACGGCGCTTCGCAAGTAGAGCCGGAGATCGAGGGCGATCTGGTCGTTGCGGGAGCGCCCGGTGTGCAACTTGCCACCGACCTCCCCGACCAACTCGGTGAGCCTTCTTTCGACCGAGCTATGCACATCTTCATCGGTGTCTAGGAACTGAAAGGAACCGGCGGCGGCCTCGTCGGCGATTGTTCGCAACCCTTTTCCCAGCGCTTCGCCTTCGTCGCTGGTGAGAAGCCCGACCTCAGCGAGCATCTCGACGTGGGCTCTGGATCCTTCGACATCGAAGGCAAGCAGGCGGCGATCGGCATGATCAACGGTGAATGCCCACATCTCCTGGGCTGGAGGCGACGAGAAGCGGCCGCCCCAGAGCGTCATGAACCCGTTTTCCCGGGTTCTGTGGGCTCGCAGATAGGCACAGCCGCCCTGTGAACCCTGGGTTCGCTTTTCACTCGCCCTCTCCGAGCCGCTCCTCGCCGAGGCGGCGGAGACGAAGAGCGTTGAGGCGGATGAAACCGGCAGCGTCGGCCTGGTCGTAGACGTCATCCTCTTCGAATGTGGCCGTGGCCTGGTCATAGAGGTCGTACTTCTCTGATCGGCGACCCTCGACGATGACGTTCCCCTTGTAGAGACGCAGCCGCGCCTCGCCGTTGACGCGCTTCTGCACCTCGTCCATGAATGCCTGGAGAGCCCGGCGCTCGGGCGAGAACCAAAAGCCGTTGTAAACCATCTCGGCGTACCTGGGAACGAGCTCGTCGCGAAGATGAGCGACCTCGCGATCAAGAGTGATCGACTCCACCGCCCGGTGGGCATGTTGGAGGAGAGTGCCGCCCGGGGTCTCGTACACCCCGCGGCTCTTGATGCCCACGAACCGGTTCTCAACGATGTCCACCCGTCCTACGCCGTTGCGCCCGGCAAGATGATTTGCCTCGGTGAGGAGCTCGACCGGCCCCAGCTTGCGGCCGTCGATCGCCACCGGATTGCCGGTTTCGAAGGAGACAGTCACGACTTCGGATTCATTCGGCGCTTCTTCGGGATCGGTGGTGAGCCGGAACATCTTTGGCGGCGGACTCATCCAGGGATCCTCGAGCACTCCCCCTTCGTAAGAGATGTGGAGGAGGTTGGCGTCGATCGAGTAGGGCTTCTCGGCCGTGACCGGCACCGGGATCCCCCGCGCCGCCGCGTATGAGACGAGATCGGCCCGACCTCGCAGCTTCCACTCCCGCCATGGAGCGATGATCCGGATTTCGGGGTCGAGGGCGAAAGCGGAGAGCTCGAATCGAACCTGGTCGTTTCCTTTCCCGGTGGCTCCGTGGGCAATCGCATCCGCTCCCGTGGCCTTGACGGTCCGCATCAGCCCCCGGGTGATGATCGGACGGGCGAGAGAGGTGCCCAGCAGGTAGTACCACTCGTACACCGCGCTGGCCCGGAGGGCGGGAAACACTGCGTCCCGCACGAATTCCTCGCGCAGATCTTCCACCACCGCCTCAACCGCGCCAGTGGCGAGAGCCTTCTGGCGGGCTACCTCGGACTCTTCTCCCTGGCCAACGTCAGCCGTGTAGCAAACGACCTCCGCCCCCTTCTCCTCGATCAGCCAGGCCAGGATCACGGAGGTGTCGAGTCCGCCCGAATAGGCCAGGACCACTTTCATGATGTCGCTCCGATCGCTTCCAATTGAGTCTGCAGGTCGGCTCCCCCATCGACGGCGGCGGTGACGATTAGAACCGTATCGTCGCCGGCCACGGTTCCCAGGACACCCTGAGGAGCGAAGGCATCGATTGCGGCCGCCACTACCTGTGCCGCTCCCGGAGGAGTCTTGATCACCACCAGGTTGGCCGAAGAAGCGATGCTCTCGGCGTACGTAGCGATGGTGCGGGCGAGATCGCGATCCTCGAGCGGCCCGCGATGAAACGCATAGCGATCGCCGTTTTTCTTGGCTCCCATCGCCCCGAGGTCGCGAGAGACCGTGGCCTGGGTGACCGAGAAGCCCTGATCATTGAGGTCGTCGACCAGTTGCGCCTGGCTCCGAACCGGGGCCGCCTCGATAATCCGCCGGATCGCCCGCCGGCGTGCGGCGGTCTCAGGCATGAAGCGAGCCCACCGGAGCCATGGCCTTGGACAGGAGGTCGAGGGCGCTGTCGACTTCGGCGGCATTGACGGTCAGAGGCGGGGTCAGCCGAATCGCATCTGGACGGACGGCATTGACTATCAAACCCCCGGCTAGCGCCCGCGCCGCGACTTCGGCGGCGAATTCCCCCTCGAGCACCGCCGCCAGGAGTAGGCCGCGACCGCGCACGTCACGGACCCCTTCAATTTGCTTCAAGCCCGCCACAAGTTGAGCCGAGCGGCTCCGGCAGTTGGCGAGCAGGTCGCGCTCTTCGATCTCATCGAGGACCGCCAGCGCCGCCGCACAAACCACCGGTCCTCCCCCGAAGGTGGTTCCGTGATCGCCCGGTTGGAAGGCCGCGGCCACCTCCTGGCGGGCCAAGCAAGCCCCAATGGGAAGTCCGTTGGCCAGAGCCTTGGCGAAGGTGGCAATGTCGGGCTCGATTCCCCGGTCCTGCCAGGAGAACCACTGGCCAGTGCGACCCAGGCCGGCTTGCACCTCGTCGATGATCAGCAGGGCTCCGCGGGCGTCGCAAAGGGCGCGGACGTCTCGGAGGTAGCTGTCGGTCATCGGGAAGACGCCGCCTTCGGCCTGCACGGTTTCGAGCAGCACCGCCGCCGTGGTGTCGTCGACTTGGGCAGCGAGGGCATCGATGTCCCCCGCCGGCACCTGGTTGAAACCGGGAGGCAATGGGGCGAAAGTGGCCTGCTTCTGGGGTTGTCCGGTGGCGGCCAGGGTTGCCAGTGTGCGGCCATGGAATGAATCGAGAAGCGACACCACGCGGTAACGCTCGGCGCCCCCCGTGTTTTGTCCGTAGCGGCGAGCGAGCTTGATCGCAGCTTCGTTGGCGGTGGCGCCGTCGTTGGCAAAAAACACCCGGTCGAGACCCGTGAGGCCGACAAGCCGGTCCGCCAGTTGCGCCATCGGTTCGCTTCCGAACAGGTTGGAAACATGCCCCAGCTTCGCCATCTGTTCAGCGACGGCGCGGGCCAACCGCGGGTTGGCATGGCCCAATGAGACCACCGCGATCCCGGCCAGGAAGTCGAGGTACTTGCGACCTTGATCGTCGTAGAGCCAACAGCCTTCACCGCGCACGAAGGTCACCTCGCTCCGGTGATAGGTCGTCATCAGACGCTCGCCGATGAGTTCATTGATATTGGTCACGGCACCACCATCGTTCCTATTCCTTCGGGGGTGAAGATCTCGAGAAGGAGTGCGTGCTGCACCCGACCATCGAGAATGTGAGCTTGCGCCACTCCGCCCTGCAGGGCTTGTTGGCACGAGTCGAGCTTGGGTCTCATCCCGCCGCCGATTTCCGCCGAGTCCTTAAAGCGGGCCAATTCCTCGAGGTTCATCCGCGATACCACTGACGACGGATCATCACGATGACGTCGGACCCCCTCGACATCGGTCAGATAGACAAGCTTCTGCGCCTTGAGGGCGATCGCCAGCGCTGCTGCCGCGGTGTCGGCGTTGAGGTTGAAGATCTCGCCTCCGGGGCCGCCAGCGATCGGAGCGATCACCGGCACCATTCCCGACTCGAGCAAATCGAATACGAGCTCGGTGCGGACGTGATCCACCTCACCCACCAGACCGAGATCGGGGTCGAGCTGGCGGGCGCTGAGCATGGCTCCGTCGAGGCCAGTGAGCCCTACCGCCGGACAACCGTGACCGTTGAGCAGGGCAACGATGTGTGGGTTGATGTCCCCGGCGAGAACGCGCTGCACCACCGCGACAGCATCGGGTCCGCTCACCCGAAGGCCGTCGACAAACTTGGGTTCGATACCGGCAGAGCTCATCGCAGCCGAGATCTGGGGGCCACCGCCATGCACGATGACCGGTCTGATCCCGACCATCGCGAGCAGGGTCACATCGCCGGCGAAGCTCGCGTGCAAAGAAGGGTCATCCATCGACGCCCCTCCGTATTTGACCACCACGGTCTTTCCGCGAAACGCCCTGATGTAAGGAAGCGCCTCCATGAGGATGCGAGCCTTTCCCATCGAGTTGGCAATGCGCCCTTTGGTTGGGTTGGGACTCGAGTGACCTGTCGTCATGAGCGCTCACCGTTGAACCGCACGTACTCGGGAGTGAGATCGGTGGTGATGATCTCCGCCTTTCCTGATCCGGGTCCGAGATCGACCTGAACCAGGAAATCGGAGTCGAGAAGCCCGTCGAGCTCCACAACGTCCACTGGCGATCCGGTGCGGAATACGGGGACCGATTGATAAGAAATCGAGACCTGATCCACGTCGACCGGACAGGTACCGATGGCGGCGAGAATCCTCCCCCAATTGGGGTCGGCCCCGTAAAAGGAAGCTCGAACCAGGGCAGAATCCGAGACCGCTTTTCCCACCTGGCGGGCCAGAATGTCGTCGGCTGCCCCGGTCACAACGATACGAACGGTCTTGCTGGCACCTTCGGCGTCGGCGGCCATCTCAAGCGCCAGGGCCGAGCAGGCCTTCACCACGGCTTCCCCCAGCTCGGATTCCGACACCGTGCCCGCTCGGCCGGAAGCGAGTATGACCAGAGAGTCGTTGGTGGATTCGCAGCCATCGACGTTTAAGGAGTTAAAGGTCATCGCCGCCGCTTCGACCAGAACCGGTTTCAACATTGCTGGCTCGACCGCGGCATCGGTGGTGAGTACGGCCAGCATCGTGGCCATGTCGGGGCGCAGCATGGCCGCCCCTTTGGCGATCCCCCCCAGGACGAAGTTCGGGCCGTTGACGATCACGGTCTTTGTCCGGGAATCCGTGGTGAGGATGGCTTCGGCGGCGTTCTCTCCGCCCTCTCTCGAAGCCTGACCCACCAGCTCGGGAATTCGAGCGGCAACGCTGGCGACGTCGAGGTAGGAGCCGATCGGCCCAGTCGACATCGCCAGGATTTCGGTGGACGGACAGTCGAGGGCAGCAGCTACCGCGCCAGTAGTCGCCTCCGCCGCCTGCCAGCCTCGTTCGCCGGTGGCAGCATTGGCGCATCCGGAGTTGAGCAAGATCGCCCGGGCTCTTCCCGCCGCCAGTCGAGCGCGGGAAAGGACCACTGGAGCCGCCGCCGCCCGGTTCTGTGTAAAGACGCCAGCCGCCGGAACGGCTCCGTCGTCGGCCACGACCACCGCCAGATCGAGGCGGCCGGGAGCCTTGATCCCGGCGCTTATCCCGGCGGCCCGAAACCCCTCGGGGGCAGTAACGGTCACGGCATCCAGCCCGATCGGGGAAGGCCGGCGGTTTCGTCGTATCCGACCATCAGGTTCGCCGCCTGCACCGCCTGGCCGGAGGCCCCTTTGAGAAGGTTGTCGATTGCGCACTGGGCGATCACGGAGTTCTGGCGGTGATCGACCACTGCGGAAACGAGTGCCTTGTTGGAACCGACGGTCCATCGAGTCTGGGGCGGTCGATCGATGAACTGGACGAAGGGCGAGTCTCGATAGGCGTGATCGAGGACCTCGCCCGGGTCACCTTCACCGGTCAGAGAGGCGGTAACGGTGGCGAGAAGACCGCGGGGCATCGGAACCAGATGAGGAGTGAAGGTCACGGTTGCCTCCTTCCCCGAGAGTTGTTCGAGGCCCATCTCGATCTCGGGGCGGTGGCGGTGCTTTCCCACCGCGTAGGCCCGCACCCCGTCGGCTACCTCCCCAAAGAGAAACTCCTCCGCCAGCGCCCGCCCGGCGCCCGAGACTCCGGACAAGCAATCGGCGACGATTCCCCGGGGCTCGATCAGCCCGTGAGCGAGAAGTGGACCCACCGCCAGCAGGACGGCAGTGGGATAGCAGCCGGGGCTGGCCACGGCCGCTGCTCCCTTGACATCGAAGAGCTCGGGAAGCCCATAGCGCCAATCAGCAAGCTCGTCGGGGAAAGGATGCGGACTCGGGTAGGCCTCGCCATAACGGGCCACAGAATCGAGGCGATAGTCCGAGCCCAGATCGACGACCTTGATCCCCCGCTGGCGGAGCTGGTGTCCGAGCGTGGCCGAGGATCCGTGGGGCAGGGCGAGAAAGGCGAACTCGATGTCTGAGACGAGCTCATTCGATCGCAATGGCCGGTCTCCCCGCTCGAGTTGAGGATGAACCTCCCCCAAGACTCCCCCGGCATGAGAGTGAGCTCCGAGGTGGACGACGTCGAAGCCGTCGTGGGAGTCGAGCAGCCGGATGAGTTCGCCTCCCGCATAGCCACTGGCTCCGAAGACTGCAGTACTGATCGACATCGAACGGTCAGTATACGCATATGCGCATTGCCCCGACTAGCCGGGCCTGCGATCAGTGGGCCCGCCCCTCCCACCACTCCTTGACCGTGGCCAGTGCCTCCTCCTCGCTGAACGGTCCCTCCTCGATCCGGCGTTCGTAGAGGAGATCCATGATTTCTCCCACCAAGGGACCGGGCTTGATGCCGAGAAATTCCATCACCCGATGACCGTCGATGGGAGGCCGTAGAGCATCTAGCGCCTCCCGCGTCCGGAGTTCGGCGATCCTCTCCTCCAGCTCATCGATGCCCGCGCTGATGGCTGCAGCCTTGCGGGGATTGGCCGTGGTGACATCGCATCGCACCAACTCGTTGAGCGCGCCGAGGAGATCTCCGGCGTCGCGCACGTAACGGCGCACGGCGGCATCGGTCCAGCCCATCTTAAGTGTGTGGGGACGTAGATGAAGAAAGACCAGGCGGGATACGTCATCTGTGACCTCGCGGGGATAGCGAAGAGCTCGCAACCGTTCCCGCGTCATGCGCTGGCCGACCACTTCGTGATGATGAAAGCTGACCCCTTCTGATCCAATAGTCCGCGTCGCCGGCTTGCCGACGTCGTGGAACAACGCCGCCAGGCGAATGACGAGTTCGGGCTGCGTCTTGTCGACGACTGCCAGGGTGTGGGCGAGCACGTCTTTGTGTTGATGGACGGGGTCCTGCTCCATGGCTAGCGCATCGAGCTCGGGGAGAAAATGAGCCGACAGGCCGGCGGCTACGACCTCGAGCAGAGCTGATCCGGGCCGCGGGGCAAGGAGGAGTCGCGAGAGCTCATCGCGGATTCTCTCGGCAGAGACAATCTCGATCCGCGAGGCCAGACGAGTAGCCGCCTCCCGGACACGTGAATCGATGGCAAAACCCAGCGTGGCTTGAAAGCGGAACAGACGCAGCATCCGCAACGGGTCGTCGCTAAAGGAAATCTCGGGATCGAGGGGGGTATCGAGACGCCCGGCGGCGAGATCGGCCAACCCGTTGAAAGGGTCGATCGCCTCGAGCTCCGGTAGGCGGAGAGCGATGGCGTTGATGGTGAAGTCGCGACGCGAGAGATCCTCTTCCAGATCGCTCGAGAAGGACACCACCGGCTTACGGCTGTCGTCGCGATAGAGCTCGGAACGAAAGGTTGTGATCTCCGCCCCGAGACCGCCCTTCCGCAGTCCGATTGTTCCAAAAGCCTCTCCCACCCGGTAGATCGCGTCCGCCCAGGGATCGAGGATCTCCCTGATCTGCGGAGGTCGGGCATCGGTGGTGAAGTCGAGATCTGTGTGGGTTCGCTCCAGCAGAGCGTCACGAACCGATCCCCCCACCAAGAAGAGCGAGTAACCGGCGGCTCGAAAGCGCTCTGCCAGCTCGAAGCTCGGGCTGCCCGGCTCGACGAGCCAGGCGAACCGATTCGGGGTCATTGCCGGTCGAGATTAGAAGCGGGCACTAGAACGACCCGCCGCCCCGCTCAAGAGAGCATTCGCCCCAACCGATACACCAACATCCCTCGGATCAAAGGAACTCGTTAATCGTGGACATGGCAATTGAGGAACTGCTGCATCGAGCAGTATCGGCGGGAGCGTCTGATCTACACCTCAAGGTCGGTTCTCCGCCGGTGGTGCGCGTGGCAGGCGAACTGAGGCGCCTCCACGGTGTCCCCAGCCTGCGCCCCGACGACACCGAGACGTTCGCTCAGTCGATCTTCACGCAGCGGGCGGTGAAGGAATTCAAAGAGAAGGGCGACGCCGACTTTGCCTTCGGGAGGCCTGAACTCGGTCGCTTTCGGGTAACCGCCTTCCGTCAGCGCGGCTCGATCAGTCTCGTTATGCGCCGGGTGCCCAACGACACCATTTCATTCGAGGAGCTGGGCCTCCCGCCCATCTTGCGGAGACTCTCGAACGAGGGCATGGGATTGCTTCTGGTGACCGGACCTTCTGGATCAGGGAAGACGTCGACGATGTCGGCAATGATCGATCACATCAACAGCACCCGGCCGGTGTCGATCGTGACGGTGGAAGATCCGATCGAAGTGCTCCATCCGGACAAGATGGCGATCGTTGCCCAGCGTGAGGTGGGAGTCGATACGGCCACCTTCGCCGAGGCCATCGAGCGCGCTGTGCGCCAGGACGCCGATGTGATCGCGATCTCCCACATCGATGACTACGAGACGGCTCGGGCCGCCATCGGTGCCGCCGAGACCGGCCACCTGGTCATCTCGTCCATGCACACCGTCGATCCCGCGGACACCATTACCCGTCTCGTGGGCTACTACCCGGTGCCGGAGCAGGCACTCGCCCGCCGCCAGCTCTCCGCCCATCTCAAAGCCATCCTCTCCCAACGCTTGCTCGAGACGGCCGACGGCGGCTCTCGTGCTTTGGCCACCGAGCTCTTAACGAACAACGAACGCGTCCGCGACCGAATCGTCGACGGCAACCTCACCGGGACCATCGATGAGGTGCTGAAGGAGTCGGAGTTCAGCGGCATGCACACCTTTGACCAGACACTGCAGTCTTTGGTGCTGACCCGGAGGATCTCGGTCCGCTCTGCTCTCCCCCATTCCCGCAATCCCCACGAGCTGCGGGCTCGCGCCCTTGAGGCAGGCCTCGAGCTTTAGATCGAAGTCCACGGCAACATGGTGCCGGGTGGGTTGGTTCGGGAAACACCCGTGATCTGGGTGATGCCGTAGGGCAGGGCGCGGCTGTCGGTGTTGGAACATCCCCCGTCTGTTTCTGGCTGAAAGGTGATCGAGGCGGACTCGACGGCAAATTCGTTTCCGTCAATCGTGATTCCGCCCGGATTCGACCAGATCACCGCCGCCGGCTCAGCGTCGCAGCGGCAGAACGCCTCGGTCCAGGTCATCGCCGCTACCAGACGGTCTCCAGATCCGTGGAGGCTGCGTACCGCTTGCTCCTCTCCGGTTTCGAGATCGGTGACCGCACCTTTCCACCAGCCAGGTCCGAGCTCATGGTCGGAGCCGATGGTCAACCTATAGGAGCTGTCCTGGCGCCAGGGATACGATCGGGTGTGGGGGTTTCCGATCGGGGATGGGAGATCCGAATCGGTGCCCGGGAGGATCACTCCCTGGGCGTCATATCCGCCCCAATTCACCGCCGTTCTGCCCGGGTACTGGTTATGCCATTGCAATCCGAGGTGGGCGCCTCCGCTGATCCCCTCCCTTCCGGCAAAGCTGGCTTGCAGGGCCCAGAAATAGAGGTCGGTCGAGAGCGGATACTGCGGGATGGTGATGGTGACTGAGAGGCTTTGCAGCTCGGCTCGGGGGAGCCAATGGAGGTGGAGCGACGACGCCCGGTTCGGCGAGGTGGGGTATCCGGAGACCCTCACAGCGACCAGAAACGGGTGGCGAGCTCCTGGGCTTTCTCGAGGGCCCGAAAAGCAAGGTCGGGCGAGCGGACGCCGCCGCCCTCCTCCGAGAACTCATTGACTCCCGCCAGTCCTCGGAGCGTGGCGTCGACTCCCGAAGCCAGCGCCTCGAGGTCGTAGCCCCCTTCGAGGAAAACGATCGCGGGAATCTCAGGGAGAAGCCCCCGCAAACGAGCAGACATGTATCCGTAGTCCGCGCCAACCAGCCTGAGTCCTCCCAGAGGGTCCGAGGCGTGCGCGTCGTAACCGGCACTGATCAAGAGCCAATCGGGACGAAACTGGTCGATGACTGGTTCGATCAGTTCGACAAAGCTGCGGCGATAAAAATCACCTCCCGTGCCAATCGGAACCGGCAGATTGACAATGGTTCCCTCCGCCTGCTCGATGTCCTCGATGTGACCCGTCAACGGATAGAACGGTGATTGATGGATGCTCACATAAAGCACGTCAGGATCATCTCCGAACATTTCCTGGGTCCCGTTGCCGTGATGAACGTCCCAGTCGACTATCGCCACCCGCCAACCCTGGACTCGCAAATGGGCCGCGGCCACGGCAACGTTGTTGAGAAAGCAAAATCCCATCGCCCGGTTGGAGGTGGCGTGATGGCCTGGGGGTCGCACTGCGGCCAGCGCCACTCCCCCCTTTCCGAGCATCGGAATTGCCGTCAATCCCGATCCGGCGGCCCTGATCGACGCCTCCCAGGTCTCTGTCACCGCATGCGTGTCGGAATCGATCGACCCGCCGCCCGACAAGCAGAATTCCCTGAGGGCATCGATGTAGGAGGGATCGTGCACCGTCGACAACGCCGCCCGATCCGCCGGATCCGGAACTACCGCTTGGACTTCAAGACCGGAGCGGGCAACGCCCTCCTCCACTGCATGCAGGCGCTCCGGTCGCTCGATGTGACGGGCGCCGGCGAAGTGCTTGTAGAAGACGTCGTGCGACAGGTAGACGACCTCCACACCCATACTCTCTCACACAGTGACCGCCACCTCCTACGGCGTTAGGACCAGAGGAAGCTGGCCCCAACCGGTACTGCTTACGCATGGCTGGGGCCGGGCCCATGCCCGTCCCTGGAACGATGACATCGCTGCTGCAACCCTCCGGCTGGAAAGAGGTGGGGCCAAGTTTCTCGCCGAGGCCAGTGCCCGAGTGGGCGAATGGTCGAAGCCCGTCCTTTCGCCCGCCATACTCCGACACCGCAGCGAGCTTTGGCGGCAGGCGGGTTACGAAGTCGCCGAACCGCTCGCCCTCTTCGAGCATGACCTGCGACATCTCGCCCGTCCTCAGATGCCGGTCGAGAGGTCGGCCACCTTGGAGGATCTGAACCGACTCGATCGCGAGGCGTTTCCGGTTCGATGGAGGATGGGCCGAGCGGGCTTGCGCGAGAGCCTCGATGCCACCCCTCGGCATGTCATCTACACCGTCTGCGACCAAAACGGCGTCGCCGGGTTCTCGATCGCTGGCGTCGGCCTTGGAATCGGCTACCTCCAGCGACTCGCCGTTTCTCCCCGCGCCGAGGGGCGAGGCGTTGGGGGCTCCCTCGTGGCGGCGGCACTCCTTTGGGCCCGCCGTCAGGGGGCGGGGTCGCTGCTCGTCAATACTCAGCACGACAACGCGCGAGCAAAAGCCCTGTATCTACGGAGTGGATTTCAACCGGTTCGAGACGGCCTGGTGATCATGGCTTTGTTCGGCACCTCTTTCTGAATGCCCCCGCCGCTTCCAACTCGCTATCGCCTCGAAGTTCGCCTCGGTCGCGATCAAGACATCGAGGAGTGGCTGGCCACCGACGAACATCTCGATCGCCCGGTCCTGATCCGATTGTTGGGCCCGGATGCGACTGAGAAGCGTCGCTCAGACTTCCTCAAAGCAGTGCGGGGGGCGGCGGCAGTTCGTCACCCACATCTGGAGCCAATCTTTGAGGCCGAGGAGGTCGAGAACGGTGCCTACTTCGTCTCGGAATGGAACGGAGGAATCACCCTCCAGAGCCGGCTCGATTCGGGCGAAACGATGGATTACACCGAGTTCTGCGCCAACGCCGCCGGTCTGTCAGGAGCACTGGCGGCATTGCACGAGGCGGGCGTGCTCCACGCCGCCATCGAACCGGGGGCGATTCTTTACACGGTTTCTCGTCCCGCCCGTCTAGGCGGATTCGGACGGGCCCGTCGTTACCTTGCTTCGACCGCGGGCGATGTCTCCGATCTCGCCGGCGTTCTCGAACAGGCCCTTACCGGTTTCGCCCCGGGCGGACCGCCGCCCTCAGAGGTTGTGGATGGGGTTCCGATCGAAGTCGACCGGGCACTGGCGGCCGCCCAGCGCGGAGAGCTCAATGCCGACGCTTTCTCTCATGCGTTGGAGGCGATCCCTCGACCTCGGCCACCCGCAGAAATTCCCGCCCGCAGTTGGCGAACCCTCGTCCTCGCCGGAGTTCTGACAGCCCTCGCGGCCGGGCTGATCGCCATTGGCCGGGTGCTGGCGGGCGACACGGGCGTTCCGGTCGTCCCGGGACCAGCGGCGACCCTTCCCACTCCCACCGTGGTCGTCACCACGCTTGCTCCCAACGTCACTGTGATAGCCGATCGCCCCCCGCCAGAGATCACCGGAGTCGCCACCTTCGACCCCTTCGGTGAGGGGGGCGAGAACGATCAGAACGTTGGCGCCACCATCGACGGAGACATCGACACCTCTTGGCGAACCGAGCGTTACCGCGATCCGATGGAGTTGCTCAAACCGGGGGTCGGTCTGACGATCGCCGTCACCGGCACTCCCAACGTCCTCGAGATCGTAGGCCTACCTGGCGGAGCTGACATCAGCGTTCGCTGGTCGACGGATCGTCCCGATGACCCGAGCGGATGGGAGATCATCGCCACCGGCCGCACTGAAGGCGGACCCCTGAGCTTTCAATTGCCGGAGCGCAGCGATGGCAACTGGCTCATGTGGTTCACCTCGCTGCCACGTCAGGGGGACGGTGACTATTGGATCACCATCGGGGAGATACGCTTTCACGCATGACCGCTCCACTCGACGATGCGGCGTTGATCGAGCGAGTGGTGGGAGGAGATCACGATGCGTTTACCGCTCTGATGCGGCGCCATCAGGACCGGATCTTCTCAGTTTGCCTACGAATGATGGGGAACCGGGCTGCTGCCTTTGACGCCAGTCAGGAGACGTTTCTCACTCTTTATCGCAAAGCCAGTCAATACCGGGCGGGGGCTGCCGTCGGAACCTGGCTTTATCGAATCGCCATCAACACTTGTTATGACCTTCTCCGTCGCGAGCGTCGCCGACCCGCCGAGCCGATGCCCGACTTCCTTGATCCCGCCGATCCCACGGCGGCCGATCCTTTTACATCGGTGGAGCTGGCCGCCCCGATCGCTGCCGCGATGGCAAACCTCAGCGTCGACTTTCGCTCAGTCGTCGTTCTCTCCGATATCGAGGGCTTCAGCCTCCCGGAGGTGGCCGAGCGTCTCGACTTGCCGATCGGGACCGTCAAGTCGCGGCTTTTTCGGGCCCGGCGCCAGCTAGCGGCCGAGTTGGGGAACCTTTCGGGGGGGCCGGGGCATCAAAGTCTTACCGACGAACTATGAGCAGGATGAATCACGACACGCACGACCTCGAGCTGCTGGCGGCTCATGCCTCGGGCTATGAACCGGACCGAGCCGCGGCCGAAAGCCTGATTTCGGCGTGCGAGGAATGCCGGGTGCTGTTTGAAGAGCAACTGCAGCTGCACTCGCTCCTGGCAGAGGTCGGACCCGCTCAAATGACGGATAGCGAACGATCACAACTGCTGACAGCGATCACGGCCGCCCTACCCGTCCCGATCCGGCGCAAGAGGGAGAGCAAACCCCTGAGCCCGATCTGGGGGCGGATGATGGCTACCGCCGCGGCACTGGCGGTCGTGGTCGGGGTGGGCGCGACCATCGCCAGCCAGCAGGGCTCAGGCGCTGCCGCCACCACGTCCGTCGCTGCCGACGCTGCCGCCGCCCCCGAGTTCGCCGCTGGCGGCGCCACCAATAGCGAACGGGCTGTGGCCACCACCGCGGCCTCAGCGACGCTCGCTCAACTCGAATCTGCAACAGATCTCGACCGGCTCAAAGCCGAGGCCGAGGGGCTAGCCGACGACGGTGCACCCGAGGAGGACGCGTCGGTCTCCTGTTCCGAGGAAACGGAAGACCTCCTGGTCCAGGAACGCGGGGAAAGCTTCTACCAGGGCCGGCAGGTGTTGCTGCTCCTGGTCGCCGAGGATGACGAGCTTTCCCCCCGCGCCTTCTTCCTCGATGATTGCACCGAGATCCCCCTGCCCTAAGACAAGAGATAAAAGCTCGCCCGCCTTCGGCGGGCTGAAAGACAACAGCCACCTCCTGTCTTTCGTCTTTCGTCTTTTATCTCTCCCCCTAATCTGACCGGGTGGACGATTTTCCCGCCCGGTTTGCCGATTTTTTGGAGATGATTGCCACCCGGGTCCGGTCGCTCACCGTGGATCGAATCAGCCGCTGGATCCGCCTCTCCTCATTGGGAATGGCAGCTCTCACTCTGGGGTTGCTGGCGCTGGTGTTCCTCGTGCTTTCGATCTACGGCGCCCTGGCGATTCCCCTTGGTTCCGATGGAGCCTTCGGTGTCCTCGGCCTCGTCGTACTCATCTTCGGGTTCATCTTGTGGGGCAATAGGAAAAAGGCCTCGTGACAACCGAAAACGTCATCATCATTGGCAGCGGTCCCGCCGGACTCACTGCTGCTCTCTACGCCGCCCGGGCCGATTTGAAGCCTCTGGTCTTCGAGGGCACCCAACCGGGTGGTCAGCTCATGATCACAACCGATGTCGAGAACTATCCAGGTTTTCCGGGCGGGATCCTCGGACCAGAGCTCATGGACCAGTTTCGGAAGCAGGCCGAGAGATTTGGGGCACGCCTGGTTGCCACCGATGTCACCGCGGTAGATCTTCGTTCCGATCCCTTCGTTGTCTACACCGGAGACAACCGTCATGAGGCTCGATCGGTTGTCATCGCCACCGGGGCGGCGGCGAAATGGCTGGATATCCCCGGGGAAGAACGCCTCACCGGTCGCGGAGTTTCTTCGTGTGCGACCTGCGATGGTTTCTTCTTCCGGGACAAGGAACTAGTGGTGGTCGGCGGAGGCGATTCGGCCATGGAAGAGGCGCTGTTCCTCACCCGCTTTGCCTCTCGAGTGACGGTTGTCCATCGGCGGGATGAGTTTCGGGCTTCGGCCATCATGGCCCAGAGAGTGCTTGAGCACCCCAAGATCACGGTTCGGTGGAACTCAGTGGTCTCTGAGATCCTGGGAGACAAGGGCGTGGAGGCGGTCACGCTGGTCAATACCGAAACCGGTGAAGAGGAGCGCCTGGCGGCTGATGGGGTCTTTGTCGCCATCGGTCACATCCCCAACACCGCGATTTTCGCCGAGAGCCTCCGGCTCGACGAGCGTGGTTATCTGATTCTGAAAGGAGACGGAACCACGGCTACCGATGTCCCCGGGGTGTTCGCGGCGGGCGACGTGGCCGACTCCCGGTATCGCCAGGCCGTCAGCGCCGCCGGAACCGGTTGCATGGCGGCCCTGGATGCTCAGCACTACCTCGAATCGCTGGTGGAATAGATCGGTGTTGGAATGAGCGCCACCGGGTACGGGTTGGCCTTTGGTAGGAAAGGAAACACATGACTGAAAACACCGTCATCCTCGACAATTCGAGCTTCGATCAGACCATCGCCGGAGGCACTCCGATCCTGGTCGATTTCTGGGCCGAGTGGTGTGGGCCCTGTCGTTTGATCGCTCCCATTCTCGACGAGATGGCCACCGAGTACGACGGCAAGCTCCGAATCGGCAAGCTCAACGTCGACGAGAATCCGCAAATCTCAGGTGAGTACGACGTGATGAGCATCCCCACCCTGATCCTCTTTCAGGATGGAGTGGAGAAGAAGCGAATCATCGGCGCCCGCCCCAAGCACAACCTCGTCTCCGAACTTTCGGAATACCTGGCCTAAGACAAAAGACAAAAGACAGTCTCTGGTCTTTCAGCCCGCCGAAGGCGGGCGATCTTAAGTCTTCAAATCTGATGTCTCTAGCGCTGCCGTCGCGAAGAATTGCGCCAGACCGTCTACTACCAGGCGTCCAACGTCGGTCCCAAGCTCCGGATGAGAAACAATCACCGACGGCGCCCTGGTATCGCGCAGGATGGCAGTAGCCCGGCCTTCCACCAACCCCCCGGCTGTCTCAGCGATTCGGTTGGCGAGCATCTCCCCTGCCCGTGAGACTCCTCGATCG
Organism: Acidimicrobiia bacterium; assembly: GCA_036556085.1. Lineage (GTDB taxonomy): Bacteria > Actinomycetota > Acidimicrobiia > Spongiisociales > ZC4RG35 > JACCTH01. The sequence goes on along the minus strand of DATBKE010000137.1, from coordinate 17,893 downwards.
CTGGCGAAGTAGAAAACCGCCGCCGGGCCCCCATCCCCCCGAACCTGGAACGAGACCACCAGTTCGGCTCCCAGGCGATTGGCGCGTCCAGCCCGCACTCGTTCCGGGAGCCGGGTGTCGGCCGCACGACCCAGAATCGGCTGGCCCCCTCGGGCCTGCAGCTCCATCGCTGCCGAGCTGGCCGCCACCCATGTCGCCCGGGCCTCCTCGGGCGTGCGACAGGCCGCATCGAAGAAGACGCGGGACCCGACGACGCTGTCGGGCAAGCTGCGCAGCCATTCACGTTCCCGCACCGTCTCCCGTCCGGCTCGCATCTTCCCGCGGACCAGCAGCCTGAGTTCGGTGAGAACCTCGGGACCGGCGATCCCATCCTCGGTCAGCACCCGGTTGCGTTGGAACTCGAGCACGGCTTGCTCGGTCTCCAGGCCGAAGATTCCGTCAACCTTCCCCGGATCGAATCCGAGCTGGCTGAGGCGTCCCTGCAGCTCCGCCACATCCTCTCCCCGCAGCATTGGTCGTCTCAGAAACAGCAGCCGATCGCCCAACCGGTAGCCGGCTTCGTAGAGCACGCGCCAGGTTTCGGGTCCAACCTCGCCGTCGGCGGTAAGGCCGCGATCGTTCTGAAACTCCCGCACCGCCGCCTCGGTTGCGGTCCCGAACTCTCCTCCCGGATCGCCCTGGGGGCTGTAGCCGAGTGCCAGCAGACGACCCTGGATGTCGCGCACGGCGTCTCCCGTGTCGCTCCGGCGATAAAGCCTCATGTGACCTCAAAGTTAGGAGGGCGGCAGGGGGTCAGCTCATCAGTCTTCGGTAGATCTTCTCCAGCTCTTCGAGGGATCGATAGTCGATTCGGAGAGCCCCCCTTCCCTGTCGAAAGTCGACCCGGACCTTGCTCCCCAAGCGCTCGGCGAGGCGCATCTCGAGCTCAATGATCTCAGCGGGACGAACCTCTCGAATGCGGGGCGACGTCGTGTGTTCCCCTCGCCGAAGCCGCACCGCCTCTTCGACCTGTCTCACGCTCCAGCCTTCTGCCACCGCCCGCTTGGCAACGTGCTCGGCGAAGGCCCGGTCGTCGATAGCCGCCAATGCCCGGGCGTGGCCGGCGCTGAGCTCACCGCTTGCCAGCCGGGATTGGATCGAAGCGGGAAGCCCGAGGAGGCGGACGGAGTTCGTGATCGCCGCTCGGCTGCGGCCCACCCTTCGCCCCACCTCCTCGTGCGTCAAGCCAAAATCTTCCAGGAGCTGCTGAAAGGCGGCCGCCTCTTCCAGCGGATTGAGATCAGCCCGCTGCAGGTTCTCGACCAGGGCTGCAGTCAGCCACTCCCGGTCGTCGCTGGTTCGGATCACGGCCGGAATCCGGCTTAGCCCTACTTTGCGGGCGGCGCGCCACCTCCTTTCGCCGGCAACGAGGAAGTAGCCCCCATCCGGATCGGGGCGCAGGACTACCGGTTGGAGGAGGCCGAGGCTCCTGATCGACTCCGCCAACGCCGAAAGCGTCTCCTCGTCGAAATCACCCCGGGGTTGTTGAGGGTTGGGTCTGATCTCGTCGATCTCGACCTCGGCAAAACCCTGCTCGGGATCACGGGTCGAGGGAATCAGCGCCTCCAATCCCCGCCCCAGGCCGCGCTTTTGACTCATCGGAACCTCCTAGTCGAGACCATGACGCCGCCGAAACTCTCTGCCGAGCTCGCGATATGCGATCGCGCCACGAGCCATGGGGTCGAGCGCCTCGATCGGTTCCCCATATGACGGGGCTTCGGAAATTCTCACCGAGCGGGGAATGACCGTGCGATAGGTCTTTTCCCCAAAATGGCCCCTGACCTGGGTGGCGACGTCGCGAGAAAGGTTGGTCCGGGAGTCGTACATGGTCAGAACCACACCCTCGATCACTAATTGAGGATTTAGCTGCCTCCTGACCAGGTCAACATTGTTGAGCAACTGACTCAAACCCTCGAGGGCGTAGTACTCGCACTGGATAGGGATGAGAACCTCGTGCGCGGCGGTGAGGGCGTTGACCGTCAGGAGACCGAGGGAGGGAGGGCAATCGATGAAGATCACCTGGTAGTCCTCCAGGATCGGCCCGAACGCCTGACGCAGCCTTTGTTCCCGGGAGAGGAGCGGGACCAGTTCGATCTCCGCCCCGGCCAAGTCGATAGTGGCGGGGAGAACGAAAAGGCTCTTGACTGATGTCGGCTCAATAGCGTCTTCGACCGCTACATCCTTTAAAAGCACGTCGTATATCGATGCGGAGATCCCGCTCCGATCGATCCCGAGTCCGGAGGTGGCGTTGCCCTGCGGGTCGAGGTCGACGATGAGAGACCGCTGGCCCTGCATTGCCAGAGCGGCGGCGAGGTTGATGGCGGTGGTCGACTTCCCCACCCCACCCTTTTGGTTCGCCAGGGCGACGACGGTCGCAACACCGGATGTGGGGGTCTCGACGCCCAGTTCAGCTGGACTGAGGGCGGAAGAGCCGTTCAAGGTGAACGCATGATAAGAAGACGGGCGTTCCGATCAAAGAATTCATCTTGAAACCGAAGTCGCTCGAACCCCTCCGGAGGATCACCTCTATCCCCGGAGATCACGGCCACCCCCCGAGGAACAAGCAACCGCCGGAGTATCGGGGCAAACACATGCGCCGGGATGGTGGCCCGACTGACGATCGCTCCAAACCGGCCGTCGAGAGATTCGATCTGCTCCTGTCGAACTTCAACGTCCACCCCGACCACGCGGCCCCCTCGTCGTGCCAACTCGCAGCGCTTGGCCGACGAATCCACCAGAACCATCTGAGATTCGGGCCAGACGCAAGCCAACACCAGACCCGGGAGCCCGGCTCCGGATCCGAGATCCCAGCAGACCGGCGGGGGAGAGGGCCATCCGGACGCAAAGAGAACCGAATCCGCCAGATGCCTCTCCTCGACCAAAGCCCCCTCGTTGGGGCCGAGGGCACCGACGGCGATGGCTTCGGTGGCAAGCCAGTTACCCAACGTTGATAAGCGCGCCCTCATTTCAGAGTCGAGGCTGACGCCTACTGCCGATGCTGCAGCCTCCAGGCGAGGATTCACGTGAAACTCGAGGGTTTACGCCTCGTCGTCGGCTTCGTCGACCATCTCGTCTTCGACCGGAGAGATGACCACATATCGACGCGGTGGTTCGCCCTCTGAGTAGGAGCGGACACCCTCCACCGCTGCCACTGCATCGTGGATCACCTTGCGGTCGGCGGCGCTCATGGGTTCGAGCATGATCTCGCCTCCCTCGCTCACCACCTGCTCGATCAGCTGGCCGGCGTAGATACTGAGGGCCTGGCGGCGACGCTCGGCATAGCCGGCGATGTCGAGGCGGACCCTGGCGGTGTCCTTGAACTGCCGGTGAAGGGTGGTTTTGGTGATCTCATGAACAGCGTCGAGCACCGAGCCCCGCACCCCGACCAGAGCCTCGGTTTGTTCTCCCTCGACCGTGGCGATGATGACGTCTTCCGCGATCTCCACCCGTACGGACCCCTCGAGGCCGAACGAGTCGACCAATCCGCGTAGAAACTGCTCAACCACCGGTGCCTGCTCGGCGGGGTTGACATCGACGGGAGGGCGGTCAGGGCGGTTGGATGCCTCCGCATTCCGTACTCTCGGGGCCGATCGGGAGTTGCCACCGCCACGGCCCTGAGAACGAGGGGCATTGCTCCCCCGTTGACCTCCGCTCCGTGATCCGGCCTCTCGGCTTCGACCTTCCGGGCGGGGACCACCAGTCCGGCCGGCGCCGGCCCGGGGCCGCCGGTCCCGGCCCCGTCCTCGCCGAACCCGGGGCTTGACCCTGACGATGGCGTCCCTGCCCCCCAGGCCGAGGAAGCCCTTTTCGGGCTCCTGGACCACCTCGACGTCCACGTCCGAGCGCTCGCTTACCCCCAGCTCGTTCATGGCCGCCGCCACCGCCACTTCAATGCTTTTTCCGCGAACCTCTACCCACTCGACCATTGCACTTCCTCGTTCTTGCTATTTCCGCCTGCGGCGTCGGCGTTTGTCGGCCGCGCCCTGCTGCGCCTTCCGGATCTCCGGCTCATCGCCCTCCGGCTTGGTCCGGGCTGCCTCCTTGCCGGCAATTTGGCGCCCCGTGTCGGCGGCCACGAGTTGTGGCCGGCCGTCGATCTTGAAGATCACTATCTGCTGAAGCAACCGGAAAATATTTCCAGTCATCCAGTAGAGCACCAGTCCCGCCGGAAAGTTGTAGGAGACGATCCCGATAAAGAGCGGCATGATCCGACTCACCGCCTGTCCGGCGGCGGCCTGTGGGTTGTCGGGGCGAGCCTGGCCGGAGGTGGCATGCCAGGTCTGGACGTACTGGCTGGCCACCATCACCGCCAACATCCCCAGGTAGGGGAGGGCCGAGCCGATACCTTCGGCCACCGCTTCCGAGACGCGCTTTCCCAGATCCATTCCCAGGAATCGATTGTTTCCGGCGGCGATGGCGTTCGCCAAGCCCGAACCTTCCGGGATGTGGCCCGGGGCGCTGAGGACCCGGAACAGGGCCAACCAGATTGGAAACTGAACGATGAGGGGAAGGAGGCACCCACCGGGAGTGGCGCCGGCCTCTCGCTGGACCCGCATCAACTCCTTCTGCATCTCCTCGGGCCGATCCTTGTACTCCTTCTGGATGCGGCGAATCTCGGGCTGAATCGCAGTGAAGGCCCGAGTCGAGCGAGTTTGCTTGAGGGTCAGCGGGAACAGGAGCAGGTTCACCGCCACGGTGAGGAGAATGATCGATAGCCCATAGGAGGGAATGAGGTCGTAGAAGAACGCCAGGGCGCTGCCGAGGGCGTTTTGGAGGCCGTTAAAGATCTCGCCCATTTACCGAGTCCTGGCGGGCGGAACCGGGTCAATACCGCCGGGGTGGAATGGGTGGCAGCGGGCGAGTCGTCGCACCCCGAGGAAGGTCCCGCGGACGATCCCGTGACGCTCGATCGCCTCGATGGCGTACTGCGAACAGCTGGGGAAGTAGCGACAATTGCGGCCCAGGCGGGCGCTCAGCAGTTTCTGGTAGACACGAATCAGGAATACCGCCAGTGCCGGGAGAGGACGCTGCCGGATGGAGCCTTGGGACATAGCCATGAAAGTCAGTCGAGCCGGCCGGCGGCCGTCAACCACTCGACCAGGCGCGGATAGGGGGCGAGAGCGGCCTCACTCTCGGGGATCAACACGTAGTCGAAACCGACCGGTAGCTCGGCGTCGCCTGCCGCCGCCCGGAGGCGGCGCCTGATTCGATTTCGCTGCACTGCGTTTCCTATTCGTTTCCCTGCCACCAACCCGATGCGGATCTGGTCGGGTTGGCCAGGGCTGCGGACAACCAAAAGCCCGCCTACCTTGCGACGCCGACCGGTATCGAGAACCCGGCGAAAATCGCCCGCCTTCTTTATCGAGATGGGCCGAGCGGTGCGGGGCTGCGTCAGGCTGCGAGCCGCTTGCGACCCTTAGCCCTACGAGCCTTGAGGATGGCCCGCCCGGCTCGATCGGCCATGCGGTGACGAAATCCGTGGTTCCTTTTCCGGCGGCGTACTTTGGGTTGGAAGGTTCTTTTCATGGTGGCAATCACCCCGACACAAGGGGCGGGTGGACCGCACAAGGTTATTGCGCCGGCGAGATTTGTGTCAAAGCAAGGCCCTCGCGAAAAAAAAGCAGTTTGCTCGCCAAGGGTCGAGTGCCCCTCCCAAGGCATTACGTCAGCCCAAAAACCCATACGGATACGACCGATTACGGGTATCGGCACTATCCACAAGGGCGGATTGCGCGCTCTTGACGCCTCCTGACAACCCCTGCAAAATCGCTCGCCGCTGCGTACGCAGACCGACTCACTTCCCCTAGAGGAGTCTTGGTTCGACGCGTCTGTAGTGGGAAACGCCGGCTCGCCGGCAGGGAGTGAGGAGCCGTTTCGCGGCCGCGAGGTCGCCGAGTTTTTGGTTGAGATCGGGTTTCCACAGCTGTGGAAGGTTTTGTGGGAAACCCCGATCTCCGGAGGGAGGGACGAGTGCATGGATTTTCGCTGGAGGAGGCGACATCGCGTCAGTGGGAGGAATTTCAGACGACTTTGCGGGGATCGGTCTCTCCTGCCAATTGGCAGAAGTGGTTAGGCAAACTGCAGCCAGAGCTGGCAACGACCCAACTGACCCTGATTGCTCCCAACGAGTTTCACCGCACGTGGGTCGAGGAGAAGCACGGAAAGCAGATCGAATCGATCTTTCGTCAGGTTTTTGGCTCCGAGATGACCTTCTCCCTCATCGCCCTCTCGCCCTATCTCCCAGGAGAGGAGACCGACGCTCCTGGACCGATGGTCGAACCCAGTGGGGCCCCCTCTCATCCGTCGGCGATCGAGGTTGAGCCCCGATACGAAACCAACCCTTCACCCTTGTTTGGGCGTTACCGCTTCGAGAACTTCATCCAAGGGGAATCCAACCAGTTCGCGTTGGCGGCGGCGCAGGCGGTGGCGGATCAGCCGGGAGTCTCATACAACCCGCTCTTCATCTTCGGCGGTGCCGGCCTCGGTAAGACACACCTGCTCCATGCCGTTGGCCACCACGTGCATGAGTTCTATCCCAACCTCCTAGTCCGCTATGTGACCTCGGAGAAATTCCTCAACGACTTCATCGACTGCATTCGTCGCAAGCGGGTCGATGATTTCAAGCACAGGTATCGAAGCACTGACGTCCTCCTGCTCGACGATGTCCAGTTCTTCGAACGCAAAGAGCAGATCCTCGAGGAGTTCTTCCATACCTTTAACACCCTTCATCAGTTGGGAAAGCAGCTCGTGATCACCTCGGATCGCCATCCCCGGAACTTCACCGTTGAGGATCGGCTTCGCTCACGGTTCGAGTGGGGGCTGGTCACAGACATTCAGCCCCCACTACTTGAGACTCGCCTCGCGATTCTCAGGCGCGGAGCCGAGTTCGCACCGAAGCGGGTGCCGCAAGAGGTCCTCGAGTACATCGCCAGTACCGTCTCTGACAACATCCGCGAGCTGGAAGGAGCTCTGACCCGGGTTACCGCGTTCGCGGCCTTGACCCACCGGGAGATCGACCTCCCCATGGCCGAGAAGGTCCTCGGGGACCACGGCAAGAAGAACGGGGCTCCATTGCAAGCGCTCGACATCATCGCCGCCGCCGCCGACTCCTACGGGTTTTCGGTGTCAGAAGTGCAGGGACCAAGCCGCCGCCAGCCACTGGTGATGTGTCGTCAAGTGGGCATGTACCTCTGTCGGGAGCTGACCGATTTGTCTCTGCCCAAGATCGGTGAAGTCTTTGGGGGCCGGGATCACACCACCGTCATCCACTCCCTCGACAAGGTCAAACGGGTCATTCGATCCGATCGCGCCGTGTTCGATCGTGTCCACAGCCTCCTCCAACAGTTGCGGAAAAGAGGGGCATAACTTGACCCCTTGTGAGCTCCGTCACCAGCACCGGGGGAGAAGTTGGAAGACAATCCCCAAGCGTTGTTGGCACAGAAAGCCGGCCAGTAGGAGACGGAACGGCTTTTTCCCCGGTTTCCCCAACCCCTACTACCTCTTCTAAGTTTCTTATAAGAATCCCTTAGTAGAACCAGGAAGGAAGAAACCGTTGTGAAAATCAGGGGCGAACGCGACGACCTCGCCGACATCTTCAGTCGTGCCAACCGGGCCGTCGCAGCGCGTTCGGCGCTCCCGGTCCTGCAAGGGCTGCTGTGCGAGGCGAACGGGGGAGTCCTGACCGTCACCGGAACCGACCTGGAGGTCACCGTGACCACCTCGGGTCCGGTGGAGGTGATGGAGGAAGGGCGGGCCGTGATCCCGGGCCGACTCCTGGCCGAGTCAGTGCGGAAGATGCCGCCTGGGGTGGTGACCATGACGGTGGGCGGGGGCGACGCCGAGATACAAGGCAGGGGCCCCCGGTTCACTCTTCGCACCCTCACCCTCGATGACTTTCCGAATCTGGACACGACTCCGGTCGATGGAGTCGAGGTTGACGGCGAGGAATTAGTTAATGGCCTTAACCAAGTCGTGGTGGCGTCGTCGTCCGATAGCGCCCGTCCCATCCTGACGGGGGTATTGTTCGAGCCCTCCGAGGAGGGGTTGCGGCTGGTGGCCACGGACTCGTACCGACTCTCGGTCAGAGACCTGCCGGGGATGGGATCGATCGGCTCTGGTCTGGTGCCAGCGCGAGGCTTGCGAGAGCTGGCGCGCACCATTGGGGGACCGAAAGTTCAGGCAGGTATGGCCAGCCGTGAGGCGGTGTTTTCCTCGGACCGGGGATCGTTGCGTTTGCGGCTGATAGAGGGGTCATTTCCGAAGTACCGGTCTCTTCTCCCGGAGAGCTATCCGGCTCAGGTGTTGATGGAAAAAGAGGCTCTGCTCGAGGCCCTGGGTCGGGTCACGCTCGTCGCCGAGGATCACATCCCGGTTCGCCTCAAGATCGGGAATGGTGGGGTAGAGGTGAATGTCACCCGCCAGGACGTGGGGGGCGAGGTGGAGCATCTCGACGCCGAATTCGTGGGTCCCGAAGAGATCCTGATCGCTTTCAATCCGCGCTACCTCTCGGACGGAGTATCGGTGATCGCGGGGGACAAGGTTCGGATCCGGATGATCGACTCCCTCAAGGCGAGCGTTCTCGACGACGGCGGCGAAGGTGGTTTCCTCTATCTGCTGATGCCGGTTCGGATCTGATCAACGACGCGGTCCGGACACCCTGATGGTGTCGATTCGTCCTGGCCCCAGTTCCTCGTCGAGGCGTCGCAAGAGCTCGCCGCTGGCATAGCGCAGGATCGAGACCATCTGTAAAGACTCCGACTCCACTACCAATTCCCCCCCTCGCAGCAACACCGGCGACGACTGACCGGCCCATGGAGGACCGGCCAGGTGGGACCAGGTCTCCTGGAGACGGGGTAGAAGATCGGGCGGCGGAAGCCCAAGATTGGCGAGGATCCGGGAGATGACCGAGTCCAAGGCCTCGGGCTTGCCACTCATCGGATGTCCCCCTCCGAGACCTGCCATGCTCGGCCGGGTACTGGAACCTCTTCGAGGCGCGTGGTGGATACGAAGGTCTGGGCCTCAGGAAGGGCATCGGTGAGCGCCTTCGACCGCTCGGGATCGAGTTCGGAGTACACGTCGTCCAGGAGCAGCAGCGGCAATCGATCGGTTTGCAGAGAAACGGCGCGGTGAGTGGCAAGACGGAGCGCCAAGGCCAGTGTTCGTTGTTCACCCTGGCTGGCCTGATGGCGGCTGCCTTGCCCACCGAGAGAAATGGCCGGGTCGTCGCGGTGGGGACCGCTCCCTGTTGTCCTTAGTTCAAAGTCGAGGCGGCGGCGCTCACGCAGGGCTGCCGTCAAATTGGTGGCCCACTCGCTGGCCGGGGTGGTCGGGTCGAGGGTTCCCCCCCAATCGGATTGGTAGGCGAACCGAACGCTGGTCTCTTCACCGGCAATCCGTCCGTAGGACTCGACCAAGGTTTCTTCGAGCGCCGCCGCGGCCCGCGCCCTCCGCCCCATAACCTTGGCAGCCGCCTGCGCCAGGCGGGTGTCCCACACCTCAAGCGTCGCTAGATCGCGGTCGCCCTGTTTGAGGAAGGTGTTGCGTTGCCGAAGAGTGCGATCGAACTCAGCCTGATCGAGAGCTGCGCCGGGCCAGATCTGATTGGCGACCTCATCTAAGAACTCGCGGCGGCCGGCAGGGGAGCCCTTGACGAGGTCGAGATCGTCGGGCAGAAAGGCAACGGTCCGTAAAGCCGACCGCAGATCGGAGGTTCGTCCGATCGACTTTTGGCCGATCCGCATTCGCCTTCCACCCTTGCGTGCGATCTCGACTTCAACCAGCGTCTGAGCGGAAGATTCTTCACCACGGAGGACGGCCGTCGCGGCATCGTGGGCAATCAGGGTTTCCTCAGGCGCCCCGCGAAAAGAGCGAAGATTGGCCAGGAACCCGATTGCTTCGAGGACGTTGGTCTTCCCCGCTCCATTGCGACCGACGAGGATGTTGACCCCGGGATCGGGACGCCACTCAAGGGAGGGGTAAGAGCGAAAGCTGTGCAACTGAAGCCAGGAGAGGCGCACCCCGCGACGGTAACCAGACCGAGGGACGCCGATCCGCGTCCTGTTGATAGGGACGTCGAGGCAACGCCCCCGCAAGCTCAGAAAAGGCCCACAAGAACGGCCATTTCGGGCCCTCGAGAGGGTGTTCGGGGGCGGGTCGAACGGCTATAATTACAAGCGTGCAATCGGGCCACTTTTCCGGCCTTCGCCGCCGCCCCGATTGCCTCCGACCAGACGTTGTCGCCAGGAGCTGATTTGGCCGCTACAAACGGAAATGCCTCGTATGACGCCCGGGACATCACCGTCCTCGAGGGTCTCGAAGCGGTTCGCAAACGGCCTGGGATGTACATCGGCTCGACCGGTCCCCGCGGACTCCACCATCTGGTCTGGGAGGTGGTCGACAACGCCGTGGATGAAGCCATGGCCGGCTTCGCAACCCGAATCGAGGTGACTCTCTTGGCCGACGGCGGAGTGCGGGTGATCGACAACGGTCGCGGCATCCCTGTCGACATTCACCCCAAGACCCGGCAATCGGCCCTGACGGTGGTCCTGGGCACGCTCCACGCCGGAGGCAAGTTCGAGCAAGGGGCGTACACCGTTTCCGGCGGACTCCATGGCGTCGGCGTCTCGGTAGTTAACGCCCTTTCCCAAAAGCTCGACGCCGAGGTTCGCCGTGATGGATTCGTCTGGGGACAGAGCTTTGCGCGTGGCAAGCCGCTATCCAAAGTCGAAAAGCTCAAGCCCTGGAAAAAGAACAGCGGAACCACAATCAATTTCTGGCCCGACACCCAGATCTTCACCGATACCACCGATTTCGACTACGACACCATCTCCACCCGGCTCCGGGAACTGGCCTATCTCAACCGCGGTCTCGAAATCGTGCTCACCGATGAGCGGGCTTTAGACGGGGAGCCTTCCCCCCGCTCGGAGACCTACCTTTTCAAAGGCGGCCTCCTCGATTTCGTCAAGCATCTCAATTCCACCAGGGAACCGGTCCATCCTCATGTCATCGAGATCATCGACCGCTCGACCGAATCGGAACTCGAGTTGGCGATGCAGTGGACTGGTACCTACACGGAATCGATTCACTCCTTCGCCAACAACATCAACACCCACGAGGGCGGAACCCACGAGGAGGGCTTTCGGAAGGCCCTCACCAATGCCATCAATGCCTTTGCCCGCACCAAGGGTTTGCTGAAGGAGAAGGAAGAGAATCTCACCGGCGAGGACATCCGGGAGGGGCTTACCGCCATCATCTCGGTTCGGGTGAAGGTCCCCCAGTTCGAAGGTCAGACCAAGACCAAGCTCGGCAACACCGAGATCCGCTCTTACGTCGAGAAGATCTTGAACCGCCACCTCCCCGAGTGGCTCGAGCGGTACTCGTCCGAGGCCCGCCGGATCGTCGAGAAGTGCATCACTGCCGCTAAAGCCCGGGAGGCGGCCCGCAAAGCCCGCGACGTCACCCGCCGCAAGTCGGGCCTCGAGTCGGGTGGGCTTCCCGACAAGTTGGCCGATTGCTCCACCCGCAACCCCGAGGAGGCGGAGCTATTCATCGTCGAGGGAAAGTCCGCCGCCGGCCCCGCCAAGCAGGGGCGTAATTCCCACACCCAGGCCGTCCTGCCGATCCGGGGAAAAATCCTCAACGTCGAGAAGGCCCGTTTGGCCAAGGCGCTGCAGAACACCGAGATCATCGATCTCATCACCGCGGTCGGAACCGGGATCGGCGATGAGTTCGACCTCCAAAAGGCCCGGTATCACAAGGTGATCATCCTTGCCGACGCCGATGTCGACGGGTCCCACATCCGGACCCTCCTCCTCACCTTTCTCTTCCGCCATATGCGCGGTCTGATCGAGGCCGGCTATGTCTACCTGGCGCAGCCGCCTCTGTACCGGGTCAAGGTTGGCTCCAAGGTTCATTACCTGAAGGACGATGCCGAATTGACCGAGTTCCGCAAGGAGCACCCCAAGGTCAAGGCAGCTCGCTTCAAGGGTTTGGGGGAGATGGACGCCGAAGAGCTCCGGGTCACGACCATGGATCCCGAGACCCGCACCCTCTTGCGCGTGGACGTCGACGATGCTCTGGCCGCCGACGAGCTCTTCTCGGTGCTGATGGGCGACGACGTCGCCCAGCGGAAGTCATTCATCCAGCAGAACGCCAAGGACGTTCGTTTCCTCGACATTTGAGCCATGACTGACCGCACCCCTCCCAACGGCAACGGATACGGGGCCATCGACATCAATACCGAGCTCGAGCAGTCCTTTGTCGACTACGCCATGTCGGTCATCGTCTCCCGTGCCCTCCCGGACGTGCGCGACGGCTTGAAGCCCGTGCAGAGACGGATCATCTACTCGATGTTCGAGAACAACATCGGGCCCACCACCCCCCATCGCAAGTGCGCCAAGGTGGTCGGCGAAGTGATGGGGAACTACCACCCCCACGGCAATCAGGCCATCTATGACGCGCTGGTGCGAATGGGCCAAGACTTCTCGATGCGCCACCAGCTCATCGATCCCCAAGGGAACTTCGGGACCATCGACGATCCTCCCGGAGCCGATCGCTATACCGAATGCCGCCTCACCCACCTCGCCATGCGACTCCTGGAGGGGATCGGTGAGTCCACGGTCGATTTCGTAGAGAACTACGCCGGTGAATCCGAAGAGCCCACGGTTCTCCCCGCTCGCTTCCCCAACCTGATGGTCAATGGCAGCCAAGGGATCGCGGTGGGGATGGCGACCAACATCCCTCCCCACAATCTGGGGGAGATGATCGACGCTTGTCTCCATCTGATCGACAACCCTGACGCCGACTCCGAAGAACTGATGCGGTTCGTCAAAGGGCCCGACTTCCCCACTGGCGGCTATCTCGTTGGTAGCACCGGGATCAGGGAGTATCTGGCCTCGGGGCGGGGCTCAATCCGAATGCGGGCAGTGGCCGAGCCCCAAGAGGTGAGGAAGGGGAGGACCGCTCTCATCGTCACCCAAATGCCCTATCAGGTGTCGATCGAGCGGGTGATGGAGAAGATCAGGATCCTGGTCGATGAGAAGAAGCTCTCGGGCGTCGCCGACGTGCGGAACGAATCGGACAACCGCCGCGGGATTCGTCTCGTGATCGAATTGAAGAAGGACGCGGTTCCCCAAGTCGTCCTCAACCAGCTCTACAAGAACACCCCGCTCCAGGAGAGCTTTGGGGCCAACATGGTGGCACTGGTCGACGGCATCCCCCGCACTCTCAACCTGGCGGGGATGGTGGGTTACTACCTCGACCACCAGATGGAGGTCATCGAGCGCCGTACCCAGCATCGCTTGGGGGAGGCCGAAGCTCGGGCCCACATCCTCGAAGGCCTCATCATCGCCGTCGACAACATCGACGAGGTGGTGGCGCTGATTAGGGCCTCGAAGGACACCGCCGACGCTCGTTCCCGCCTCCAGGAGCGTTTCGAGCTCTCTGAGATCCAAGCCAATGCCATCCTCGACATGCCCCTTCGTCGGCTCACCGCCCTCGAGGTGGGCAGGCTCCGGGAGGAGCACGCCGCCCTGATGGAATTGATCGCCGACCTCAAGGCCATCCTCGCCGACCCGGGGCGGCGTCGCGAGATCATCAAGAGCGACCTAAGAGAGATCAAAGAGAAGTTCGCCACCCCTCGCCGCAGCGTCATCATCCCCGACGAGGGCGACATGTCGCTCGAGGATCTGATCGCCGACGACGAGCTCATCGTCACCGTCTCAGCCTCCGGCTACTTGAAGTCGGTTCCCGCCAGCACTTATCGCACTCAGGGTCGTGGAGGGCGAGGGGTGAAGGCGGCCGAAGTCTCGGGGGAGGACGTGGTTGCCCATCTCGTCCACACCACCGCGCACGCCTATCTCCTGATGTTCACCACCAAGGGGCTGGTCCATCGCATCAAGGCCCATGAGATCCCGCGCAAGGACCGCACTTCGAAGGGGGTCCTCGCCCAGGCGGTGCTGCCGCTCGAGCCCCAGGAGCGGATCGAGGCGATCATCGACACCCGCGACTACGAAACCGCCCGCTTCCTCGTCATGGTCACCAAGCTGGGGACGGCGAAGAAAACCCTTTTCCGCGAGTACGAGAGCCGCAACCAAACCCTGGTGGCGATCAAGCTCACTGATGGTGACGAGGTGGTCTCGGTCCGCACCACCACCGGCGAAAACGACGTCCTCATCTTCACTCGCAACGGCCAGGGAATCCGTTTCCCTGAGAAGGACCTGCGTCCGATGGGTCGGGCCACTCAGGGGGTGCGGGGGATCAAGCTCCGCCCTGGCGACGAGGTAGTGGCAGCGACGTCGTCGGCCGACGGCGAGGACGTCTTGTTGTTGACCTCCAACGGCTACGGCAAGCGCACGTCCATCGAACAGTTCCGCGGCCAGGGCCGAGGTGGCATCGGCGTCAAGGCGATCAAGCTGACCAAGGCCCGGGGACATCTGGTGGGAGCGCTGGGTGTGACCAAGGGGACCGGGGTGTTCTTGATCTCCTCCAACGGCAAGGCCATTCGCCAGAAGGTCGACGCTATCAGCCGCCAACAGCGAGATTCGACGGGGGTGAAGGCGATGCGCCTCGATCCCGACACCGAACTGGCGGCGTTCACCGTAGTGCCACCGGAAGAGGACGAATAGACGGGGTACCCCCGGTAGACTCGTTCTCCTTACATGACCACGGTCCGGCGTGTTCGCCGCATCATCCGCAAGATCGACCCGTGGACGGTCCTCAAAGTCTCAGCTCTTCTCAACGTCGTGCTGGGGCTGGGGCTTGTCTTGGGCCTGGTCATGTTCTGGTCCGTGCTCACCGCCGCCGGGATCCCCGACAAGATCACCGAGGTCTTGGTGAAGATCACCCTCCTCGACGAGGGCGAGAATCCATTCGCCAACACCGAGCGCTTCTTGCGGGCGGCCGTCTTCGGATCGGTGGTTTGGGCGGTGCTCTCGACCGGGTTCATGACCTTGGCGGCGGTGATGTACAACCTGGTGACCGACGTCGTCGGCGGCGTCGAGGTGGTCGTGCTGGAAGAGTCGCTGGCCCCCCTGAGTGTGGCCACCGCCCCCGCCCGCCGCTTCACCCCTGCCACCCCTGCTACGGCCCCGGGTAACGGCAAACCGCAACCAGCCTTGGCCGACGAGCCCACCGAAGAGACCACCCCCGTCCGCTGACTTTTGCGAACCCAGGGTTGTAGGCCGCGCTCAGCGCGGATAACGGTCGGTAGAACGACGCCCTAGGGCTTGATCGCCGCCACCAGGCCCATCGCCTCGGCCCGGGAGAGATAGGTCTGGGGCGAATCCCAGACTCGGACGATTCCGGCCGGGGGCACCAAAGCGATCCCGGCGCCGAGAGCGATCGTGGTCAAGAACAGGTGGTCATCGACCACCGCCTGTCGGGTGCCGTTTCCCTCCACCAGCACCGATGCCCAGCCCGGGGGAGCGGTGGCCTCAATTACCTTCACGGGTAGCTCCAGCAACTCCACCCCCGAGAGACTTCCCACCGGGGGCGGGAATCCGACTTTGATGGGCCCGGAACCGTTCGGTCCCGGCCGGGCCACCGACACCCGACTCACCGCCGTGCCCTGCGACTCGAGCCGAGCCGCCATCGCCAGTCCCAGACCCAGGAGTGAGGCGCCGACGACCGCCGGCACCGGGCTGACATCGATCTCCGCCGCCGATAGCGCCGCGGCTCCGATTTCCGCGGCGACGGCGAAGGCGTCAGGACCAGGGCTCACCACCAGATCAAACCCATCAGGCTTCTCCACCTTTTCGATCACGGATGAGGAGGGCGGGCCCAGAAAAGCCACGCGTTCTACGGAGGGCTCCGAGCGCAGGACGTGGGCGATTCGAAGGTCGCGGTCGTGGTCCGCGAGGACCAGAACCTTCAACTGAGGGAAACCGGTTCCCAGGCCTCGGTTGCCGTGTTCTCTTTGATTCTCTTTTGGAGGAGCGTGGCGAAGACGGCGGTCAGAGCTCCCACGGCGATGATGATCGGCAAAGGCTTCACCTTGAGAGTCTATGGCGCAACCGGGCAAAAGTAAGGCGAGGAACCGAAGTGCCCCTTCTTTGCCATCTCGCTAGAACTGGCCGGTGCGGATTGCCACCTGGAACGTGAATTCGCTGTCTGCCCGGGTGCCAGCGATCGAGCAATGGCTCGAGCGGGCCGCACCTGATGTCCTGCTTATGCAGGAAACGAAACTGGCCGACGAGCAGGTCCCCGAGCTGCCCTTTCGGATGGCCGGCTACGAGGTTGCCCATCACGGCGAAGGGCGATGGAACGGGGTGGCCATCGCCAGCCGTCTTGGGATCTCTGAAATCGTCACCAACTTTGGTGATGGCTCCGTCCGCGACAGCCGTCAGGGTCGGGGCGCGGCC
This sequence comes from Acidimicrobiia bacterium, assembly GCA_036556085.1. GTDB lineage: Bacteria > Actinomycetota > Acidimicrobiia > Spongiisociales > ZC4RG35 > JACCTH01. The sequence continues at coordinate 1,496 of DATBKE010000137.1, read as the reverse complement.
GAAGAGGACTTCAATCCGTTCGACGAGGCACGGATGATGAGCGCTATATGCGGCGGCATCCGCTTTGTCAGTCTCTATGCCCCCAACGGCAGGGTGCTCGACTCACCGTTCTACGAGGGCAAGCTGGCGTGGTATGAGCGGCTCCACCGCTGGCTGGTGGAAATGCGCTCGCCCACGGAGCCGCTCGTGGTGGGTGGGGACTTCAATGCGACTCCGGCAGACGTTGACGTCTGGGATCCAGGTGCCGCCCATGGCGGTACCCACGTCTCCCCGCGGGAGAGGCAAGCCCTTCAGACCTTGCGCGATTGGGGACTGGCCGATCTCTTCCGCCGGCATAGTCCCCAGCCCGGACGCTTCACATGGTGGGACTACCGGGCCGGGATGTTCCACAAGAACAAGGGGATGCGGATCGACCTTCTCTATGCCACGAGCCCGGTGGCCGAGCGCAGCGTCTGGTCCGAGATCGATCGGGAGGCGAGAAAGGGACCCCCCACCCCCTCCGATCACGCCCCGGTCGTAGTCGACCTCGACCAGCCCGGGACTCACTTCGATGCGGATTGGGAGGGAGCGCTGCAGCGGATTGCCAAACGCACCAAGAAGAAGAGCTAGGCGCGATCGGTGATCTGCTGCACGGCCCAGCGGTTGCCGTCGGGATCGCTGAAGTACACGAAGCCGACATTGTTGAGATCGTCGCCTTCTTGCATAGGCCGGAGGCCGTCCTGACCATAAACCTGGACGTCGGTGGCTTGCACTCCTCGCGAGATCAACTCGGCGTGGGCGCGCTGGAGGTCGGAGACAACCAGCTGTAGGCCCTCCAGGGAACCTGGAGTCATGTTGCCAAGACCTTTGCCGATCACGATCGAACACCCCGATCCTGGTGGCGTGAGCTGTACAACCCGGAGATCGTCACTGATCCGGGAGTCGTGGTCGACGTGGAATCCCAGCCCCTCCTCATAGAACACTTTCGACCGGTCGACGTCGGACACAGGCACCACCACTACCTCGAGAGTCCAGTTCATTCAGCCTCCTCTCGCCAGGAGTGCCCGTAACTGGGCCCGGCTGACGTTCCCCCCACTCATCACCACCGCCACCCGTTTTCCTGCCAGCTCCTGTTTGAGCTTGAGGGCGGCGGCGGTCGAGGCCGCACCTGAAGCTTCGACCATGTTCCGGGTGGCGTCGATCAGTCGAAGCTGCGCGTCGAGGATCTCGTCGTCGCTCACGAGGATGAAGTCATCGAGGAGTTCCCAAAGGATGGTTTGGGGCAGTTCGAAAGGGGCTCTGGTTGCTAGTCCCTCGGCGATGGTCTCACATTTGTCTTCCACCAAAGCCCGCTCTTTCCAAGAGCGATAGGCGGCCGGGGCCTGGGCCGACTGCACCCCGATCACGCGGATCGATGCATCAACGGCACGGGCAACGATCGCGGCGCCGGCGGCGCCGCTCCCGCCGCCGATGGGGACTATCACGACCTGGATGGTGGGATCTTGCTCGAGGATCTC
>DATBKE010000136.1:0-2966 GCA_036556085.1 Acidimicrobiia bacterium | reverse complement strand
CATCGACGCCAGCGACGTCTCCAACGGCCAGATCACCGCCCAGCTCGGATTCGACGAGGACTTCCGCGAGGCCATGGAAGAGTTCGGCGGCGGCGGCGACCTCCTGGCCGAAGTCGAGACCTCCGCCCCTGCCGAAGGCTGGGAGGTGGAGCGCTTTGTCGATGGTGACATCGAAGGCGTCACCCTCACGCAGGAATTCGCCTCGATCGAGGAGCTGCAAACCATTCTTTCCACCAGCTCGATCGCTTCCGGCGAGAGCGGAGGTTGGGAGGATCTCAGTTTTACCGAAACCGACGATTCGATTCGATTCGACGCATCGCTTTCAGCGCCGGGTCTCGAAGGCGCAGAGGACCTGGGCATGGAAGAGGTCGGTGCCTTTCTCGATTTCGATTTTCAGATTGCAGTGACCTTCCCGGGCGAAGTCACCGAACACAACGGAGTCCTCGAGGGTCGAACTGTGGTGTGGGACCTTGACGCGGAATCCCTGGCCGGCGCTGATCTCTTCGCTGAGGCCCGAAAGGGTGGATCCCTTCCATGGGCGGTCATCGGGGGCGTCTTTCTCGGCCTGATTGTGATCGGTGCTGTGGTCTGGGGCCTCCTTGCTCGACGCCGTGCGCCCCAGGAGGTTGAGATCGTCATCGAGCAACCCGCCCAGCCCATCGAGGTCGTCGTCAACGAGGAATAGAGCGCGCGCGTGCGAAGCTCCGTCGGAAACTAGATCTCGGCTTCGGCCTCGATCTCAACCTTCCAGCGGGAGTCGAGCAACTCCTGGATCACCAACATCGTCGAGGCGGGCCGTATCCGCGAGAACGTCTCCCCGAGTGCCCGGCCCACGGCTTCGTAGTCGGTCACCGCAGTGAGGTAGACCCGGGTGCGCACGACCTGTTCGAGCGTGGCTCCGGCTTCGGCGAGAGCCGTCGCGATGATTTCGAGACAGCGCTTCGTCTGAACATAGGGGTCGGGGTCAACCTGACCATCGGGCCAGATAGGTGCGGTACCGGAGACCAACACCCTTTTTCCAATCACCACTGCGCGGGAGAAGCCGATCTGGGGTTCGAAAGGGGAGCCGGAGGAGATCAAACGACGATCAGTCATGAGCCCATTCTGCCGCGGCCACGGAGGCGCCAATATCCTCGCCGAGCCGTGACGACGATCGTGACCGAGGCCCATTTCCCCCAACCCCCTGGTGTTGTTTTCTCATACGTCACGACGCCGTCCCACTGGCCGAGGTGGCATCCCTCCTCGCTCAAGGTGGAAGGGCCCGGCGCCGACCACCCCGCACTGGTGGGAGAAGAGGTCGTGGAGCAATTCCACGTCTCAGGACGGCGGGGTGAGGTGACCTGGCGGGTGGTGGAGCGAGATGAGCCCACCCATTGGCGAATCGACGGAGTCATCACCGGGCGCAGCCACGGCGGCACCGTTAGCTATCGGCTGGAGCCGGCGGAGGATGGGGGGACCGACTTCGTTCGAACCTTCACCTATCCGACTCCGGGAGTCTTGTTCAGGGTGGCCGATTGGCTGTTTGTGCGTAGGAGGGTCAGATCGGAGTCTGCGCAGGCGCTCAAGCACCTAGGCCGTCAGCTCGATCAAATGGAGTGAGCACATTCCATTGGCCATCGCTGGCCTATAGCCTCATCGGCCCGATCGTCATCAATGTCGCCGCTCACGTGCTGGATTGGGACGATGCCCGCACCGGAGTTTCGGTCGCCGTCTTCCTCGGCTTGCTTTTGGTTCGAGGGCGGATCGACCGGGCCGCGATCCTGCTGGCCGGTGTAGCCGAACTCATCTTCCTAAGCGATCCCTGGGTCTATTGGGTGGCGGTGCCCCTGACGTTCCTCGCCGTCGCCTGGTGGGCCACCGCCGGCAACTCCGCCGCCATCGCCGCTCTCCTCATCACGCCCCGATCCGATCGGGCAATCACCCCCGCTGCGCAGGCCGACGTCGATCGCTACCTCGCTCGGGACTATGAAATCGTCGCCTCTTCCAATGTGTCGGGGGAGGGCTTCTCCACGATCTTCACCTACCTCCTCTCGAACGATCGAGCCGCCTACGCGGTAGCAACCGATCGGGTCCGCTGTATCGCGTCCGCCTTTGGAGACCGCGTCATGGTCACCATCAGTCATGTCAATTCGATCGTGCACCCAAGGGAGTTGCGCCAGTGGGTGTACGAAGATTCGATGACGGTGACCATGGACGCTCACACCGAGGCCCTGGCAGCACTAGCTGCTCTCGGTCACCAACCGGATCGCCTGCGACCGGAGGATGTCCTTCCATTTTCGATCGGGGTCGACGAGGCGTCCAAGTCGTATGCCCTCGGCCACCGCTGGGAGTACTTCCTGTCCATGTTGGCGAGCTTCGTCGGGCTGCCGGTGCCGAACTCGAAGCGGATCGGTCACGACGAGAGAACCCGGAAGCGGGTCGAAGCGTGGCTTTCGTAACTCCTCGCGAAATCTTCTCTTTTGCTGGATTTTCGCGCTGGGATCAAGTGCTCTAGCTTCCCTGCGGCTGGCTCCCGGCCAGCGACTTCCCCTGGCAAATGGCCGGTTCTGGCGCGTTGGGCGAGGTCGCGAAATTCAGGTCAGATGGATGCTTGACCAATGACACCCATGTAATTACAGTGGTGTATCCGCCCCAATAGGTTGTGGTCAGGGGATAGGACACCACAACATATTGTGGTCAAGGGACCGCTTTTCCTGTCTTGGAGGGTTCGCACTATGAGCAAAGGACTTCGTGTCCCCCGTCGCTTCACCACCGAGGGGACCGACCCGTACGCCACCACTGAATGGACCAAGAGAGACTCTCGGATCACCAACCCCGACGGTTCGGTGGTCTTCGAGGTAAAGGACGCCGAGGTTCCCTCCTCGTGGTCCCAGGTGGCCACCGACATCATCGTGTCCAAGTACTTCCGCAAGGCCGGAGTGCCGCAGACGGATGCAAACGGGGACACGGTGATCGGCTCCGAGACT
>DATBKE010000135.1:0-2024 GCA_036556085.1 Acidimicrobiia bacterium | reverse complement strand
GTCGTCGACGTCGTCGAGGTGGCGTCCGGCGGCTCCGAGTCCGGTGACGATGGGGATCATCAGTCCGAGTACGTCGAGGCCGAGGGCGGCCAGGTTCTCTCCTAGGTCTTTGCGGCCTCCGGTGAACAGGTTGTGGAGGTCAAGGGCGATGAAGATCAGGTCGACGAGCCCGTCGGGGGAAAGGCCGGTGGGGTCGGTGTGGTTGACCGGGTCTCCTCCGGCGTACACGTACAGGTTGACGCCGCCGCCGGCCAGGCCGAGGGGGTCTTCTGAGACGAACCGGGACAGGCCAGGGTGGTAGTAACGGGCCGTTACCTACGGCCCCGCCGGGGTCTCCTCCATCTGGTCGTCCTCGAGGGCCGGTGAGAGAAGTGGGTCGACTTCCGCCCAGACCTTCTCCAGCGACTCGAGGTAGCGGCGATAGTCGCCGAGGCGCTCAAGCTCCCCGCCGATCTCCTCTTGCAGATCTTCCACAGACCGACGGAAGGCAGCCAACCCCGCCGCCACGTCGACCTCTGGCTGTTCAACGGCCTCGCCGTTGAGCAAGTGATCGGCCGGGCTGCCCACCGCCGAACTCCACTTCACGAGACCGGCCTTCACTTCCTGGACCCGCTCGGAACGGTCGACATGCCACGGATACACCTCAGCCCAGCTCTCGCGAGCTACCCGCAGCGCTTCCAACTCCCTGGCCGGCATCGAACCTCGCCCCAAAAACGGCTCGACCCTAGACCAAAGCCTTGTGATCAGACCCAGATAGCCCAGATACTCGTCCAGTCGACTCAACTCCCTAGAAGCGTCGGCGATCAAATACTCCAAGTCGTCACGGAACGCCGCGAGACGTTCCCCAACATCAACACCCCAACGCCTCACCACCCGCCCGCTCAGCAGCATCGCCGCAGTGTCATCGACCAGGAGATCCCAGGTCGCAAGCTCGGCCTTCAACTGGCGGATCCGGTCGCAAGGGTGGCTTGGAGGAAACGGCCGCCCTCCCAGCTCCCTCTCCCACACTGCCCTCAACTGACCTAATCGATCCTCAGACACCTATCCACCCAGTAGCAGACGTCTCAGTATCCGTGTGAGAGCGGCTGCTTGGTTGCGGTCCTCCTGAGACATATTTCGTTTTCGCGTTCGAGCCGGCACGAGGCCGCCATTCAACATCTTGAGTCATACCAAAAGGTGATTATGCATCCGTTGCCGTCGAGGATGCCGCCGGGGCCGCCAGCAGGGTCTCGGTGTCGATAGCCCTGAGTGCGATCGTTCAGCCGGGTTAGCTCACCGCTTCTCGGGTCGGGGATGGTTCGTTGCCAGTCGTAGGAGTCGTTGATGTATTGCTCGAAGGTCCTGCCGGCTCCGTGACGTTCATGGTGCAAGATCTGGCTCTCTTCGTCTGTCCTGCCGATGCCCCGCCAGCCGCAGGTGTTGTGGACCAGTACGGCTTGGTCGCCGACGACGATGTAGTAGGTGTGGGTTTGGCTGACGGTGAGGTTGTAGGCCGGGCCGGTCTGGCCGGTGGGTTCGGCTGGGGCGGTGACGCCAACTTGGTCGCCTCCGGCGGCGACGAGGAGATCACCGGTTGCTAGGTCGTCTGCTTGGGTCCAGTTGCGGTCGGTGGTACCGAAGGGGTGGTCGTCGGTGGTGGTGACTGCACCCGCCTCGGTTTCGAGTACGACAAACGTGTCGTCATGTACCCAGACCGCGGTCACGGTCTCGTTCGTCTCGGTTCCGGTGGCAGGGTCGTAGCTGCGGACCTGGTCTCCGATTTCCACTTCTGAGATCGGTTTGGCGGTGCCGTCACCCATAAGGACTTCGGTTTCGCCGCTGAACGAGCAGACCCCCTTGAAGACGTCGTCGATGTTGTCTGTGCCTCTGAGTGCTCGTCCGATGTCGTCGACGTCGTCGAGGTGGCGTCCGGCGGCTCCGAGTCCGGTGACGATGGGGATCATCAGTCCGAGTACGTCGAGGCCGAGGGCGGCCAGGTTCTCTCCTAGGTCTTTGCGGCCTCCGGTGAACAGGTTGTGGAGGTC
>DATBKE010000134.1:0-1688 GCA_036556085.1 Acidimicrobiia bacterium | reverse complement strand
CGCATTCGAGGTCAGCGATAACAACGGTGGGCTTGGGGATCTTCGCTTCGATGAGAGCCTGCAAGTTGGAGCCAGACCCGCTCGCCAGCACCGCATAGCGATCTCCCCACATTCGGGCTGCGACCCTAGCTGACTAGGGTCAGCGCATGCCTACCGCTAACGCCGATCTCGGGGAGCGGCTCGTCGATCTACTCGATCTCGAGCACGAGCCCGTAGCTATCACCTTTCGCGATTCGATTCCCTCGGACGGGGATTTCTTCGACGCCCCCCTGTCGGAGGCGACTGCGGATGGAAGGAGCGGGCGAGTGGCCGCTCCTTGCGTTTTTTGGATGCACGCTCATCAACGCACCTTTCATACCCTGCCCGAGGACCATGGCAACTGCTCGGTGGGTCGCTTCACCCACGGGCTGGCCGAGGCCGCCGATATTGTCGAAAAAGCAGACGTGGGAGCACTCCTCGAGGTGGGTTGGGTCACCATGGCGGCGTTCGCAGATGTTGCTGCGCTCTCTTGGCGCCCTTCTGCCATCACCTATGGGCCGCTCAATCAAACCACCAGTACTCCCGATCTTGTCCTGCTTCGGATCAATCCCCGCCAGATGATGGAGATCAACGACGCGGTGAACGTCGAGTTCTCCGGAAAGCCCCAGTGTCAGATACTTCCCCGGGCAGCTGACGGCCAGGTGTTTGCCGCCTCGATGGGCTGTGCTCTTTCCCGGGCCCGAACCGGGATGGGTGAAGATGAGTTGACTTGCGCCTTTCCCGGCAGCCGATTGCGTGAACTGGTGGGAAACCTCGAGCGGGTCGTCGCCGCCGATCGGGCGGTCGCAGCCCTCTAGGCGCGGTCGGGGGCGGCTAGCGCTTGGCGGTAACCAGCCGCCACCACTTCTGGTTCAAAGCCCGCCTCGCAGAAAGCAGTGACGGCTTCTTCCTCGAGCGAATTGTCGCCGCCGAGAAGGCCCGCAAGGTCCGTGCCCACGGGCCACCAGCCAGCCTGGGCCCAATCGATCACGACAAAACGGTGCGGATCTGCTCCCTCGGCGAGAAAATTGGACCTTCGGGCGTCGCCGTGTCCGAAGCTGGCCGTTACATCTGCTTCCGACATCGCCCGGACCGGCAACGGCGGGTTCTCATCGAGGTTCAAGTAGAGCCGGCTCATTCTCCCCAGAAGGCCCGCAGCCTCGATCACCCGATCAGAAGTCCACGCCAGGTCCGTAGTGACTACCTCCTCCAGCCATAGTCGAACCCCGCCCCCCTCCAGTTCGATCACTTTGAGCAGGCGGGGAGCCCGAAGCCCATCGACCAGGGAAACCAACAGCCCGCTTTCGTAGACGTCGACCTCGGTCCTGGCGACGCCAGATGGGAAAGTCTTGACGAAGGCTCGCTGTTGAGCACCGGTGGTGGTTTCGGCGACCACGTGCGGATGTCCCGTGACGGTGACGATCTCCTCGCCGCCGGTGAGAAGGCTGAGGGCGGCGCTGGCCTCGGCGGCTGTGATCGGGGTCATTCGTTCAGTTTTGCCCAGTATTCAGGAAATAAATCCGCCGATTTCTACCGGACGATCACCAGCCGCCACCACCACCGCCTCCACCGCCTCCACCGCCACCGCCGGAGAACCCGCCTCCACCCCCGCTTCCCCCGGGAGGGGCAAAGGCGCCGTTCAAAGCCGAGGAGAGCCCGGAGAAGGCGTT
>DATBKE010000133.1:0-8699 GCA_036556085.1 Acidimicrobiia bacterium | reverse complement strand
ATCACCAACCACAGGAGAGAGGTCAAGCGCTCAACCCGCCATCTCAGAGAGCTCGTCTACCGAAGCCGATTCCCGCCGCCGGAAGATGGCAACGATGATCGCCAGACCCACCACCACTTCCGCCGCCGCGACCACCAGCACGAAGAAAACCGCCATCTGGCCGTCGAGGCTGCCCAGCGCCCGGCCGGCGGCGACGAACGTCAGGTTGACTGCGTTCAGCATCAACTCGATGCACATGAACATGACCAGGGCGTTACGCCGAATGAGGATTCCCAGTGCTCCGATCGCAAAGAGCAAGGCCGCCAGCGTCATGTACCAGCCGGGAGTGACAACGAGGCTCACGGACGCGGCATCCCTCTCGGCCCTTCGGGCCCCGAGCCCCCTCCGTCGCCTCCGGCGATTCCTCCCCCAACACTCGCTGCGCTCGGTGGGGGAGGAAACGGCTCGCTGCGCTCGCCCGGGGAGTTTCTCCCCCCGTAGGGGGGAGTACTGGCGGAGCCGGGGAGGGGGGTCGGCTCGCTGCGCTCACCGGGGGGAACCCGGCTGATGATCGGTTTCCGGGTTGAAGCGAGCGCAATAGCGCCGGCGGCGGCAATGGTCAGCAACAAAGCCGTTGCCTCGAAGGCCAACACCCAATCGGTGAACATCGGCTCCGCGAGGGCTTGCACCGTGCCGTTTGTCTGCTCGGCGCTCGCCGGCGTAGCTACCAGTGGCACCCAGGAGAACCGGCCTCGCGCCACAAGGGCGATCCCCAGTCCGCCGGCGATGAGACCGACCGCCAGCGCCAATCGCCGCTGATGGGGAATCGTTTCCGCCGTGTTCTCGTCCTTGTCGACCCCGATCAGCATGATCACGAAGAGAAAGAGCGTCATCACCGCCCCGGCATAGACGATCACCTGCACTGCCGCCACGAAATGAGCGAGCTGCAACACATAGAGCACGGCCATGGCGAAGAGGGTGGCGAGGAGGCCCATCGCCGAATACACCGGGTTGCGGGCCCTGATCACTGTCACCCCCCCGGCGAGGGAGGCCGCGGCCATGAGGGCGAACACGATCAACTCAACCATTAGTCGGAGCCGCCACGCCTAAGCGTCCCGCTCGTCCTGGGTGGGCTCGGGGGCCCACGAGGCCGGTCCGGGTGTGCCCTGCCAGGCCTGCACGCCTTCGTAGGCGGCCACCCCGCTGGGAGCCGTGGCCCGTAACCACCCATCGGCTGTATCAAGCTCGGCGGGCTGGGCGAGCGGGTCGTCGGGGAACATGTGTGGCACCGAACCGTCCGGCCTCATCAACAGCTCCTGGCGGGTGTAGATGGCGTCGCGACGGTTTGAAGTCGACATCTCGAAGAGATGCGTCATCGTTATCGCCTCCGTCGGACAGGCCTCTACGCAGAGCCCGCAAAAGATGCAGCGCAGCATGTTGATCTCGTATACGTAGCCATAGCGCTCCCCCGGGCTGACCGGCTCGTCAGGTGGATTGTCTCGGCCGCGGACGTAGATACAGCGAGCCGGACAGGCTCCCGCGCAGAGTTCGCACCCGATGCACTTCTCCATCCCGTCCGGATAACGATTGAGAACATGTCGGCCATGGAATCGCTGCGGCTTCTGACGGAATTCGTGCGGATACTTGGTGGTGACGAGACCATCGCCAAACACCGTGTCGACCATCACCTTCCCGGTCACCCGCAACCCTCTGAGAAAAGCTCCGAGTCCTGACATCAGGCGCTCCAAGGAAGCCCGAATTGGCGAACGGAAATGGCCACGGTCGAAAGGATGAGCCAGACCAGGGCGGCAGGGATCAAACGCTTCCACCCGATTTGCATCAGCTGGTCGTAGCGCAGGCGGGGCATCGTTGCTCTGATCCAGAAAAAGGCAAAGATCACGGCATAGGTTTTGATCAGCAGCCACACCGTGGGGAGAACGGCCGAGATCCACGCCGGGACCTGGCCATCGAAGGTGGGTCCATTCCAACCACCGAGAAACAGCGTGGCGCAGATGGCGGACATCGAAAAGATGTTGATGTACTCAGCCAGCTGGTACATGGCGAAGCGCATACCCGAATACTCGGTATGAAATCCACCGACTAGTTCCTGTTCGGCCTCCACCAGATCGAAAGGCGCACGATTGGTCTCGGCGATGATGGCCAGAAAAAAGATGACGAACGCCACCACCTGCGGAAACACGTTCCAGCGAGGAATGAACCCGAGGTAGGTGCCCGCTTGGCTCTCCACGATCCCGGCGAGAGAGAGGGTGCCGCCGGCTCTGGTGGATGAGAACATCACCACCGCGACAATCGAGAGGCCGATCGCCGCCTCATAGGAGATGGCCTGGGCCGTCGCCCTTACTGCGCCCAGCAGCGGGTATTTCGAACCCGAAGACCAACCCGCCAGCACCACGGCGTAAACCGCTAACGAGGACATGGCGAGGATGAAGAGCACCCCCACATTGAGGTCGGCTCCTTGGAGGAGAACCTCGCGATCGCCAATGGTGAACGGCCTCCCAAATGGCACCACCATGAAAAGGAGAAGGGCGGGGGTGACGGCGAGGAAGGGGGCGAGGACGAACATGCCGTACTCGACCTTGCTCGGGTTGATCTGCTCTTTGAAGAAAAGCTTGAGCCCATCGGCGACCGTCTGGAGGAGACCAAAGGGGCCGGCGCGATCGGGACCAATCCGATTTTGCATATCAGCGATAGTTTTCCGTTCGAGCCACACGTTGAAGATGGTGGTGACGAGGAGGAGGACGAAAACCGCCAGCACCCGCCCGACGACTATCAGGATGTCGACGCCGTCCATTCCCGGTTGAGAATAGGGAGCGCCGTTTGGACCCAACAAACCCGGGTCTAAGTTGGCCCGATGGCGGACGTGCGACGATCGGCGGAGGCCAAAGCGCTCCTGGACGCCGTCGTCCTCGACCCGGTTTATCGCAAATGGCGAGGCGCCCACTGGGTGATTGCTGACCTGGCCGACATCGGCTACCCGCAAAGGTCGAAGGTGACCAGGCCGTTGGTTGATCTAGTGGTCGATCGCTGGCTGGGGCCCCAGTTCTTTCGGGAGACCGGTGCGGGCCGGGTTCCCCTGATCTCCGGTCGTTATCGACGATGTGGCTCGATTCAGGGAAACGCTCTCCGATCGATGGTCAATTTGGGGTGGGCCGACGATCGCGCCCACCAGCTGGCAGAAAGGTTGCTGCACTGGCAGTGGCCCGACGGCGGTTGGAATTGCGATCGCACCCCTTCGGCGGACACCTCCTCGTTCATGGAAACCTTGCTGCCGATGCGAGGCCTGGCCGCGTACGCCGCGTGGTCAGGAGAGAAGAGCGCGGCCGACGCGGCTCGGCGGGCGGCCGAGGTATTTCTTACCCGACGCCTGTTCCTGCGGCGGCGGGATGGAAAACCGATGAGCTCGGATTTCATGCGGCTCCACCACCCCCTCTACTGGCACTATGACTTCCTGGGAGGCCTGGTGGGGATGGAGGAGCTTGGCTTGCTCGCCGACCCCCGGTGCGAACCCGCTCTGGAGCTGCTCGAGTCGAAGCGGCTTCCCGACGGCGGTTGGCCGGCGGAAGCAAAGTGGTACAAGGTGGCGGAAGGCCCCGGCCCCGGGATCTCGGCGGTCGACTGGGGTGGGGTGAATCAGAAAGCCTCCAATCGCTGGGTAACCCGAGATGCCTTGTCGGTTTTGGGTGCAACCGTTTAGAGATCGTCGGGGTTGATTTAAGAAAACAAATGGCATTTCTCTGCTGAAGGGGGCGTTTTCTTCCCATGACTGATCTCCAGACCGGTTCACCTCGGTTTCTCTCCACCGCCGAAGGGACTTCGGCTCACGCCTTCACCATCCGCGATTGGTTGATGTTCTTCGGCGTGGGCCTGATCTGGGGTTCGTCGTTTTTCTTCATCGCCGTGGGCCTTCAGAGCCTGGCCCCGGAGGTCATCACTCCCATGCGCCTGGCGTTCGGATTTCTCGTCCTCAGCCTTTTCCCAGCTGCCCGTCGTAAGGTCGACCGTTCCGATTGGCCCCGGATCGCTTTGCTGGGCGTGATCTGGATGGCAATCCCACTCTCGATGTTCCCTTTTGCCGAAGAGCGAGTCTCGTCGGCCTTGACCGGGATGCTCAACGGGGCCAATCCGATCTTCACCGCCGCGGTGGCATGGGGCCTGTTGAAGCGGCCCCCGGGTGCCAATCAGCGTTGGGGATTGGCACTGGGATTCCTCGGCACGGCTTTGATCGCCCTTCCATCGCTGGGCGAGGGCACCTCCGAGGCATTGGGGGTGGTGCTCATCCTCATCGCCTTGACTTGCTACGGCTTCGCATTGAACCTTGCGGTGCCCCTGCAGCAAAAGTACGGGTCATTGCCGATCTTTTGGCGAGCGCAGATGGTGGGAATGGCCCTGACCTTCCCGCTGGGCCTCACCGGTCTGGACGACTCCCGGTTCGAGCTGGTTCCGGTGCTAGCCATCCTCGCCCTGGGTGTGTTCGGCACCGCCCTCGCATACCTCCTCATGGGAGGTCTGGCCGGGCGAGTCGGCGCCACCCGTGCCTCGATCTCAACCTATCTGATTCCCGTCGTCGCCATCCTGCTCGGGGTCATCGTCCTGTCCGAGGAAGTGCATCCGTTGAGCCTCGCTGGCTCGGCGCTGGTGCTGATCGGGGCCTGGCTCGGCAGCCGCCGCGGCCACTAGCCGCGCTCGTTCTGTGGGCTGGCAGGGAGACAGGGCCTACCTGCGAACCCTGGGTTCGCCAAAAGTCAAGGCTTGGTGACCGTCACCACCGGGTCCGATCCCAAGGAAGGGACCCCGGGTTGGTTAAAGGGGACATAGACCACGCCGTGGCTTAGGTTTGGATCGACGCGGACGGTGAGGCGGGCCGATCCCTGAGAGGTCTTGATATCGGCCTGCTCGCCGTCACTGAGCCCAATACGCCGAGCGTCGTCGAAGTTGAGATAGGCGGCCGCACCAGGGGCGAGGTGCTCGAGGGAGGGTCCGTGTCGCATCAAAACACCGTCGTCGAACATGGTCCGGGCGTAGTGAAGTACGAGCTCGCCGGAGAAGGACTTGCCGGGGGTGTCGGCGGGCAAATAGACCAGCGGCTGGGCAGCCTCGGGAAGCGGCACCACGACGCCGTCCTTCTCGGAATCGAGCAAATCCCATGTGACCCCGACGTAGGCAGGAGCTTCGGCAGCGATCTCTTTGGCGATCGCTTCGGCCGAGACCAGGTTGATCGAGCGGCCCATCCGATCGGAGAGATCGTCGAGAATCGACCAGTCGGGCCGGCTCTGGCCCGGTCCGGGCACCACCCGGTTGACCTTCTGCACCCGCCCCTCGAGGTTGGTGACCGTCCCCTCCTTCTCGGCGAAACCCTCTACCGGCAGCACCACATCGGCCAGCCGGGTGGAATCGGTGAGGAACTGATCGAGGGCGACGACGAAACGAGCCTTCTCGAGCGCCTGGCGGGCCAGGTCCCCATTGGGAGCGTCGCGCACCGGGTCGGCCCCCACGAGCAGCAGTCCGAGAATCGCTCCCTCAGCCATGTCCTCGAGAATCTGCACCGCACCCTTCCCGGGGCTCGCGGCCGCCACCCGGCCGGGCGCCAGAGTGGGGGCCATTCCCATGTCGAGCGCCCCGTAGACGTTGCTACGTCGGGCCAAAGGAAGGATCTTCCCACCGAGGGTGCGGACGTGAGCCGCCACCGCCTCGGCCAAGCGGCCATCTTCGCCATAACCGGTCCTCCCCAGCAGAGCCACCAGCGGTCCCTCGGCCAGGACCGAAGCCACCTCACTGTCTTCGCTCTGCAGCCTGGTGAGCAGCGCCGCTCCGGAGCCGGGGCGATAGGTGAGCTTATGGGTGGCACGGTCGTCGAGACCGTTGCGCCAGGGATGGACGAGGACGAGTCGGGCTCCACTCTCCTGGACCGCATGGCGAACCCGGAGGTAGAGGGTGGGGTGCTCTTCTTTGAGATCGGGGCCCCAGACCAGGATCGTCTTGGCGGTGTCTAGGTCTGCAATCAGGGCCCGGTCGGCGGTGGCGGCGAGGAACTGGGGATCGAGGCCGTCGTCGAGCTGACAATCGATGTTGTTGGTCGACAGAACCTCGCGGGCGAACTTGGCGAGCGCATATGCATCCTCATTGGTCCCCCGCGCCCCTCCGAGGACGGCAAGGCCCTTCCCGGCGTCACGGATCTCGGTCAGGCGGCTCGCCACCAGCTCCAACGCCTCGGTCCAGGTTGCCTCGGAGAACGAGCCATCTTCCTGGCGGATCAGCGGCGAGGTCAGGCGATCGGGTGACTCGATGAACTCGAAGCCGAAGCGGCACTTGTCAGAGAGCCAGCTCCAGTTGGTTGCCTCGGCGTCGACTCCGAGAAAGCGCACGACCTCGTTCTGGCTCGCCTGGACGGTGATGCGGTCACCGGTCGTGCAGTGCGGACAGGTCGACTCAATCGAGACCAGATCCCACGGCCGGGCCCGAAACCGATAGGCCTTAGAGGTCAGTGCTCCGACGGGACAGATCTGAACCGTGTTACCCGAAAAGTAAGAAGCGAACGGTTGGTCGGGGAAGGTATTGATCTGAGTGAAGTTGCCGCGGTCGAGAAACTCGATCAGAGGATCGCCGGAGACCTCGTCGGAAAAGCGCGTGCAGCGAGCACAGAGGATGCAGCGCTCGCGATCGAGATACACGAGATCGGAAATCTTGATCGGCTTCTCGAAATGCCGCTTCTCCTCGACGAAGCGAGACTCCCCCGGTCCATAGGCAATGGTGTGGTCCTGGAGAGGGCACTCGCCACCGCGATCGCAGACCGGACAGTCGAGGGGATGATTGATGAGCAGAAACTCGAGCACGCCCTCCTGTGCTTTCTTGGCGACATCGGACCTGGTATCGATCACCATCCCGTCAGCCACCGGGTTGGTGCAGGCGGTGATGAGGACCCTCCCTTTGGGAGTCTCCATTTCGACCAGGCACATGCGACACATGCCGACCGGTCGCATTCGTGAGTGCCAGCAGAAGCGAGGGATGTAGGTTCCGTGATCCTGGGCGGCTTTGATCAGCATCTGACCTTTGGGCGCCTCGAACTCGTGGCCGTCGACGGTCACTTTCACCATCTCCGAGCCAATCGAAGCCTTGATCCCTTCGCGGGTGAGATCGGTCATGAGACGCTCCTGCCGAACTTCGGTGTAGCGCGACCGCCCCTACCGAAATTTGGTGCAGAGCGACCACAAGCCGGTCGTGATGCAACGAATTTGTTCAGGAGTGGTCGTGGTGCAACGGATTTGGAATTGGGCTGGCGGGGATCGGAAGCCAGCGCGAAGCCTACGGCAATCATGGCCACACACTCCGGGTCGGCATCAGGCTGGGAGCGGGCATCCGCCGTCGTGGATGTGAGTCATAACCTCACCCTTGAAGTACTTGGTAATGGAGATGATCGGAGATACAGCCGAGGGTCCGAGGGGACAGATCGTGGTCATCCTCGGTGGCCAGGCGAGCCCGACCGAGATGTTGTCCGACACGTCAAGGAGCAAGTCGAAGTCGACTTCCCTCCCCTGGCCGGCTTCGATTCGACGGAGGATCATCTCGAGCCAGCTCGTTCCCTCCCGACAGGGTGTGCACTGACCACATGACTCATGAGCGAAGAATCTGACGATTCTCTCCGCCGCCCTCACCACACAGGTGGCTTCGTCCATCACCACCACCGCACCCGAGCCCAGCATTGAACCCGCCTTGGCAGCGTCGTCTTTGGTGATCGGCAAATCGAGATGGTCGCTGGGGACGAACCAGGGAGCAGAGGCGCCGCCCGGAATCCAAGTCTTTAATCGCCGCTCGCGGCGCATGCCTCCGGCCACGTCGAAAATGAGCTCGTTCCAGGTGATGCCGTGAGGCAATTCGTAATTGCCGGGCTTCTTGACATGGCCCGAAATCGAGAAGAGAAAGGTCCCGGTGTCAGCCTCGTGCCCGAGCCGTTTGTAGGAGTCGACGCCCTGGTTGAGGATGTGGGGCAAGTTCGAGAGGGTCTCGACGTTGTTGACGATGGTGGGCTTGTTGTAAAGCCCCACCGCGGCGGGAAAGTAGGGGGGCTTCAACCGGGGCTCGCCTCGAAGGCCCTCGAGCGAGTTGATCAGGGCTGTTTCTTCGCCACAGATATAGGCGCCTGCGCCAAGGTGGACAACGACGTCGAGGTCGTAGCTGGAACCAAAGATGCCCTTGCCGAGATAACCCCGGGCATAGGCTTCCTCGATCGCCGCCTGCACCCGCCGGGCGGGCTTGGGATATTCGCCGCGTACGTAGATGAACGCGAGATGCACCTCGTTGGCGACAGCGGTGATGATGATCCCTTCCAACAGTTGATGAGGGTCGCGCTCGAGGAGCTGGCGATCCTTGAACGTGCCGGGCTCGGACTCGTCGGCGTTGACCACGAGATAGGCCGGCCGAGTGGGAGCGAGGAAGCTCCACTTGAGTCCGGCCGAGAACGCCGCTCCCCCTCGACCGAGCAGGCCCGAGTTCTTGATGGTTTCGACGAGTTGGTCACGGGTCATGCCGACCGCATTGCGCGCCGCCTGGTAACCGCTCGTCGCTTCGTATCGTTCGAGGGTGTGGGAGTCCCCCGGGAAGTCGGTCATGCGCTTGGTGACGACCAGCGGGTAGGTCACGAGTCGCTCTCAGCGTTGACCGGGGCGGTGGTGCCAAAGGAGGCAAAGGCCGGATAAGGGCCAATC
>DATBKE010000132.1:0-13772 GCA_036556085.1 Acidimicrobiia bacterium | reverse complement strand
GGGAACCACAAAGGCTTGGAAGGTGATGGGGCCACTGCCCGCACGATGCGGTTTGCCGATGCCGCCGACGTCAAACGGCGAACCGCGGAGCTGACCTCAGTTCTGCGTGCTTGGTGCAAGTGGAAGGATGGGTAACGAGTGGCCCGAAGATTGGTGGGGCGACCCGGCTTGACCGATGCCCAGGGTTGGCCTCGATGTGCGACTGTGCGGCCACCGGACATCACGTGGTCGGTCGAGGGATGAACATCAACCACGCCATCAATCCCATTGACGGTTTTCGCACCGCGTTCGAGGATTTGGGCGGAGAGGGGGATCCTGTCCTGGTTTATCCCGGTTTCACCGATCCTCTGGAGTACGCGCAAATCTCGCCGCTCTGTCGGGCCCTCACCGCTGAGTTCCGATTGATCTTTGCCGATCACCGTGGCCAGGGTCGGAGCGACAAGCCACACGACGTCAGCTCGTATGCCTTGCCTATCCGAGTCGCGGATGCGACGGCCATCCTCGATCGGCTCGGCGTGGAGAGGTCACACTTTCTTGGCTTCTCCTGGGGAGCTCGGCTCGGGTTTGCGTTGGGTGAAAATGCCCGAGAGCGCTTGCGCTCGCTCGCTCTTTGCGGGAACCAGCCGTATGAATGGCCTCTGACCGGGCCGATGCTGACGGCCGTCGCCAACGCGGTAGCCGTCGGCCGGGAGCAAGGCATGCTGGCCTTCGTCGAGAGCTGGGAAGGTGCGATCGGCGAGCAATTTCCCGAGCCTGCTCGCACCTGGATGCTCGACAACGACCCGCTCGCTCTTGCCGCAGAGTTCCAATCGGCGTTTGTCGAAGGAAGAATTTCCGAGGATCTCTCGGCATGGGATATCCCCTGCCTGATCTATGCCGGATCAGAGGACGAACTGCACGATCCGGCCGCACGGGCCGCCGCCGAGATTCCCGGAGCCAAGTTCGTGTCGCTACCTGGGCAAACTCACTTCTCGGCAGAGCGGGTGGCCGAGGTGCTTTATCCCGAGGTGCGCGAGCTATTTCACTCCGCTCGCTAGCCATCATCTGCGCGGATTTTTCCGGTCTTGGGGCCGGAAAAATCCGCGCAGTGCGGGTCTTGGTTCGGTTCCGTGCGGATTTTTCCCGGCCGGGGCCGGGAAAAATCCGCGCAGAATGGAGGAATGATCAATCTTGACGACGAGTTGAACGCCCTCTACGCCGCGCCGCTCGACCAGTTCACCGCCGCCCGCAACGATCTCGCCGCCCGTCTTGAACAACAAGGCGACAAAGAGGCGGCGATTCGAATTAAGCGGTTGAAGAAACCGTCGATCTCCGCCTGGGCGGTAAATCAGCTTTCTCGTGTTCGCCAAGTCGACCTCGCTCGCTTGCTCAAGGCTGGCGAGGCCTTGGAGGAAGCGCAAAGAGCGGTTTTGACCGGTAAGCCGGCCGACTTTGAAAAGGTGAGGAGGGAGGAAGGAGAAGCTGTGCGGGCCTTGCGCAAGTCCGTGTCAGAAGTACTTCCCGGCGCTTCGACTCCGGTCCTCGACCGCATCGCCCAAACGTTGCGGGCGGCATCGACGGCCGACGGTCGCGCTCGACTCAAGGAGGGCCGGCTCTCAGAGGACCTGGAACCGGCCGGCTTCGAGGCCTTCGCCGGCTTCCCGGCGGTGGCACCCGCCAAAGGAGCCAAGTCTGCAACCAAGCAACCGAATCGCAAACGTGCCTTGCTGCTCGAAAAACAGAAGGAAGGTCGAGACAAGCTCAAGGCGGCCGCGGCCGAGGTTCGGGAACTAGAGAAGGAGGCCCGGGCCACTGAAGCCGCCGCTCGCAAAGCTGCTCTTGCCGCCGAAGCGGCTCGCAAGAGGGTCGAACTCGCCCAGGCGGAATTGGAAAAGATCGAAGGCGAGCTGGCGAAGTTGAGCTAGCTCAGCGGCCAAAGGCCGACGTGGCCCCCCTCGCCGTCGGCCCATGAGACCAGCATCTGCTCACCGACGACGACGATTGCCGCCTCCCGTGGCACACCTGTTTCCTCGTCTCCTTCCACCAAGACCTGCGGCTCGGCAAAGGTCGCCCCCCCATCGGAGGAAATGGTGTACTCGAGGTGGGCCTCCTCTGGCGTACGTCGCTCCCAGACCAGGTGAATCTCTTGCGGGCGGACGGCCATAGCTGGCGTGCGGTAGGTGGCTTCATCGCTTGTGAGGCGGAGGTCGGTTCCGAAGCTCCGTCCTCCGTCCCCGCTCGAGTCGAACCAGACCGACGACGAGCTCTGATCGGGATGAATTGACTGCCGCGCATCCATCCAGGAGATATAGAGATCGTCATTGCTCAAGGCCAGAGTTGGACCCGAAAGGGGGCAGGCGTCGAGGTACCAGGGCTCATCTGCCACCACTACTGGAGGCGTGAACGACTCACCGTCCAACGACCCGTTGATGAATGTGATGTCGCGTACGACTCCATCGCTGGCGTGCTCGAGATCTCGATAACCGATCCCGATCTCGTCACCGACCTGGATGGGAACGGGATGACAGCAGTCGCAGGTGAGATCGTCAACCATCTCGTGCTCTACCAAGGGCTCGCCGGCGGCCACTGACAGTGTGCTGTCCTCGAGCCAGGAGATCACCGGCTCCCCTTCGCTGGTGACAATCATCTGCACCAAAGCGGTCTCGTTGCGAACTGCGCCGCTGATTAATTCCGACGAGACGAGCTCGCCCTCATCGAGAATGGCGAGCTGGACGCTGCCGGCAGCTGTGATCCAAGCGACAAACATCTCGCCCTTGGCGTTGATCGCTATTGCCGGCCGCTCCAGGGGATGGTTGATGACTCCCTCGGGTCCTGTGACGGCGATGGGTGGTCCGGCCGAGCCAGTTGCGGCAATGATCTCGGCGACGAAAAGGTCGGAGCCATCGGTCCAGACCGCCCATGTCGACCCGTCCGCTCCTGTTACAACCCTGATTGCCACGGCATCGGGGAAGTCGATGGTCTCGTTGACGATCATGCCTGCAGCACTCGTCGTGGTCGTGCTCGAAATGACGGGTCGGGTCGTTTCCGTTGCGGATGGACGCGAACAACTCGCCACGCCGACGGCGATCAGAGCGCCGAAAACCGAGGCGCGCGAGATCAGGCGCTTTCGAGTAATTCTTTGGCCCTCACCAGATCGACTTCATCGAAGCCTTCCTCGAAGGTGGAATAGAGACTGGCCAATTCGTCCATGCCGTCCTCACCCCCGGTCATTCGTCGCAGCATGACTAGCCGGGTCCGTGCTTTGAGCTCAGCCAGCCTCTGCATTCGCGCCCTGGCGCTCTCGATGGCGGAAAGGTAAGCCGCCTCGGCGGTCCCGGGATCGGCCAGCATCAGGTGGAAATCGCCCTTCAGGACCAGATGGTCGGGGTCGGGTCCGGCGGGATCGGCAGCCAAAGCTTCGTCGACCAATTGCAAGGCTCGCTCCGGATTGCCCGCCAGAGCATGAACCGCGGCCCGCAAGCCCAGCACGAGGGGCCAGAAGATAGGGGGGGCGCTCAAGCCTCGGTAGAGATCGATTGCTGCCTCGGTCAACTTCAGACCTTCCTCGGCCTGGCCTAAAGCGGTTCGCGACACCCCCTCGAGGACTTTGGCCAGGGTGCCCCAGAGGGGATAGTCGTGATCCTCGGCCACGGTCGCCAGCTCTTTCGCCCGAGTCAGGGCCTCCTCGAAGCGGCTTCTTCCCAAGGCGAGGAAGCCGTTGTGGTAGATGCCATAGGCGATGCTGAAGGGGTGATCAATTTTCCGAGCCATATCGAGGCCGTCGCTGACGCTTTTGATGCCTTGACTTATCGCGCCGCTCTGCCAGAGAAGAAGGCCTCTCGATACCCGGGCGACGACACCGGTGCTCGTGCCCAGGCGAAAGCGGTTGGATCCCTGCCTCCTGGGGTCGAAAATCTCGATGGCTCGCTCCAGATGGAAAAAGCCCGTCTGGAAATCGCCGCCGAAAGCGGTGCCAATGCCGAAGACGTAGTGGCCTTCGGCTCGCATCGAGTCATCGTTCTCCCGCTCTGCCAGTTCGAGGATCTGCCTACCCATCTCGGCGGTGCCTGCGAACTGGGTGAGGTTCATGTAGTAAGTCGCTAGAGCTCGCATGACGGGAAAGCGCTGGGCTGCCGGGCCGCTCGTCTCCGACATCTCCAACACTCGCTTGAAGGCTGCTTCGACCTCTGGCCCGTAGCCACGCACCGCCATTACGGCCCGGGCCAGACTGGTGCGAAGCGTCAACTCCTCGGCTGCGAGCTCTTCGGAGGGGTCTGCTCGTCCCAGCACCTCAAGAGTGTCGCTCGCCAGCTCGATTGCGGCCCGGTACCAACCCTTGGCTTCGTGCAGCGCCCACAGGCTGTCGATGAGCGCGAAAAGCTGCTCGAGGTTTTCCTGCTCCACCCAATAGCGCCAGGCGGTTCGCAGGTTGCCGATCTCTGAGACCAGGTCGGCCAGGGCCGATTCTCGCTCGCTGCCCGCCAGCCGCTCCTTCAGCCCCTGAGCGAAGGTGGAGAAGTAGAGGGCGTGCGCACGCCGAATTGCTTGTTCCCGCTCAGGGTGGGCGGCGAGCAGAGTCTCGGCGTACTCCTTAATCATCAGCAACATGGAAAAGCGCTGTGACCCGCCACTCTCATCGCTGCGGATCAGGCTCTTGTCGACCAGCGCTCCCAAGACGTCGAGCAGAAATCCATAACCGAGCTCGGAGGCGACCGCTTCGATAGTTTCCAGCCGGGTAGAGGAAAAGACCGCCATCAGCTCGAAGACGTCACGTTCTTTGTCGTCCAGTAGCTCGTAGCTCCAGGCGATCGCTCCCCACAGCGTGCGCTGGCGATCGGGGAGGTCGCGCCCACCGGCTCCGAGGACATCAAGGCGGGTCCGCAAGCGGGAAAGGAGGTCGGTGGGCGTGAAAACATTGAGGCGTGCGGCGGCGAGCTCGATCGCCAGCGGCAGACCGTCGAGGCGGTTACAGATCTCTGCGATCACCTGTGCGTTCTCGTCGGAGATCACGAAGTCGGGCCGCACGGCCATCGCCCGCTCGGCGAAGAGCTGAACCGATTCGGAGGCGGCGATCTCGTCGGTGGAATGGTTGGGGTGGGGAAGTGACAGCGGGGGCACTGGAAAGACGTGTTCTGCTCGCACCCTCAGCGTCTCCCGGCTGGTCACGATCACCTTCAATTCAGGGGAGTGGTTGAGCAACTCCGAAACTCCCACCGCGGCGGCCGTCACCTGCTCGAAGTTGTCGAGCACCAGGAGCATCGCCTTATCCCGCAAGCGCGAGCGGAGGATCTGCAGAGGCTCTCCGTCTTCCGAAACCGGCAGCGACAACGTTCGCACGATCGCTTCGTAGGCCGCGTCCGGATCGCGCTCTGCTGATAGGTCTACGAAGAACACACCATCGGCGAAGCGCTCGATCTGTTCGGCCGCTACCTGGAGGCCGAGGCGAGTCTTGCCGGCGCCACCAGGCCCGACGATCGTGACGAGCTTGGTTCCGGGGGCGCGCAGCATGGCGTCGATCGTGGAGATCTCGGCATTACGTCCGAAGAATTCGGTGGCCTGCAACGGCAGGTTGTGGGGCCGGGAGTCGAGGGTTTTGAGGGCGGGGAACTGCGATTCGAGACCATCGTGGACCAGTTGGTACAGGTGCTCGGGCTGGGTGAGATCCTTCAAACGATGGATGCCGAGGTCGCGCAGCGCCGCCCCGGGAGGAAGCCTGCCTTCCACCAGGCCAGCCGCCATTGCCGAGAAGAGCACTTGCCCGCCATGTCCCGCGGCCATGATCCGGGCGGTCCGGTTCATCGTGGGCCCGAAATAGTCACCATCCCGTTGCTCGCTCTCACCGGTGTGGATTCCCATTCGCACTCGTAGCGACCCGATCGTCGTCCACGGCTCGGCGGCCAGGCCTTTTTGCGCTTCGACGGCGGCGGCGAGAGCATCGGGAGCGGTATCGAATCGCGCCAGGATCCCATCCCCCGTCGCCTTGATCACATGACCACCGACTTGGTCGATTGCCGCGGTCAGGATCCCGTCGTGGCGGGCAAGAGCCGGGGCCATCTGCTCGGGATGCTCTTCCCAGAGCCGGGTGCTGCCTTCAATGTCGGTAAAGAGGAAGGTCTGCAATCTGACCGAGCCCTCAAGCCAGAGGCCAATAAAGCTCGGTCTGGAGCTGGCTTGAATCGGAGACTGTGGAGGGGTCGACGACATATGCCTCCCAGGGCCCGACCCCATCTTCCTCACCTTGGGAGTGGATCCACTCGAGGAAGGAGTCGTAGGCCTTGCTGAGAGTTTGGTAGGGACCATGATGGATAACCTTGGCGGTCCTTCCGGCGGGCAAGGTGGCGGCTCCGACCGCCTGCAGTTGGTCGTCGGGGGCTGCCAGCCCGGGAAGGGGTTGGGCGATGGGTAGCCCGACTTCCATGTCGATTATCTCCGGCCCGAACACATAGGAGCGGGCATAGGGAGCCCCTGTGGGGGAGCGACCGTGGCTGGTAGCAAATTCGAAGAGGCGGGGCATCTGAGTGTCGAAAAGCTGGCGCAAATCGACCTCGGCCATCGGCTTGCGAACCCGCACCGCCAGCGTCGGCTGGGCCTCGAGCTCGATTATCTGGTGATCGCTGAGTGAGCTTTGGGCCATTGATTCATCGTATCCCCGGCACTGTCGTTTTTATCAGGCCGACCGCTCGGAAACCGAGCGATCTGCGCGCGGAGAGGAGATACCCTGCCCTCATGTGTCGAAATATCCGCCCCCTTCACAACTTTGAGCCCCCCGCCTCCAACGACGAGGTCACCGACGCCGCCCTCCAATACGTGCGCAAGGTGAGCGGATTCAGCAAACCGTCTCAAGCGAATGAAGTTGCCTTCCAGGAGGCCGTGGAAGCGGTCAGCGCCGCCACGCGAACGTTGGTGGATTCTCTGGTGACGAATGCGGCTCCCAAGAATCGCGAAATCGAAGCGGAAAAGGCCCGGGCTCGGTCCCGAGAGCGCTACGCCAGCTGAGGGCCCCGCGGCTAGCCCAGGATCTCCTCGAGCCGGAGCGACGACACCTTCTCGAGCTGTTCAAAGCGGCAGGACTGCGGATCGCGATCGGGCCGCCAGCGGAGGAACTGGGCAGGGTGACGGAGCCGCCCCCCATCGAGTTGATTGAAGCGAACCTCGGCGACCAGTTCGGGGCGAAGGGGAGTGAAGGAGAGATCCTTCTCCGGATTCCAACGACTCCCGGGCTGGCCGACTGCTTCCGCCACCGAGGCCGCCCAGGGGTGATCGGCCAGATCCATCACGTAGGGAGCGAGGGTCTTGAACAGTTCCCGGCGCTGGGTGGAAGGGAACGAAGCGGCCACTCCGATGGGGATGAGGCCACCGAACATCGGCGCCCATTCGTGCTCTTCCTCATCGGAGTAAACCGCCAGCAACAGGGAGCCGATGGCATCCGGCGATGACTTAAGAGTGCGATAGCCCACCACCACGCAGTCCGCGGTCCGATCGTGTTTGAGCTTCGCCATCACCCTTCTCCCCGGTTGATAGGTGCTCTCGGGATGCTTGGCGATGATCCCGTCGATGCCGGCGCCTTCGAAGTCCGCAAACCAATCGCGCGCGACGGCCTCATCGTCGGTCACGGGCGTGAGCCGGAGCGGAGGACCGGTTCCGTCCAAAAGCTCTTCAAGCCCTTTCCGTCGCTCCCGGAAGGGGAGCTTCGTTAGATCGTCGCTGCCCGCGGCCAACAGGTCGAAGGCGATCAGTGTGGCCGGGGTCTGTTGAGCCAGAAGATTGACACGGCTCGACGCCGGGTGTAGGCGCTGTTGCAGAGCGAAGAAATCGAGCCGGCCGTCTTCGGGGCTGGGAACGACGATCTCGCAATCGAGTACGCACGGTGTGGGAAGGGAGGTCTTGATTGCGCTCACCAGCTCGGGGAAGTACCGAGCCAGAGGCCGCGAGTTGCGACTCTCCATGACCACCTCTTCCCCTTCAGAAAAGATCAGTGCTCGAAACCCATCCCACTTGGGTTCATAGAGCCAACCCGGCGGAAGGTCGTCCACCAGCCGAGCCAGCATCGGTTCGATGGGAGGGCGAATCGGGAGCATGCCAGAACCGTATTACGTCTCGCCCTTATCCTGACTGTGAAGCCCTCGCCGGCGGTGTCCACTTCGCAACGGACCATGAAAGTCACTGATCCGATGACCGATGTCCGACTGATCTTTTCGGTCCAGGCGGTACGCGCCATCCTCTACGGATTCAGCAGCATCCTGATCGGTTCGTCTTTGGCCGCAAGCGGTCTCGACTCGGTTGCTGTGGGAGCGATTTTCACGGCCATGCTGCTGGGAATGGCCGTCTCCTCCCTCATCGTCGGCCGCTTCGGTGAGGCTGTGGGACGCCGCCGCATCTACGTGTCCCTTCTGGCGGTCATGGGATTGGCAGGGACGGTGTTTGCCCTTACCGACTTCCTTCCGCTGCTGGTCCTCGCCGCCCTCACCGGCACTCTCTCCACCGACCCGAACGAGGCAGGACCAATCACATCTGTTGAGCAAGCAATGCTGGCGGAGACGCCGAGGGCCGAGAGGAGCCGGGTCTACGGTCGCTACAACGCAGTCGCCTACCTATCCGGAGCGATTGGCTCCCTGGTAGCCGGCGGTCCCAGTGCACTTCGCGATCTATTACCCGGTCTGCCACCGGACCAACGGTGGTTGTTGCTTATGCCCCTGGGTGCATTCGCATGCATCCTCAACGCCCGAAGGCTCAGTGTGATGATCGAGGTGTCGACGCCCGATCCTGGCGTCGTCAGAGGTTTGCAGAGGTCGAAAGCTGCGGTCAGGCGGCTGGCGGGGCTCTTTTCCCTCGACGCTTTTGCGGGGGGATTCATCGTGGGGAGCTTCATCGTCTTCTGGTTTGGGCGAGAGTTTGGCGCCGATGCCGAGATGATGGGTTTGGTGTTCTTTGGGGTGGGGCTGCTGCAGGCGGGATCATCGGTGGCCGCAGGCTGGCTGGGAAGTCGCATTGGCTTCCTAAACACCATGGTCTTCACGCATCTCCCCTCGAACGCGCTGTTGGCTCTCATTCCACTGGCTCCCTCATTGGGCTGGGCAATCGCGTTGCTCCTGGGTCGATCGGTGCTATCCCAGATGGATGTACCCGCCCGCCAGGCCTACGTGGCAGAGCTGGTCGACCCTGCCGAACGAACCGCGGCTGCCGGTTACACGAATGCTGCCCGCCATCTGGTGAGGCCGGCCGGACCTGTGCTGGCCTCGTGGTCGATGGGGATGGCGGCGGGTCTGCCTTTTGTCATCGCGGGCGGACTGAAGGTGGTTTACGACCTGGTTCTGTACTTCACGTTCCGGCGCGTTCGACTTGGTGATAATTGACGAGTTGACGGCCGCTGCACCTAAGAGCTCGGGATGACCAGATACGTCCTCGATGTCGGGGCCGCTCTCCGTTTGGCGAAGGAGAACTCTGAGATTCCGGCCACTCACGAGCTACTCGCCCCGACCCTCTTTCGGTCGCAGATCCTGTCGGCGCTTCATGAGTCAGTCACACAGGGCGAAATGACTGCAGAAGTCGCCCGGGATCGGCTGGCCTACGTCGGGCGATTGCCGATGAGGCTTCTGGGCGACGCCGTGCTCCGGCGCCGGGCGTGGGAGTTGGCCGACCAGCTGGGGTGGGCGTCGACCTACGACGCCGAATACATCGCCCTCACCCAACTCCAGGCCGACGCCTTCGTCACCCTTAATAAGGGTTTGGCCCGCCGCGTCAAAGGGGTCGTGGTAGTCGCCCCGGTCGCGGCACTGCTGCGACCCTAAGAGTGTTGCCAACCGGCTCCGCAGCGCTTAGTCGGGGCCGGTAATGTCTCTCCCAACTGGAAGGGCGGGGAACCGCAGAGGGAGGATGGAATGCAAGGGAGTGGGCGGGCGCGTCGTCTATTGCTGGTGGCGGCCCTATCAATGGCGATTGTCGTCGCCACCGCGCCAGCGGCGGGAGCAGCGGCGCCGGTCAAGTATCAGATAACAGTCAGCGATGACTTCTCCAGTGGGGCGATCAGGTTTGTGGTGGCGACGGTTCCACCGGTGGTGCCGGCTGATACCTACAAGGTCGGGTTGGCGAACAACTCGATCGGACCGCACGTGCTGGTAGCAGTGGGCGGGCTTAGGGAGGGCATCACCGAAGCAGAGTTCATTGCTCTGATCGACAGCGTCAACGCTGGCGGGCCGATCCCGGCGGGAGTGTTCGAAGCCGGAGCCGTTTTCTCGAAGCCGGGTCAAGACCACCAGAAGCTGTTCGACCTCAACACGCCGGGACAGTACGGCTACTTCTGCCCGATTCCGACCCCTACCGGCGTTCCCCACTACCAGTTGGGCTTCGTCGGGCTCTTCGACGTCGTGGCGCCTTAGCTAGGCCCGCTTGCACAAGGGTTCCCGGGCCTGTGCCCGGGACCTCTTGTTTTAGGGTCACAACGAAGGAGACCGGAATGCCAGACAACTTAGAACTTTGGGTGGAGGGCTATCGGGTGGCCTGGGAGCAGCGAGACCCAGTGATGGCAGCCATGCTCTTTACGCCCGATGCCACTTATCGTTCGAACATCTTTGAAGAGCCTCACCAGGGTCGGGAGGGGATCGAGTCCTACTGGGAATCAGTCACCAACGCCCAGGACGAGGTGCAGGTGCGGATGGGAAAGCCGTTCGCCGACGGCTCCCGCGTGGCGGTCGAGTTCTGGACCACGATGCGGGTGGAGGGTGAAGAGACCACCCTCCCTGGCTGTCTGCTTTTGGACTTCGACGACAACGGGCTTTGTCGCCGGCTTCGTGAGTATTGGCACTTCGCTTCGGGTCGGCAGGAGCCACCCGCTGGCTGGGGTGAGTAACTTCCCCGAAATGCGGTCGTGGGTGACCGACTTTCAGCTCAGACGTCTCGGTTTGAGGAGGTTGGTCAGCGATCGGCCGAGACCACGTGCGTTACCGGGATCGGGAGCCGCTTTTCCAGGCGGGTAACGGCATTGCCTCGCAACCAACGCGAGGTTCCTTTGGCGAAGGTGGAAAGGATCAGGCGGTCGTAGTCGGGATGCTCGTTCCACTCGTCGGCGGCGGCCTCGACCGGATCCTGGTCGCCCACTCGAATCGCCTCCAATTTCACACCCTGACTCTCGAGCCGTTGGCCGGCCTTCTCTCCGGCTTCCAGGGCCACAGCCGCCGCTTCACCCTCGGTCCAACCGCGGACGTGCTGGACCGGAGTAGCCGGAACCAGGAGGACAAAGGAGGCCGTCGGGTCGCGGTCAACAAGCTGACGGAGGACGGCCGCAAGTTCGGGACTGGCGGCCGTTTGATGCGCCACCACCAGGAAGCGGGCCACGACCAGGTCACCCTACCGCTCCCGACGTATCAACGAAGAGGCTGCGTTGGGCCTCACGTCAGGCCGGGGGGGTAGGGTTCGGCCAATCGGTTTGAAAGAGAAAGTGGTGTCGGACCTTTTGGAGGTCGGCCGGGAAGCCGTCCGTAAAAATCAGTGGTCGGAGGCGGTAGAAGCTCTCGAAGCCGCCGGCGACGCAAGTCTCTCGGCCGACGACCTCGTCCTCCTTGCCGACGCTCTGTGGTGGGCGGGGCGACCGGATGATGGAATCGAGGTTTTTGAGCGTGCCTTCGCCAGCTACGAACGCGAGGAGCGCTATTCGGAGGCGGCCAGCATCGGAGCGCGGCTGGCGTATTTCGCGCTGCGGCGGCTGTCGCTATCGGTCGCCGGCGGGTGGATTTCGCGGGTGGAACGGCTCCTCGATGGCAGGCCAGAGTCGGTCGGGCACGGCTGGCTCACCGTTATCTATGTCGCCAAAGCACTGATGGTCGACCACGACCCGGATCTAGCCATATCGCTTGCCGAGCGGGCGATCGAATTGGGTCGTCGATTCAACGTGGCCGGAATCGAGGCTCTCGGCATGAGCTTCAAAGGGATCGGCCTGGTCCACTCCGGCGATTGGCGAGCTGGACTCAAGATGATGGACGAGGCCTCTGTGGTGGCGACCTCGGAAGGTGGAGATCTCAGGGCTGCGGGCGATGTCTATTGCAACACCATCGCCATCTGCCGCAATCTCGGGGATTACCGGCGTGCGGGCGAATGGACCGACAAAGCTGATCGTTGGATGCTCGCCCATGCGGTGGGTGGCTACAGCGGCATCTGTCAGGTCCACCGGGCGGAGTTGAAAAGACTGCGAGGATCATGGACGGAGGCCGAGCGGGACGCACGCCTCGCCTGTATCGACTTGGAGCGCTTTCACATCATGGATGGGATCGGCTATGCCCAGTACGAGATCGGCGAGGTGCGGCGAAGGATGGGTGACTTTGTGAGTGCCGAGGAGGCTTTTCTCAAAGCCTATGAGTACGGCCACGACGGCCAGCCCGGACTCTCGTTGCTGCTGCTCGATAGGGGACAAATCGAGGAAGCAGTGAAGTCGATCGCCGAAGCGGTCGGACGGCCGGACGGGATAGAAGCGGCCTCTCCCGCCGCCGACAGCTTGTCCCGGGCCCATCTGCTTCCGGCCCAGGTAGAGATCTCCCTTGCCGCCGGGGACCTCGAGATGGCCAGGCGCTGCGTTGCCGAGTTGGAAGAGACGGCGCGTCTCTTCGAAGGCCCTACCTGGGAGGCAACCTCGTTGACCTGTCGAGGGTCGCTCGAGTTGGCGGAAGGGCGGTTCGATGAGGCCGTGGCCGTGCTCGGGCGGGCATGGCGGCTCTGGCGGGAGGTTGGTCTGCCCTACGAAAGTGCCCAGGCTCGCTTCTTGCTCGGCCAGGCTCGCCTCAAGCAGGGAAACACGACCGCGGCTCAGTTGGAGTTTCGAGCGGCGTCATCGGTATTCAGCCAGCTGGGGGCAACCCATGACCTGCGGCGCGTGCAACAGCTAACCGGCGACACCAGCTCCGTGCGAGGAGAAAGGGTGTCAAAGGTCTTCATGTTCACCGACATCGTCACCTCGACGGACCTGATCTCGCTGATAGGTGACACTGCTTGGGACAGCCTCCTCCACTGGCACGATCGGACCCTGCGCGAGACCATCGGCAAGCACGGGGGCGAGGAAGTCCGTCACACCGGCGATGGGTTCTTCGCCACCTTCGACGACGGTCGCTCCGCTGTCGACTGTGCGGTGTCGATTCAAAGAAAGCTCGAAGCCCATCGACGCGAACACGGATTCGCTCCCTGGGTTCGAATCGGGCTTCACCTGGCCGAGGCCACCCGCGAGGGCGGCGACTACTCCGGCCACGGTGTCCACGCCGCTGCCCGAGTGGGAGCTATAGCGGAACGAGAAGAGATCGTTGTCTCTTCAACGCTTTTGACCGCCGCGGGCGCCATTCCCTATCAAGTGAGCGAGCCCCGCTCGGTCACGCTCAAGGGCATCAACGAACCTATGGACGTCCAATCGGTGGAGTGGCGGGTCCTGGTATAGCGCCACATGACTGGCGGGATTTCCAACGAAGAAGTTTGGAGGGGCATTGTCAGCGGCACTGGCTCCGTCCTCGCCGCTGTGCGTAGGCGCAATAAACGGATACCGGGTTCGCCTCGATGCAAACAATGCTTGCTTCCCTTGGGAGGTCCTCTGGCATGGGCCTTGCGTCTGCGAGGGCTCAGGCCCTCTGAAGGCAATCCCAACTTCTGCAATAACTGCGAGCTTTTTGTTCGCAAGCACCCGGGTGGAGTGGAGGTTGAGCTCACTTTCCTCTTCGCCGATGTGCGCGGCTCAACCGCCATGGCCGAGAAGATCAGCCCGACGGACTTCACTGCTGCTATGAATCGTTTTTTCGCAGTTGCCAACCGCCTGCTTGTGGGAA
>DATBKE010000131.1:0-2315 GCA_036556085.1 Acidimicrobiia bacterium | reverse complement strand
GCTGACCTCGAGCGCGAGCGCAAGGTTGCCCAGGCTCTGGCCCGGGCCGTAGGCGAACGACAGTCCGCTCGAGGTCGGCTCACCGTCTATCTCGGCTTTGCCCCGGGGGTTGGAAAGACCTACGCCATGCTCCGAGCGGCTCGTGATCTTCGCAAGGAAGGTCGGGATGTGGTGGTCGGACTCGTTGAAACCCACGGCCGGATAGAGACCGCCGATCTCCTTGATGGGCTTGAGATCTTGTCACGCAAGGTGATCGAGTACCAGGGGGCGCCGATCGAGGAGCTTGATGTTGATTCGGTCCTTGACCGAAGACCGGAGATCGTCGTCATCGACGAGCTGGCCCACACCAATGTGCCTGGCAGTCAACGAGAAAAACGATATGAAGACGTGCGTCTGGTCCTCGACGCCGGCATCGACGTTCTGACGACCCTCAACATCCAGCATCTGGAGAGTCTCAACGACGTGATTGAATCGATTGCGGGAGTCAAGGTCCGAGAGCGAATTCCCGATGAGGTGCTCGACGAAGCCGACGAGATCAAATTGATCGACATATCGTCGGAGGAGCTGAGGGACCGCCTGGACGAGGGGAAGGTGTATCCCGCCGAGTCGGCCCGTCGAGCCCTTGAGCACTTTTTCCGTCCCGGAAATCTGAATGCGCTACGCGAGCTCGCATTGATCCGTACCGCCCGGACCGTCGAGCGAGAGCTCGGCGACTACATGATGGCTCATGGCATCGAGTCGCCTTGGCGTTCAACCGAGCGAATCCTCGCCTGTGTTGACGAGACCTCCGTCGGCGAGACGGTGGTGCGACGCGGCTTCAGGCTCGCCAATGCGTCGAAGGGTGAGTTCTTGGTGTTGACCATCGGACTGGATCGCGTGAGCCCGACCTCGGCCCAGACGATCAAGAAGACTCTCGGTATAGCCCGCGATCTCGGGGCGACCGTGGTCACCCGGGATGGTGGCGGACGCAACGTGGCAAAGGAGATCGTGGCCGCGGCTCGAGATCTGAAGGCGACGCTGGTGATCATGGGGCCTTCTCATCGGACGCTGTGGGAGAAGATCCAGGGCGGCGACATCATCGACAAGGTGGTATCGGGACTTCCCGACGTGGACGTACTCATCATCGGCTGGGGCGAGGATCAGTAGCCAGGCGACTGCTTGGCAGAATGAGGCACGGTTTTCTGTATGCAGACGATTCTTCTTGCTGACGACGACCAAGCACTGCGCAGCGCGGTTACGACTCTGCTGGAGGCCTCGGGTTATTCAGTCGAGGCGACAAGTTCCGGCGCCGAAACCCTTGACCGCTGGCCAAGGACACATCCCGACCTGCTGATCGTCGATCTCCACATGCCGGGTGGGGGAGAGGAGCTGGTGAAAACCATCGCGACGGACACTTCTGTCCCCGTCATCGTTTTGTCCGCCGATGATCGAGAGGAGGTCAAGGTGGCGGCGCTTGATGCCGGCGCCGAGGATTACGTGACAAAGCCCTTCTCGGCCGCTGAGCTCTTGGCCCGGATCCGCGTCGTACTGCGCAGAGGAGGCAAACCCGACGAGGACATCCAGATCGGGCCGGTCCGCCTGTCACAGAACACCCACTCGGTAGGGATGGATGGTCAAACTGTCTCCTTGACCCCGACCGAGTTCGACCTTCTGAAGAAACTGGCCGAAACGCCCGGCTTCATCACGACCGCCGACCTCCTTGCCGAAGTCTGGGGCCCTGCCTATCAAACCGAACAGGAGTACGTGCGGGCCTACGTGCGCCGGATCCGCTCAAAACTCGAATCGATCGGACTACCCGACGCCATCGAATCGCGACCGGGTGTCGGATACCGCCTCCGTCACCCACAAGAACCGCGAACCGATGGGCCTGTTCAGATCCGTTGATCGTCCTGATACGAAACTGACTCTGCCAACGCCAGCATTCCGATCACCGGGGTAGGTGGGATGTCCACCCCGTCGGTCTCGTTGTAGAAGGAGACGTTGCCCCCCACCACGGGGATGCCGAGTTCCTCGCAGGCTTCCGAGATCCCCTCGATGGTCTCTCTCACCTGCCACATCACCTCGGGGTTCTCTGGGTTGCCGAAGTTGAGGTTGTCGACGACTGCGATTGGACGGGCTCCGACCGCCGCCACTTTCATCGCCGCCTTCTTCACCAGTTCGGCCGCGCCCGCTCGGGGATCTGAGGCGCAGGCTCGGGGATTGCCGTCCACCGAGACTGCCAGGCCCTTGTCGGTCCCGGGGATGCGAAGGAGGGCAGCGCCTTCGCCCGGGCCGATGACGGTGCTGAGGTTGAGCATGTGGTCGAACTGCCGGTA
>DATBKE010000130.1:0-2688 GCA_036556085.1 Acidimicrobiia bacterium | reverse complement strand
AGACTCTTGTTCGGAACTGGCGTGATCGCTCTTGGGACGTTGCTATTTCTGGATTACGCAGAAGTACTCGATGCGGGAGAAGTCATCGCCAGCTGGTGGCCAGTCGTGCTGATCGCTGCCGGTCTGTTGGCCCTGACGGCCAATCCTCGGCACTGGATCGGACCTGCGCTGATCACAGGTCTAGGTGGGGTGCTATTGCTGAGAACCACAGATGTCGTGGACACGCTGGAAGTGGTCGGCCCGGCCTTTCTGGTGCTGCTCGGCGTAATCGTTATCTTCGGAAAGGGATTCACGCAGCGATCGGTGGCAAGTCAGGACCGGATCAGTAGCTTCAACGTGTTCTCGGGTTCTGAACTCGCTTCGAAGTCGGATCATTTCGAGGGTGGGACGATCGGGGCACTCTTCGGGGGAGCCGAAGTCGACCTCCGAGATGCCAAGCCGGCGCCCGGCGCCGAGCTGGACGTGTTCGTTGCCTTCGGTGGTGCCGAAATCAAGGTCCCTCAAGGCTGGAATGTCGTCACCCACGGCATGCCGATCTTCGGCGGCTTCGACAACGTAACCGCTCGGGAGACGGTTTCGGTCGGCGCCCCCACCCTCGACGTCAATGCCACCGTCATATTCGGGGGCCTCGAGGTCAAGCACTGAGGTCCAGATTCTCGGCGGCCCGCAGAGGGGGGTGAGCCGCCGAGAACTGTATGCGACCACCGCCCGACGGACTCGTTTAGGTCGGCAGGATGACCTTCACAGTCGTGCCTTCGCCTGACCGACTCCGAATACTCGATTCGCCGCCTGACTTTTCGGCCCTCCAGCGGATATTGGAAAGGCCCATGCCTTCCTGGGCGCTGCCGACGTCAAAGCCCTTCCCGCTGTCCTCAACTTCTATATGAAGAAAGCCCCCGCTTCTTCCGATGCTCACCCTCACCGTATCCGCCTTGGAGTGGCGCAAGGCATTGCTTGTGGCCTCGCGCACTATCTGGATGACATCATCGATGAGCTCCCCAGGGACTGGGTCTCCTTCCGCCTCTACCTCTGGCCCCACCTCGACAATGACATTCGCTTCGTAGGGATCTGCTAGTTGTCTCACCAAACGCGTTATGTCAGAACCAAGACTCCGCACGTTCCACGCCGGAGGGCGAAGATCAAAGATGAATGTCCGCAACGACGCGATCGCCTCGTCGAGTCGCTGCACTGCGTCACCGAGATCGTTGCGCTCTCGCTCACTTTCGGAGCGAAGTGCCATGCCTTGGAGCAGGAGCCCGACCGCGAAGAGGTCTTGGATGATGGCGTCATGTAGATCACGGGCGATCCGTTCGCGGTCATCCACTACGGCCAGTCTCCGTAAACGCTGGTGGGTCCGCACGTTCGAGATCGCCGAACCGGCGATCACGGCAAGCGCCTCGACGAGCATCTCGTCTTCCGCTGTGAACCCGCTCGTCTTCTCGGTCAGGTAGAGATTCCCAAACACCCGGTCGCCGCTCCGGACGGGTACACCAAGGAACGAGCTCATCGGGGGGTGGTGAGGCGGAAAACCCGACGAGTCCGGATGGTCCTGTAGTCGATCAAGGCGGATCGTCTTGGCGGAATGGATCAGCGTGCCGAGAACGCCGCGCCCCACCGGCAGACTGCCAATGCGTTCTGCCAAGCCGGGTTCGAAGCCGACGTGGATGAACTCGACCAAAGTGCCGTGCTCCCCGATAACGCCAAGCGCGGCGTAGCGGGCCCCAGTGGTCTCACGAGCTAGCTCGACCGTACTTCTGAGGAGGGCAGCGAGGTCCGAGTGGGCGGTCACGACCGCGGCACCCTCGACCAGCGTCACCAGCTTGTCGGGTGAGATTCCGGTCACTTCGTCAGCCTATTGACTCAGCTTCCGCGGGTTATGGTGGCTTGGTGAAAATTCTGCTGGTGGACGACCACGAGATCGTTCGCCGTGGTATCCGTGGACTCCTGGAAGGACAGGAGGACCTCACGGTGGTTGGTGAGGCGGCCAATGCTGCCGAGGCCGTTCGGAGGACAGGGTTCGACTCGCCGGATTTGGTGATTATGGACGTTCGGCTTCCCGACGGATCGGGAGTAGAAGCCTGCCGGGACATCCGATCCGGATTCCCAGATGTGAAGGTATTGATGCTCACCTCGTATGCCGACGAGGAGGCACTGATGTCTGCAATCCTGGCCGGGGCATCTGGATATCTGCTGAAACGAATCGACTCCACAGAGTTGATCGACAGCGTCCGCAAAGTCGGCCGGGGTGAGTCGCTCCTCGATCCGGAGATGGTCACCAAGCTCTTCAGCCGGCTGCGTGGCGGGGCGCCTTCCGATCCGCTGCTTTCCAAGCTCTCGGAGCAGGAGCGAAAGATCCTTGATCTCATCGCTGCAGGGAAAACGAACCGCCAAATCGCTGAAGACATGTTTCTCGCCGAGAAGACCGTGAAGAACTACGTCTCCAACCTGTTGGGCAAGCTGGGGATGGAAAGGCGCTCGGAAGCGGCCGCTTATGTGGCGCGGGCAGCCGCGGGAAACCCGAGCGATCCGCCGGAGGAGTGGAAGTCCTAGGTCTTTTGGCACTCGACTGATCGACACGGGGCGGTCGAATGGATCTCCTCCATAGAGCTACCAGGTTTTGGTTAGTCGACGAGTCACGAGCCGGGCCACACGAACGCGGTAGTCCACGGCCACGCACCCCGCGGACAT
>DATBKE010000129.1:0-1909 GCA_036556085.1 Acidimicrobiia bacterium | reverse complement strand
CCTGGGGCAAGCGTCGGGTGCTGGCCCGGAAGGAGTTGCGGTTCTTCGTGCGCGATCCCCGCCAGCGTTTGGTTTGGACCGGGACCGTGATCTTCGTTGGCCTCGCGGTGGCGGTGCTGGTCGTCGGGACCGACTCGATGGCGATTTTCCGCCGTTCGAGCTGGCTGCCACTTCTTGCCCCAGCCATGGTGCTCTTCGTCGGCTTGCCGATCGCGCTCAATCAGTTCGGTTGGGAGCGCAATGCCTCGAGCTACCTCTTCGTCCTTCCCATCAAGCCCCGGCACCTCTTGCATGGCAAGAATCTGGCCATCGGGCTGGGCCTCGTGGTGGAGACCATCTTCATGTCGACTTTGCTCGCCACCTTCAGCGGTGCCTGGGATGCTCTGCTGATGGTTCCGGCCCTGGCGGCGTCGGCCATCGGCTGCCAGCTGGCGGTGGGAAACATCGTCTCGGTGATCGCCCCGCTCCGGCTCCCCCGGGAGGGAACCGACGTCTTTGCCCAGGCCACCGAGCAAGGACTCTTGGCATTGGTGGCACAGATGGGATCGTTCTTGATGATCGGGCTCCTGCTGGTACCCCCTTCAGTGGCAGTGGTGCTGGCCGTGGCCTTTGGTCAGGTGCTCGATCCCGTTCTCGTCACCGCCTTCTGTTTCGTTTACGGAGTCGGCATCTACTTCCTCGCCCTCTGGGTGGCTGGGATCCTTTTGCGACGACGGGTGCCCGAGGTCGTCGCCTGGGTTCAAGTCCAGTAGAGACAAAAGACAAGAGATAAAAGACAAGAGATAAAAGACCAGAGATAAGAGACCAGAGATAAAAGACCAGAGACCAGATCTGACGTCTTCCATCTTTCGTCTTCCGTCTTCCGTCTTCTCTTTCATCTTCCATCTTTCGTCTTCTCCCTAGTCTCAATAGGTGCGACTTGGGATCGACCTCGACGGGGTAGTGGCCGATTTCAACGCCGGCTGGATCAGCCGTTACAACACCCAGTACGGGGCCGAGCTCCCCTCCGATGCGGTCAAGGGCTGGGACGCGATTCCTTCCCTGACCCACTTCGAGGACATGCGAGCTTTCTGGAAGTGGGCTCGCGATCACGATGGACACTCGCTCTTCCGCCACCTCGAGCCCTATCCCGATGCGGTGCCCTCGCTCTGGCAGCTGATCAAGTCCCGCCACCAGGTGGTGATCATTACCACCAAGCCGGGGTGGGCGATCCATGACACGTTCGCCTGGATTGCCCAGCATCAGATTCCAACCCGCGAGGTCCACATCCTCGAGCAGAAATGGACCGTCGATTGCGACATTTATCTCGACGATGGTCCCCACGTTTTGAAGGAGCTGGTGGCGCGCCGACCGGAGCGGACGGTCTGCCGTTTCGTGAGGCCATGGAACGACGCCGTGGAGGGCGCAGTCGATGTCGAATCGTGGGCCGACTACCTGGATCTGGTGGGTCGATCCAGCCCGTCGCCCCGTCGGTAGCGATTATGTTGGCCTGGGCGGGTGATCCGCCCGAACAACCACAAGGAGTCACATAAGTGCAAAAGAAACTGGTGATCCTGACCTTGCTCGCCCTGGTGCTGGGCGCCTGTGGTGGTGGGACGAGCGCCACCACTGCCGAGGTCGAGGACACCACTCCCACGACGATGGCCGAGGTCACCACGACCGCTGCCGCGTCTACGACTGCGGCAGCGAGCGGTCTGGGCACT
Source organism: Acidimicrobiia bacterium (assembly GCA_036556085.1). GTDB lineage: Bacteria > Actinomycetota > Acidimicrobiia > Spongiisociales > ZC4RG35 > JACCTH01. Next base: position 206 of record DATBKE010000129.1, on the reverse strand, counting down.
CCCGAGAATCCGATTCAGGTTCTCTTCGTGCCGTCCGTCGAGGCTGAAGTGATTGTCAGCGGCGGTGAGGTGATGAAGAACGCTTTGGAGGAAGCGACCGGTCTCACCTTTGAGGTATCGGTACCGACCTCCTATGCCGCCACCATCGAGGAGATGTGTGCAGCACCCGATCGCACCATGGGGTTCATCCCCGGGCTCGGCTATGT
>DATBKE010000128.1:0-3038 GCA_036556085.1 Acidimicrobiia bacterium | reverse complement strand
TCGGGCGTCATCAGGGCGAGGAACAGGGCCAGGACCGTGAAGGGCAGTGCCACCAAGAACACGGTGCCGATCGAAGAGGCAAACGCCTCCACCACTTGGGTCCGAACGGCATCGGGCAGGGCGGCGATTGCCGCCGGGCTCGAGGTGAGCTGGCCGCTCCCGCCCTCAGGAACGAGGCCGGCCAGTGCCGTCGTGAGGCGGCTCGTGAAAACTGCACCGAGAAGGGCGGTGCCAAACGCTCCACCGAGCGAGCGAAAGAAGTTGTTCGAGGAAGTCGCCACTCCCAGATCGCTGTGATCGACCGCATTCTGAACGGCCAGCACCAGCACCGGCATGATCATCCCCACGCCCACTCCGAGAATGAACATATATATCGAGGCAGTTACGAGAACAGTGCCAACTCCCATCGTCGAAAGAAGGAAGAAGGACAGCGTCGCAAGTGCCGAACCGATGACGGGAAAGATCTTGTAACGACCGGTGTGAGTAATGAGCCGTCCCCCGATCACCGAACTCCCGATGATGCCCACCATCATCGGTATCAATAGGAGCCCCGAGTTGGTGGCACTCGCCCCAACCACAACCTGAAGGAACAAGGGCAGGAAGACGATTCCCCCAAACATCGCCAGGCCAATGATGAATCCGGAGGCTGAGGTCAGGGCGAAGGTTCGATTCCTGAAAAGACGTGGCGGAAGGATCGGTTCCGTCGCTCGTCGTTCCCACCAGAGGAAGAGAAACGCCACCAGAACTCCTATGGCCAGGAGACCGATGATCAGGGGTGAACTCCACTCGTACTCGTTGCCGCCCCAGACCATCGCCAGGAGCAGGGCGGACACGCTTATTACCAACGTCCCCGCGCCTCGGTAGTCGATTGGATGATCACGACGCACAAACGGGAGGTTGAGTGCCGACGCGGTCACGAAGAGGGCGACGAGACCGATCGGGACATTGACGTAGAAGACCCACCGCCAATCGACGTTGTCGACCAGCCAGCCACCGGCCAATGGCCCCGCCACGCTCGAAAGGGCGAAAACTGCCCCAAAGTACCCCTGGTATCGGCCTCGCTCCCGCGGAGAGAGGATGTCGCCGATGATTGTCATCGCCATGACGAACAGGCCTCCTGCTCCCAAACCCTGGAGGCCGCGGAAAGCGATCAGCTGGCCCATGTTTTGGGATAGCCCGCAGAGAATCGAACCGGCGAGGAAGAGGATGATCGCGGCCTGGAAGACGATCTTGCGCCCGTAGAGGTCAGAGATCTTTCCGTAGAGAGGAGCAGTGACGGTGGAGGCGAGAAGGTAGGCGGTCACCACCCACGAGAGTTGTTCGAGCCCACCGAGTTCTCCGACCATCGTCGGGAGGGCGGTGGCGACGATGGTCTGATCCAACGCGGCGAGAAAGAGGCCGATCATCAGGCCCCAGATCACCGCCATGATCTGGCCATGCGTCATGGCTACGCGGGGAGCGTCGGACGTGGGAAGGACGGTGTCGGTCATTGGTGGAACCCCGAGAGCAACCTATCAAGTCCGGCCGGATATTCCGAGACGGTGAAATTTCGTTCTGAGGGCTGGCAGACAGGTCTAGCCACCCTCCCAACCCAGGGTTCGCAGGTAGCCTCAGGGGAATGGAAACCGATCGGCTCATCGAGACGATCCGACGATCGGTCATCGGGGCTGACACCGCCGTCTTCACTCCCTTTGGGCTCCGGCGGGTCACCTATGCCGACTACACCGCGTCGGCCCGTTCCCTCTCCTTCATCGAAGACTTCATACGCGAGACGGTCCTCCCTCTCTATGCCAACACCCACACCGAAACCTCGGGAACCGGCCTCCAGACCACTCGCTTCCGAGAGGATGCCCGGACACTCATCCGTCACGCAGTGGGTGGGGACGAGCACCATGCGGTGATCTTCGCCGGCTCGGGCTCGACCGGAGCCATCGACCGGCTGATCACCATTCTCGGGGTACGGGTTCCGGCCCCCCTCGATGACCAATTCGATCTCAGCGGCCACATCCCGCTCGATCAACGTCCGGTGGTATTCGTCGGACCATACGAGCACCACTCCAATGAACTTGGTTGGCGAGAGACGATCGCCGACGTGGTTGAGATCGTCGAGGACTCCGATGGCCACATCGATCTCGACGACCTTGAGCGCCGGTTGATCGAATTCTCCGATCGACCGCTTCGGATCGGCTCGTTCTCAGCGGCATCGAACGTCACCGGAATAATCACCGATACATCGGCGATCTCGGCGCTGTTGCATAAGCACGGAGCCCTTTCCTTTTGGGACTTCGCCGCCGCTGCTCCCTATGTCGGCATATCCATGCGTCAGAAGGAGGCAGGGAACCTCGATTACAAGGACGCCATCTTCATTTCTCCGCACAAGTTCATCGGCGGCCCGGGAACGCCGGGGGTACTGGTCGTTAGAAAAGACCTCCTGGCCAATCGAGTTCCCTCGGTTCCCGGTGGAGGGACGGTGGCCTATGTCAACAACCTGGTCCATCGTTATCTCACCGATCCCGAGCATCGCGAGGAAGGAGGTACCCCCGCCATCGTCGAATCCATCAGGGCCGGCCTGGTGTTTCAGCTCAAAGAAGCGGTGGGAGTCCCTGAGATTCGCCGGCGAGAAGAAGACTTCATTCAGCGGGCGATCGATTCGTGGTCGCAGAACCCCAACATCCAGATCCTGGGAAATCCCAAGGCCGAGCGACTCTCGATTGTCTCGTTCGTCATCCGTTTTGGTGACCGCTACTTACACCACAACTACGTGGTTGCGTTGCTCAATGACCTATTCGGCATCCAGGCACGGGGCGGGTGTTCCTGTGCGGGTCCCTATGGACATCGCCTTCTTGGTATCGACCTCGACACCAGCCGCCAGATCGAACGCCAGATCGGCCTCGGGTGCGAGGTCGTAAAGCCGGGATGGGTACGCGTCAACTTCAACTACTTCATCAGCGAGGAGGAGTTCGAGTTCATCGTCGAGGGAGTCCACCTCATCGCACAGTTCGGTTGGAGGCTGCTACCGCACTACCGGTTTGAGGCAG
>DATBKE010000127.1:0-1716 GCA_036556085.1 Acidimicrobiia bacterium | reverse complement strand
GTGACCTTCACGAGCAAGCTGCCTGCCGGGTTCGGCGAACGCGCTGGTATTGAGGCGTCCTTCACCATCAAGGTCAACGAGGTCAAGTCAAAAGTCCTGCCCGAGGTCGATGACGATTGGGTCGAGGAGGTCACTGAGTTCGAGACCGTCAGCGAACTGGAAGCCGAGCTGCGTAATCGACTCGCCCGCACGAAGCGTTTGGCCGCTGCTCGAGAGCTGAGAGCGACCACCCTCGACCTCCTTGCCGACGAGGCTCAGGTCGAGCTCCCCGAACCACTGCTCCGGGCAGAGATGCAGGACATCCTCCATCGTTTCAGCCACCGGCTCGAGAGCAACGACATCACGCTTCAGGACTATCTCGAGGCGACCGGAATCGACGGCCCCGCCCTTGAGGCCGACTTGCGCTCACAAGCTGAGAAGAGCCTCAAAACCCGTTTGGCACTGGAAGCGGTAGCCAGAGTGGAAGGTTTGGAAGTGACTCCCGAGGAACTCACCGCCGAGATCAACGCCTTGGCAACTATGAGCGACAATCCCGAGGAGGTCTACAAGTCGATGTCCGAGGGTGCGCGAGCCTTGTCATTCGCCGGTGATATCCTCCGCAACAAGGCTCTTGAAGCGGTTATCGCCGGGGCCAAGACTGTCGACGCAGAAGGCAATCCGGTCGAGCTCGGCACCGAGATAGCTGAAACGGCGGAAGCGGTGGAAGCTCTTCCAGTGGAAGAGGAAGTGGTTGAGGCCGAGATCGTTGAGGAGGCCTGACGTGCAGAACTATGTGATTCCAACAGTTTTCGAGCAGACGAGCCGCGGCGAGCGCTACTTCGACATCTACAGCCGGCTCCTCAAGGATCGGATCATCTTCCTCGGCACGCCGATCGACGACACCATCGCCAATCTGATCATGGCTCAACTCCTCCACCTCGAAAGCGACGATCCCGACAAGGACGTCTTTCTCTATATCAACTCGCCGGGTGGGTCCATCACATCGTTGTTTGCGATTTACGACACGATGCAATACATCAGGCCAGACGTGAACACAGTGTGCATGGGGATGGCGGCATCGGCGGCGGCGGTAATTCTCGCTGGAGGCACTCCCGGCAAGCGATTCGCCCTTCCTCACGCTCGGGTGATGCTCCACCAGCCCCACGGCGGGGCTCAGGGCCAGGCCTCCGACATCGAGATTCAGGCACGGTTGATCGTGCAGATGCGGGAACAGCTCAACCGCATCCTGGCCGACCACACCGGCCAGACCTACGAAAAGGTGTCCGCGGACACCGAGCGCGACTTCTGGATGGTGGCAGAGGATGCCGTTACCTATGGAGTGGTCGATTCAATTCTCACGCGTCGCGAGCTATCTGCGGTAGCCTCCAACTAGGAGGACTGCCACTTAGGAGGGTTGATGGCGAAGTTCGGCGACGGGGTGGATCTGCTCAAGTGCAGTTTTTGCGGCAAGTCCCAAAAGCAGGTCAAAAAGCTCATCGCCGGGCCCGGCGTCTATATCTGCGACGAATGCATAGACCTTTGCAACGAGATCATCGAAGAGGAGTTTTCCGCCACTCCCGAGGTCAGTTTCACGGAGCTTCCCAAGCCGATGGAGATCTCCACCTACCTCGATGACTATGTAGTCGGCCAGGATCACGCCAAGCGCAAGCTGGCCGTCGCGGTCTATAACCACTACAAGCGAATTCGCTCCGGCGAGCACCGTCGTGATGACGTCGA
>DATBKE010000126.1:0-5335 GCA_036556085.1 Acidimicrobiia bacterium | reverse complement strand
CAGCCCTACCAGCCCACAGAACGAGAAAGTCAGTAGTCGGTCGGCAGGTCTTTGACGGCGGCCGACCATTGGGCAATGGCGGCCTGGTGCATCATCAGCTTGGCCAGGTTGCCCGCGACCTTGAGCTTGCCGGTCATAAAGGCGGTCTGCACGTTGAGATCGCCCTTTGAAATTGACGAGGCGGTGTCGTACGTGGTGTTTATGGTGACGTCGGCGCCTTCGAGGTTGCCGAGGGCCAGGTCGACGTCGCCATTTGCCGTTTTCAGGTAGTAGGCGACATCACCATCGGGCCCTCCGCTGACGTTGAAGGCGATGCCGAGGTCGGCATTGCCGATGGCATTTTTGAAGCCGGCATGGGAGTTGAGGGTCTTGTCGACCTCCTGCGCCCACTCGTTGGACAGAAACTTGGCCATTCATGCTCCTGTGTGATTAGCGGAGCGAGGGTAGCGGCGAAAACCTAGCTAACGGTTAGCCGAACTGCCTTGGGAAAGCCTTGCTTGAAGCTAGAGAAACAACGACCCTCGACGACTACATCGTCGTTGAAGACAATGCTCACAGCAGCCAGCGTCTTGACCTGCTGGCCACTGCTGTGAAAATCGTTCTCCGCCGCTCCGACTGGCCCGGGACCGTCAGGGGGTTCCTCGTCATTGAAGAAGGGGCGCAACAACCAGATCGACTCAAAGCCCACAATCCGGGCGAAGCACTTGTTGATTTGCGTGATGTCGTTGGGGTCGTGGACGGTGCAGTTGGCCTCCGGAAAGCCAGGGTTCGGATCAACGACGGGTACCCGCGCAAAGCGTGGGCAGTCACAGTCCTCTACCCGGCTGACGTAAACAATGGGGGCACTAGTCGGCCCGGTCCAGGTGAGCGAGTCCTCTGGTGTAGGGCAGGGGACCACCTGAGTTGAGTTGTGGGAGGCAACGCAGGTGACCATGTCCTCCAAAGTGTGACTGTCAAATAGATCGCCGTGAGTGGAGCGATAGACCAGATGGTGCTTTTCGAGATAGCCAATCTGTGACTCGGGCGGATACTTGTTGTTACCTGAGATCAGACCCTCGTACACCTTGGAGGGGTCGCTGCCGCTGACCGTTGCGACCCGGTTACAGGGTTCCGGATCCCCCGGTTGGGGCGACTGCTGTGATCGACACAGAATGTCTTGGCTGCTGGGAAAAGCCGCCCCGGGTGGGAAGAGCTGCCAGTTGATTCCAGAGATGATGTTGGCTCGATAGTTGTCGGCAGTGTTCACATTGAACCCCGAACCGGAAGGATCGTTGTGTCGGGGAATCGCCAATCCCGAGCACTGGCTATTGGTCTGACCGTTTAGCGTGCATCCGTTGTTGTCGTAGTTAATGATTCCGCCGGTGAATCCCGACAGGACTCCGAACGGCATGTCAGCGCCGCCCCCGATCGCCGAACCAACCTCGCAAATCGCCACCTGGTTGATGGGGACCGAGGTGGCGCCTATCGCCTGACCGAAGTGGGTACCTCGGCTCTGGGTAACTGAGACCCGCATCTTGGTGCTGTTGCCATTGAAGGGGGCGTCGATCTGAATCGTGAAGGCGCCCGTCGTATAGGTATTCGCACCGGCCACCGGTCCGAACCCTGTCGAGGTGGTAGCCGGATTCAGCCCTGCCAAATCGGGGTGATTGGGACGCAGGAAGCTGGCGGCCATCGTGACGGCGCCCACCGAGTCCTCAGGAAGCTCTTGAACGCCGGCCAGGCACGCCAGGTCGGCGACTCTCTGTTCCGAGCGAGCCTGCTGGAAGAACATCGAGCCGTCGACGGCGAGGGCCGCCGCTCCGAGAAGGAACAACAGCGCAGCGGCGGTGAGCATGGCGGCATAACCGCGTTCGCGCGGGACAGAATTCAAGGTTCGAGTCTCGCCACAGCGCGAGCTTGCAATTGGACGGTGGTGGTAAAGAACACGAAATTCAGCTGGTAGCTGGGAATCAGAAGCGAGACCTGAACTCGATCATCCGTAGTGGGATCCAAAGTGGCGTTGATACACAACCCACCGGGATCACCGCTGGTGACGGCGCCGCTTTCGACAATCGCCGAGCAGTAGGTGACGTTGCCATCAAATGGATAGCTGGCGGAAAGCACCTCTCCGCGGGCGATGTTCTTGATGTTGGCGTTGTTCTGGTCGACGGCGCCGTACCGGGCAGCTTCGCGGGCGGCGTGATCGAGGATGTTGTGAACGTTCCAGGCCCGGGCAGTAGTCCAGATCCCGAACAGCAACATGACGAAGAGCGGGGTGATGATTGCTGCTTCGAGAAGGACCGCTCCGCGGTCGGAGCGCGACCGAAAAGGCTTAGATCCCCCGGGTGTTACCCGCCTGCCCACTTCCGATCCTCCCAACAGGAAAGGTTACGGACGGTGGCCGTTAGTTACAAGGGGAATTGTGGATAACTTCGGCCAGGGCCGATCGCTGATACGGGTCAAGCGGCCTCAGAGGTGACCGGGGCACGCCGGGCACAAGGCCGGCGAGGGCTGCCGCTGCCTTTACCCCGGGAATCCCCAGTGCCTCAACCCTGGCGGCCACGGCCGATACGCATTGCTGGAGGCTGCGGGCCTTGATCGGGTCATCGGTGGCCACGCTGACCAGTTCGAGCAACGCTTGCGGAAGATAATTGGTCGATGCAGTGATGGCTCCGTGGGCTCCGGCGGTTAGAGCAAGCGTCACGGCCTGGGTAGACCCTGTGAATAAGGAGAAGCCGTCTTGAACCCTGGCCACGAGGCGCTGCATCCTCACCGGGTCTCCGCCCGAGTCCTTCATCCCCACCACATTGGGGTGTTCGCTCAGACGCACGACCAGGTCTTCTGGCAATTCGAAGGCGGTCACGGGTGGGACCGAGTAGAGAAGGATCGGAATCGGTGCGGCATCCGCCACCACTTGGTAAAAGCCCTCGACATACGGGAGCCGATTTCGTGTGAGGGTCGTCGGCGTGATCACCAAAGCCGAGTCGGCCCCGCCCTCCGCCGCCTCCGCGATCATGGCTTTTGCCTGCCGCACCGTTTCGGCTGCAACACCGCACGTGAGATAGGTCGCAGAACCAAGCGTGTCTCGGGCGGTCTTAACAAGCTGGTGGCGTTCGCCAGGCTCGAGATAGGGCCCTTCCCCGGTCGATCCGGCGATCAGAATCCCGGCTATCCCGAGCTCGGTCAAGAATCCGACATTGTATCGATGGGCCCCGACATCGACATCACCACTCTCTTTGAACGGTGTGATCAACGCCGGCATCAAGTGAGGTAGTGGTCGCATCGCGACCGGATCCTATTGCCGGGCGATCGCCCCCCAACTATTCAGCGAGGCTGAAGGTCCTTTGGTTGTTGGCACCTGGGTACGGAGACTGGGCACCCAGAGGAAGGATGGTCTTTGAGAGAATGTACGAGGTCACGGCGTTCAGGGAACGGTTGGCGGCCCCAGGTGTACCGCAGGTGATCGACCCTCCATTGTTCGGGCAGGCCCCCGTACTGGCGATCCCCGGAGTGTGATGGATGGGGCAGCTGTTCGAGTTGCACCCGTACATCGTCGTATCGAGATAGACCGGCAAGAAGTCCTTGACGTGATAGAGCGTGCTCGGGCTACTGATGTCGTTTTCCCACATCAGGGGAGTGAAGCCAAACCGTTTGGCGTCGATGATGGAATCGAGGAAGATGGTCGTGGACGTTGACTTGGCCCAAGCGATGCAGGCCACCATCTCCGCGTGGGTATCCACCAGGCTCTTGTCACAAGCTCCCGATAGGCCAGAAACCAGGTAATTCCAAAGGGGAGTGTCATCGAGGCGCGTGGCGGGATTGCTGCCTCCGCTGTTCCTGACCAAGAATCCACCGCTCGCCTGTTCGATCCTCCCGTCATATGCGCCGATAGAAGAGTGCGCCGAGCCCCCCCTGGTAAGCCCGTCGTCCAGGTTGCTCCCGACACCAGTTTGGGAGTAAAAAGCGTTTGGCTCTGCGGAGAACACCGGGCAATTGTTCTGCTCCTCGATGCCTGCACCCGATCCCGTGGGGTGGATGCTCAGTGGATGGTCAACCCCGCGAGCAATGTTCGAGACCAATCTGCTGTTTGTCCCTCCAGTGCATGCCTGAGTGGTGCCCATCTGCTCGTTCGAGTACAAGAAGAAGTCAGCCGAACCGAAGTTTCCCGTCGATGGCAGGTCGGCACAAACTCCCCAGCCGGGATTGCCCGAAGTCTTGAGGCAGTTGTAGTTACCGCCGGCGTAACTCCCGGGGGTCAAGAACGGGATGAGAAGGTTGCGATTGAGGTTGCTGGTGACGGCAATCGCCTCCGCAGAACTGTTGATCGCTTGGAATCCGAGCACACGGCCAAAGGTGGTCGGGACTTCGATCGTCGGCACCCTGACCCAAGCACGTTGCAAATTGGAATTGAAGGCAACACACGGAGTGATCGGTGAAGCCGTGTATCCGGCGGGTATGCCGGTGCATTCGGCAGCGGTCGTCCAGGCGGCTGCTCCCGGACTGTCGAGGGTGGCGTTGACAACGGCCATCGCCTCCTGGGCGCCGTTGCACCGAGCCAGGGCAACGCCGCTGAAACCTGCACAGGCGGCGGTCCCAGTGGTCGGCTTGGCGAACTGCACCGCGGCAAGACTTCCGACGTCGGCGGCGCTTTGGTCCTGACGGCGCTCATTGGCGATGGCTCCCAGGTCGACGGCGATAGCGGCCATCCCCAACAACAGAATCAAAGACAGGGCGACCAAAATCGCCGTTGCTCCTCGTTCGGACTGGTTCGGTCGTGTGCTCAACATGCTTGTCCTCCCGTGGGAGCGTTGGTCCAGGTTGCAGGCTGTTCGACGCGGATTTCCACCGTCGAGGTCAAGACGATGGACGAAGGTAACGCCCAATCCATGATCCCGGTGAGAGTGCTCCGGGGAGCTGACGTGGTGGCGATCGCGGCGGCCCCGACGGTCCCGGCGCTCTGAAGGTCGACCGTCACCCCCGAGGCGACGTCCATTCGGGCGCAAATCTCGTCGATCAGGGCGTCGCGGTCGGTGTCGTTCCGAGCCGTCGATCCGTTGGTGGCCCCTACCGGGAAGTTGACGGCCGCGAGGCGGGCTCCCTCCCGAGCGCCGTGCCGGATATCGAGGTTCTGGGCAAACACCCAGGCGAACTCGATGATGCCAAACAGCAGCATGATCAGGAACGGAGCAATCAGCGCGAACTCGACGAGGTTCGCTCCCCGCTCCCTTCTGCGACTTGAGATTCTCACGGACAGTCCCTTCGACCAGACGACAGAACTATGTGATAAGACACGTGAGCAAGGCGACCGTTACAGAGAATTTCGGTGGGTTCGGTGCTCGTGCCCGGTCGGGCGGAC
>DATBKE010000125.1:0-104923 GCA_036556085.1 Acidimicrobiia bacterium | reverse complement strand
CCGGAGCTCGAACGTCGGTTATCTACACCTCAATCGCGGTCCTCCCCCTGGCCCTGGCGCTGCTCGTCGGATTCAAGACCCGATGGGTGACGGTGCTGTCCTGGCTCATATATGGCATACCGATACGGCAAGCCCTGATCGAGCCGGGTGTTGCCATTTTCTTGGGAAAGTACGTCCTGGCGCTTTTTCTGTTTTGGTCGATCTTTCTGCCCCTCAACGCCAGATGGTCAATCGATCGAAGGGCGGTGGGCCAAGAGCGCGGAAAGATCCTCTCAGTCGCGAGCGCGGGCGCCCTCTTACAGATTTTCTTTATCTACTTCTTCTCCGGAATCAATAAGGACTTCCGGGAGTGGGTGCTTGAGCCATCGGCCATGAAGACCGTTCTCGGAAGCACCGGATTCGGCAATGATCTGGGTCGCATCGTCGCCCAAGCTGACACCGCGATGGCGGCCGTCTCCGTGTTGACCATCGTCCTAGAGGTCATCGGAGCATTGCTCCTTTTCGTCCCCGGGCGGCACTCACCGCGGCTCAGAGTGATCCTCGTCGGAGCGTTCATTGCCTTCCACGTCGGGATGGCGATATTTATGAACCTCGGGACTTTCCCCTTCGTGATGATTTCGGTCTGGTTGCTTTTTCTTCCCTCATCTTTTTGGGACAGAGTTACTAACGAGGTGACTGGCGATGAAGTGCCGGCCACCGATCGGAACCGGGTTCGAAACTCCGTAGCGGCTGTCGCCTTGCTCTATATCACTGTTTCCAACTACATCACCTGGGCGTACTTCCCCGCCACTTCGGGCTGGGCAGGTGAGTGGCAGCAGGTTGGGGTCTATCTCCTGCTCTACCAGCAGTGGGCGATGTTCAGTATCCCCTCCACGCTCGTATAGCTACTCGTCAGAGGACGATGGCGACAATGCCATCGACCTCGATCTCGTCGCCGGGGTTGATCCGGCGATGGAGCAAGCCGAGACCGATCGCACCGTCGGCCGTGACGGCGGCGGAGGTGACGAAGCCGCCGTCGTCGGTAACCGCAGCGGGGACGGAAGGCAACCGATCGAGTCGAACCCGGCGGAGATGACGGTTGACCCGGCCGTTGCGGCTGTCGAGACGGGCTACCAGTTCCTGGCCCAGAAAGCAGCCTTTACTAAAGGAGACGGCTTGGTCGACCAGCCCCGTCTCTTGGGGGATGGTGCTTTCATCGACGTCGATTCCCATCACCGGTTCTCCCGCCTCGATGCGGATCGCGTTCCATTCGTCGAACGAAAGCTCGGTCGCTTCGCTCCCTGGGCGGAGAAACGTGTAGGCGAAATCGGGACCGACGACCGTGGTCACTGGAATTGGCTCGGCAATGGTGGCCTTCACCCGGATCTTGTAGTGGGCAAGATCGTCGGCCACTTTCTTCCCCCACCCGGCGTCGGCAACCACCTCCACTCGCTCTCCCTCTCCGGTGATCCAGAGCAGCGCCCGCAACTTTCCCTGCGGGGCCAACAGAAAGGAGCGGATCGGATGGGTCGGGTGCAGCTTCGAGAGGTCCTGGCTCAAGAGCCCATCCAGAAAGGAGATCGCCTGCGGCCCTTCCACGACCACCATCTCATGGATGCCTTCGATTCGTCGCCCGTCAGCCATTCGCCGCTGCCTCCACCGCTGCTAGGCCAGCGGCCGCCTTGCTCATGGTCTCCTCGTACTCCGTAGCCGGATCGGAGTCGGCGACGATGCCGGCTCCGGCCTGCACCCAGGCCTGACCGCCGGAGATGACCACCGTCCGCAAACAGATGGCGGTATCTACGTTGCCCGAGAAGTCGATGTATCCCAGCGCCCCCGCATAGGGACCGCGCGCTACTGGTTCGAGACGGTCGATAATTTCCATCGCCGCCACTTTGGGCGCCCCCGAGACGGTGCCGTGAGGGAAGGTCGCCCGCAGCACATCGACTGGCCCGACGCCAGCTCTGAGCTTCCCCGAGATCCCCGAGACCAGATGCATCACATGGGAGTAACGCTCCACCACCATCAGTTCATCCACCGCCACGGTGCCGAAGTCACAAACCCGGCCGAGATCGTTACGAGCGAGGTCGACCAGCATCACATGCTCGGCCCGCTCCTTCGGATCGGCCCGGAGTTCTTCTTCCAGCGCCAGGTCGCGGTCGGGGCTTTCTCCCCGCGGTCGGGTCCCGGCGATCGGCCGGCTGAAGACCTGCCCCTCGCGTACCCGCGTCATCAGTTCCGGCGACGAGCCCGCCACCGCGAGCTCCGGCGTTCGGTAGAAGAAGAGATAAGGGGAGGGGTTCACGACCCGTAGCCAGCGGTAGACCATGAAGGGATCGCCCTCGAAAGGCATGGCCAATCGCTGCGAAACCACGATCTGAAAAGCATCACCGGCCACGATCGATTCCTTGGCCGAACGCGCCGCCGCTTCGAACTCGGCCCGGCTCATCGTCGAGGAATGACTGGTGCTGGCCGGGGGCCGATGATCAAAGGGCAGCGCCCGATAGGGACGGGAATGGCCCAGCCGGTTGGTGGCCCGCTCGAGCTGGGCGACTGCAGCCGCGTAATCAGCTTCGAGATCGTCGCCCACCAGGACGTTGCGAACCAGGGTGAGAGACTGTGAGACTCGGTCGAAGGCCGCCAGAGATCCCACCGCCTGCCAGGACATCTCGGGCAGCCCCCGGTCGTCGGGGGGTCGGTTGGGAAGATGTTCGATGTAGCGCACGGTGTCATAGCCGAGGTAACCCACCAACCCAGAGTGGAGAGGGGGCAAACCAGGAAGATCGGCGGCCCGAACCTGTCCGACCAACTCCTCCAGAGCACCGAGGGGATCGCCACTGCTGATCGGCCGTTGGGAGTCGACCTGCCCTGCACGGGAGGTGAGGGTGAAGAGCGGATTCCAGCCGATAAACGACCAGCGAGCCCAGTTCTCCCCTCCCTCGACTGACTCGAGGAGGAACCCGGGATCGGCGCCGACCAGCTTCTCGAAAGCTGAGACCGGCGTCTCCCGATCGGCCAGCACTTTGGTCCAAACCGGCACCAGCGGATATGACTTCGCCAGGGCCATGAATTCCTCGCGGCTCGGATGGCAGATCATCAGATCTCAGCCAGGTTCTCGAGAAAGGGGATCCGGATAATGACGTCGGTCACGGCCGAGGAGACGCGGTTGAGATTGCCGGTCAGCATCACCAGTCCGAATACCGCCAGCAAAGCCCCGGAAGCGATGTTGATCGGTTTGAGATAGGGCCGGGTGCGACGCAATAGCCGGTGCATCCCCAGGGCCGAGAGGAGAAACGGCGTTCCCAGGCCAAGGGAGTACGAAACGAGGAGAGCAACGCCCTCGCCCAGGGTCTCGAGGGTGGCGGCGGTGGCGAGGACCACGGTCAGGATGGGGCCGATGCAAGGCGTCCACCCAAAGGCGAAGGCGGCTCCCATCACCGGGGGGGCGAACGAACCGAGCCGGGAGGGCCGTACCTGGGGCCGGTAGTCCCGACTCAAAGGGCGTAGCAAGCCCCGTTCGGAGATGGCCAGGGCCACCATCACCAATCCAAAAACGAGTACCACTCCCCCGGCGATCCGACTCGCCAGCGGGAGGTGAGCGGAGAGGAAGCGTCCCAATGAGGTCGCAGTCGCTCCGAAGGCGGCGAAGACGATGGTGAATCCGGCGATGAACAGGGCGATCACCCACAACATTCGCCGGGTGGACACGGCTCCTTCTTCGAGCGAGGCGACCGAGTAGCCCGACATCATCGAGAGATAGCCCGGAACCAATGGCAACACACACGGAGAAAGAAACGAAAGAACACCGCCTCCGAAGGCGATGAACAACTGCAGAAAGAGTGAAGCGTCAGCCATGGCGTGCTACCTGCGACCATGTTCGCACGAGCCCTTTCGAAACCGACATCTCCGAAAGCCCCCGTTGAAACCGCTGCTCGACCCCGTCCTTCCCTCCGCTCGTTTCGGTCCTAGCGATCGCGCTCTCACCGTGACGATGTGGCTGGTCGGATTCGTCCAGGGATTCACCCAGGCTCAGCCGGCCGCAACACTGCCGTTTACCCGAGCCGGGCTCGGTCTCAGCCAGGCCGAGATCAGCTCGCTCCTCGCCTGGGCCCGCCTCGGGAGCCTGCTGGCGGTCGGGCTGTCAATCTGGGCGGACCGAGCCGGCCGACGGCGCCCATTGTTGGCGGCCTATGCGCTCCTGGTGGCGGCGAGCGCCGGCGGCGGGCTGGTGAGCTCGCCGATTCAATTCGGGCTGTCGCAAGGCTTGGTGAGAGGGGCCACCTCGGGTTTGTCGACTCTGGGCGTGGTCTGGCTGGCCGAACACCTCGCCCCTCGCATCCGTGCCTACGGGGTGGGGATTTACGGAGCAGCGGGGAGTTTCGGAGCGGGGCTGGCCGTGATCGGTTTGCCGCTGGCCGAAGCCAACTGGCGGATCCCGTACTTTCTCACCGGGGCCGGTCTGCTCCTGCTTCCGGTTCTCGCCTACCGAATCAGAGAGGCGAAGGGCCGGGGACCGATGCCACCGCGCCGAGTCGACACCAACTTTCTGCAGACCCCGGTGTTTCTGTTCGCCGCCCTGACTTCGCTGCTCCCCTCGGCCTTCTCTTCCCTCGGGCTGGCATTTCTCACCGAGCGGTTGGTCAACCAAGTGGGCCTGACCTCGGGAGAAGCTGTGCTGCTGACCCTTTCCGGAGGAACGGTGGGTGCGGTGGGATTCTTTCTCGGCGGGCGCTTGGCCGATACCTGGGGAAGGCGCCCGACAACAATCCTGGCGCTGCTTTCGATCCTCGGCGGCGGGGTCGCCGTCTACAACCTGGGATCGGTCTCCCTGTTATTCCCGGCGCTGATTGTTTCCTCGTTCGGCTCCTTTGCCTACGTTCCCGCCGCCTCGATCCATCGCGCCGAGCTTTTTCGGCCCGAGCAGCGCGCCACCGCCAGCTCGGCCCTCACCTGGGTGGGGACGCTCGGCTCCGCCATCGGGCTACTCACCGGCGGTCTCATGATCGATCGCCTGGGTCTGAGCGCCACCATGACTCTGCTGGGGTCGGCCGTGCTAGTGGCGGCTTTGCTGACCCTGCGCCTCCCCGAGACCCGTGGCCTCCTCCTCGACCGTTGGGAAGACGCCGGGGAGAAGGACCAGCAAACGGGCCAGGATCATGAGACCGAGCGCCCACCAGACACCACCCAACCCCCAACCGCTCCCAACGACGACGACCAGAAGCCCGGCGGCGGCGAGTAGGCCCAGACCCGAGGAGGCCATCATCCGGGCGAGCCGGAGCTGACCGAGGACCACACCGTCGAGAACCCACAACCAGGCCGCCGGCACCGCCAGGATCGCCAGTACGGAGGTGACTCGCCCAAGCTCGGATGCCACCGCCGCGGTAGGGGCGAAGATGGCGGCCAGCGGCTGACCCGACACCAGCCAGAGTCCCGCCAATGCCACTCCCATCACGGTCCCCCACCAGAGAAGTCGTTTGATGACATCGATTTCCCCTTCACGGTCAGCCCGGCCGGTGGCCTCGGCCACGAGGGTCTGAGCGGCGATGGCGAGGCCGTCGACCAGCATCGCCGAGAGGAACCAGGTCTCGCGAAGGATCTGATGGGCGGCGAGGGCGTCGACGCCGATCCGGGCAACAGCCGCCGTAGAGATCGAGAGGGTCGATACCAGAAAGAGCGTCCGGGCGGTGATGAGGGCGCCGGGGCGGAGCAGGTTGTGGAGGCTGGCGAACCCGGTCCACGACAAAACACCGAGGCGCCGCTTGAGATAAGCGACAAACAGGGCCGCCCCGATGAACTGGGCGGCGACGGAGCCGAGCGCCGCCCCGCTCACTCCCATGTTGAAGCCGAAGATCAAGATCGGGTCTATGACAGCGTTAAGGGCGTTGACCACGAGGGTGATCAAGAGTGGCGTCCGGGTGTTGGCCAAGCCCCGGAATGAGCCGTGGCCCGCCAGGATCACCAGCACGGCGGGAGCGGCAAAGGCCTTGATGCGGAGGTAGTCGAGAGCGGGAGCCATCACCTCGGGACCGGTCTGGACCAGCAGCAGGATCGGGCGGGCAAACAAGATCAGAATCAGGGTTGTGAAGATCCCCAGGCCAACGGCGAGAACCAGCGACGCGGAAATGACCTCGCTCGCCCGCTCTCGATCTCCTGCCCCCTGAGCTCGGGCCACCATCGGCGTGGTGACATAGGCGAGAAAGTTGAAGACGACGAATACGAAGCCGAAAACGGCTCCATTAACGGCCAGCGCCCCGAGGGCGCTCGTCCCCAGCCTTGAGACAAAGAAGGTGTCGGCGAGGGAGAGGAGGGGCTCAGCCGCCAGAGCACCCAACGCCGGGATGGCGAGGCCAAAGATCCTCCGGTCGATGCTTCGCATCAGAGGCGCTTGAAAGGCCACTGACAGATGCGGTTGAGCTCGCACTCGGGGCACCTAGGACGGCGAGCCTCACATATGTCCCGTCCGAATTGGATAAAGCGCATCGAGATGCCGGACCAGGCCTTGCGCGGATAGAGCGCCTTCAGATCAGCTTCGATCTTGACCGGGTCCTTGTTGGCCGTGAGGTCGAGCCGCCCTGCGACCCGGCGGACGTGGGTGTCGACGGCAATGGCGGGGGCCGCAAACGCCTCGGCCAAAACCACGCTGGCGGTCTTGCGGCCGACCCCTCGCAGAGTCACCAATTCCTCGAGCCGGTCGGGCACCACTCCTCCGAACCGCTCTTCGAGGTCCCTGGAGAGAGCGATGATCGACTTCGTCTTCTGTCGGTAGAAGCCCGAAGAGAAGATGATCTGCTCGACCTCTTCGGGGTTGGCGGCAGCAAGATCGGCCGGGGTCGGAAAGCGTGCGAAGAGCACCGGACTGATCCGGTTGACGTTCTCATCGGTGGTCTGCGCCGACATCACGGTCACCACGAGGAGCTGCCACGGGTCCTGATAGTCGAGAGCGGTGCCGATGTCGGGATACCGCTCCTTCAGCAAAGCGAGGATGCGGTTGGCCCGCCGGCGCGCAGCTGGAGAGGGTGGAGTAGGTGGGGGCGTGAGTGGCAAGGGCTCGATGGTATGAGGCTCCTAGCCTTCCCGGCCCTTGCTCTCTCGTACCACCCGGGCCGGGCTGGCCATTGCCGCCGCCTCGTTCTTGTTCGGATCGACCTTCGTCGTCATCAAAGATGCGGTGGCGACCTTCCCCCCGATCTCCTTCGTCACCTGGCGTTTTCTCCTCGGAGGATTGGTACTGATGCTCTTCGTGCCGCCGCGGGGAAAGACGGTGTGGCGGGACGGAGCGCTGGCGGGGTCGTTGCTCTTCGTCGGCTACAGCTTGCAGACGGCCGGCCTCGTCACCACCGGCGCCTCCAACTCGGCGCTCATCACCGGTCTCTTCATCATCTTCACCCCACTGTTGGCAGCCCTCCTGTATCGCCGGAAGCCTTCCCTTGGTGTGGCCGCCGCCGCCGTGCTCGCCTTTATCGGGGTGGTCTTCCTCACGTTTCGGCCAGAAACCGCATTGGTGCGCGGCGACCTCTTGACGGTGGGAGCGGCGGTCGCCTTCGCCGGACACATCATCGCCCTCGATCGCCTGGCCAACCGGCACTCGCTGATCACCTTCACCGCCGTGCAGCTGCTGGTCACCGGCATTCTCGCCTTCCCCCTCGCCGCCGCCATCGAGGGGATCCCGCTCCCCGGTCGCCGAGAGTTGCCGGCGATTCTGATTACCGCCCTTGGGGTTTCGATCGGTGGCTATCTCCTCCAGCTGTGGGCGCAGACGATCATCAGCCCGTCTCGCACGGCGATCCTCCTGGCCCTCGAGCCGGCGTTCGCGGTAGCAACGGCGGCTGTGGTGCTTAGTGAACGATTGACGATGGCGGGCTGGGTGGGTGCCGGCCTCATCATGGCGGCCATCTTGTTGGTTATCCGGTTCGGTGCCGCTGAAGTCGCCGGTAGAGATGAGTGACGATTCTGATCAGCGCCACCACCAGCATCAACGAGATCACCAGGTAGACCGCCAACACCGGACCGGCGGTATAGCGCTCAGGGCAGGCCGAGAGCCCACCCTCGCAGAGCCCGTAACCGGTTCCTCCTCCCAGGAGGTCGAGAAGGACCAGAATCGGCAGCGCCGCTAGGCCAATGGCAAGCAGCACGAGCAGCAGCAACAGGGCGCGGACCCACACCATCACTGGGACAACGCTACCGGCCGCAGCGGCATCGCTCGGTACACTCGACTGTCCAGTGGGGTACTTCGAGGAGCCGTTTACAGCCGCCGAAATCACGGTCCTGAAACGGTTCTTCACCAATGTCGACCAGCCGGTCTTTGCCCTCATCAACCTTCCGGAAGTGGTCAAGGGGGCCCTCTTCGCCCGCTACTCGCGATCGGCCAAGTCGGTCCGCCGCTTGTTCCTCGACGAATTCGTGACCGATCCCGACGCCGGCATCGAGGCAATCGCGGAGAACCTCGGATCCAAAACCGGAAGCGATCCCCTGATCGATCAGAGGCGGGCGGAGAGCCTTTATCGAAGAGTCTTCTTCGAATACGGCGATGACTCCGTCGCCCAACTCGGTGGTGTCCACCTCGCCTGCGAGCAGGCCTCCAACATCCTCACCAAAGTCCTCGAGTGGGGACGGCTCGCTTCCTATCTCGAACAGTCCACCCGCTACATCGCCTACGACGCCCCCCTCGGCGATGGCTATCGCTACTTCGTACCAGAGGAGATCGAGGGGTCCCCGTTGGCAGCCGACTACCGGGCGTTCATGGAGGAGACCTTCGACACCTACCGGACAATGGTCCGACAGATGACCTCCTATTTTCAGGAGCGGTTTCCCCGTCAAGCCGAGGACTCGCTCGGGGTTTGGAATGCCACCATCCGCGCCAAGGCCTGCGACACGGTGCGAGGTCTGCTCCCCGCCTCGACTCTTTCCAATGTCGGCATCTACGGGAGCGGGCAGGCCTATGAGATGGCATTGATCCGCATGGCCGCCCATCCCCTGGGGGAGGTTCGGTCCTACGGGGAGATGATGCTCAATGAGCTTCGAAAGGTGATTCCCTCGTTCCTCACTCGGGTGGACCTGCCCGATCGGGGCGGAGCTTGGTCCGAATATCTCTCGTCGACCCGGAGCGCGCTTGAGGATCTGGCGCCGGAGGGAAGCTTCATCGAGCCCTTCGAGACCGAGGTCACGGTGACCTTGACCGACTGGGACCCCGACGCCGAACTGAAGCTGGCTGCCGCCGCTCTCTATGCCGGGTCGGAGTTGAGCGATGCCGATCTCCTGGCGCATGCGAGGGGGATGGATTTCGACGAACGGGCACAGGTGTTGGCGGCCCTCTTCGGGGATCGGCAGAACCGCCGCCACAAACCGGGGCGCGCCCTCGAGCGAACGACTTATCGCTTCGACGTCTCTTGCGACTTTGGTGCCTTCCGCGATTTGCAACGGCACCGGTTGATGACGATCGAATGGCAACGGCTCGGCACTCGCCTCGGTTACCAATGCCCACCCGAGATCGAAGACGTTGGCCTCGGTTTCGATTTCCGCCGGGTGATGGAGAAGGCCGGAGAGCTTTACGAGAGCACTCGCGCCGCGTTGGGACCGGACGTTGCCCAGTACGCGGTGCCCTTCGGCTTCAACATCCGCTTCGTCATGGAGATGAACGCCCGCCAGGCCTGTCATCTGATCGAGCTGCGAACTCAGCCCGCCGGACACCCCTCTTATCGGCGGGTCGGTCTCGAGATGCATCGTCAGATCGCCGACATCGCCGGTCACCACGCCATCGCCCGGGCGATGAAGTTCGCGGATTACTCCGATGTCGAGCTCGAACGTCTCGACAGCGAACGCCGGGCCGAGAGCCGCCGCGTCGCCGCCTCGACGCCCTGATCATCTCGGATCTTTTGACTTCCATCTTTTGTCTTTTTGTCTTTCTGATATCTTCCCCCGATGGCTGAGATCGACGTCGACGCCGTCATCGCTCGTTATCGCGACCGCGCCGAGGCCGTACGGGAGCGGGGTCTTCCCCCGGTCGCCGGGGAGGAACGAAAGCTGCTGATCCAGCAGGCCGAGACCGACTTTCTTGATTTCTCATTGATCGCAGCCGCTACCTGGGTCGTAGAAGACGACCAACTGGTGCTGCGCATTCCCCTTCATCCGTGACCCGGCTGATCCTCGTCTCCGGTAAAGGAGGCGTTGGCAAGTCCTCGCTTGCAGCGGGCCTGGCCCTGGCCCACCAACGCGCCGGCGCCCGGGTTTTGGGTATCGACGTGGCCGGAACCGGGGGCCTCGCCGCCCACCTCGGGCTCACCCGTCTCGAGTTCAAGCCCGTCGAGGTGAAGCCCGGTCTCGATGCGCTCACCGTCGATCGCGCCAAGGCCCTGATCGAATACCTACAGGTTCAGGTGGGCATCCCCGGCCTTGCCACCCTCGGACCCGCGGCCCGATTCTTCGATGCCCTGGCCTCGACTGCCCCGGGGGTGCGAGAGGTGGTGACTCTCGGGAAGGTCATCTGGGAGGTACTGCAACGTCGTTATGACATCGTGGTGGGAGATTGCCCTCCTACCGGTCAGGTGACGGGACTGCTGCGGGCTCCCCGGACCGTGGCGGAGCTGGTGCCGGCGGGCCGGATCCGTCATCAGGCCGATTTGATGTCCGAAATCCTCGACTCGTCGGAACAATCCGAACTGGTGCTGGTGACGCTCCCCGAGGAGCTTCCGACTCTCGAGACGGAAGAGACGCTCGAGGTTCTCGCCAAGGAGAAGCTGATCGGATCGACCATGGTGGTCACCAACCGGGTGCTGCCTCCGCTTGGCACCGAGGCCAAAGGCACCGGCGTCGTGGCTGAGGCGGCGTCGATGCACCGATCGCTCCATCGCCGCCAACAGCAATGGCTGGAGCGCCTGCCACCGCGCAAGACCTTTCCCTACCTGTTTGGCCTCTTGACTGAGAGCGAAGTGGCAGCGCGGCTCTCCGAAGAGTGGGGGGAATGATGGCGAGCAAGGCGATCGTCGTCACCGGAGCCGGCGGGGTGGGGAAGACCACGGTCGCGGCGGCGCTGGGGGTGAAGGCCGCCAGCCAAGGCAAGAAGACCCTGGTGCTGACGGTCGATCCGGCTCGGCGCCTGGCCGATGCCTTGGGCGTCGAACTGGGGGGAAGGCCCCGAAGGCATCCCGAGCTGGAAACCCTCTCGGCGGGGATGCTCGACTCGGCTGCCTCCTGGATCACCGTCGCCCGGCGCCACGCCGACCCCGACGTGGCCGATCGATTGGTCACCAACGAGTTCTTCGAGGCGGCCACGATTCACTTCCCGGCTTCCCAGTCCTACGCCGCCGCCGAGGAAGCCACCGCCTACATCGAATCTCGCAAATGGGACCTGGTGGTGATCGACACTCCCCCGGCGGCCGGGGGGATCGAGTTCTTCACCGCCCCCGCCCGCATGTCGGAGCTGGTCGGCGGGCGGCTCCTCCGGCTCCTCACCGGGGGCAGGATTCCGGGAAGGACCGCGCTCTTCAATCGCGGCGCCAAACCATTGCTGCGCTTCGCCGATCAGCTCCTCGGCTCCGACCTCCTCGAGCGCGTGGCGCAGTTCGCCATGGATCTCCGCACGACTTACGACGGCGTCTCCCGGCGATCGCGGGCCATCGAGGGTCACTTCCGGAGGGCGACCACCCTGGTGGTTACGACAGCCGATCCCGCCCCCTTGTCGGAGGCGGCCCGATTCTTCATCGAGCTTCCTGACGTGGCTTCAAGCCCGAAAGCGGTGATCTTCAATCGCACCCTTCCCGCCGACTGGGTGGGGGCGGCAATTCCACCTCGGACCCCGACGGCGTTGGCCGACAACCTGAGGCGATGGGAGGCGGAGGCGCACCGACAACGAGACGCCCGCAACGGATTTGCGGCTCGTTTCCGGGTACCGCTGGTGACCATCCCCTGGCTCACCGAGGATCCCACCGACCGCCACACCCTCGAAGCGGTGGTCGACGAGGCCAGCGCCTGGCCGGAGCTTTGGTAGCTTCGCCGACGATGGTTGCCGCGGCGTTCTTTGATCTCGACCGGACCTTGATCTCGGGGGCTTCGATCTTTCCCTTCGCGGTCGAGGCTTGGCGGGCGGGTCTGGTGAAGAACGCCGACATTGCCCGCTTCGCCACCGGAGCCATGGCCTTTCTTGCCTTCGGTGACAAAGGGGACAAGTCGGAGGGAACCAGGGCCGCCATCCTCGGCCATGTCAAGGGGGTGTCGATCGATGTCCTCGCCGAAGTAGCGGCGCGAGTGCTGCCCCGGTTGAGCGACCGGGTGCGACCCGAGTCGAGGCGCCTCGTGAAGATGCACCACGAAGCCGGTCGCGAGACCTGGATTGTCTCGGCCTCACCCCATGGCATCGTCGCTCCCCTGGCCACCAACCTGAGCATGACCGGGGCCATTGCCACCAAGGGGAAGATCGTCGACGGGTACTTCACCGATGAACTCGACGGACCGTTTGTCTACGGCCAAGGAAAGGTCGAGGCGATCAAGGAGCTGGCCGACGAGCGGGGTTACGACCTGGCCGCTTCTTATGCCTATTCCGACTCGATCTCGGACCTGCCGATGCTCGAGGCGGTGGGCCATCCGGTGGCGGTCAACCCGGATCGGGACCTCGAGCGGGTCGCTCACGACCGTGGGTGGCCCGTGGTGATATTCGCTCGGAAGACCAAACGCGCCATCGCTCTCGGGCTCGGCACCAGTGCCGCTGGTGGTCTCGCCCTAGGCACCTATGCGCTCGGTCGCTATCAGGGCCGCCTGGCCGAGCGCACCCGCCGCTGAGTGAGCGCAAACCTAAGGTTCCAGCATGCGGTTTCCGCAGCACCAAACCTTAGGTTTGCTGCTGGACCGATCTTTTAAACGACGGCCCCGGGACCGAGCAGGGCCTTGAGTTCGGCATAGAGGGTCGAGGAGGGCTCAACCCGGTGGCGGTCGTCGAAGCGGAGCACCTTGTGGGATTCGCCCGTTTCCATTTGCAACATCACCGGCGCTGGCCCGGGATGGCTCTGAAGAATCGTCTTGAGCTGGCCGACCAATCGGGCCGAGATGGCGCGGGCCGCGATCCGAAGGCGAACCGTGGAGTCGGTCCGAATCTTCAACTCGCGCACCGTCCGCGCCCGCACCTTTACCTCGTCTCCGCGCTGGTCGACCGACCCGTCGATGAGCACGATGGCATCGGGAGTGATGAGCTGGCCGAATTCCTCCACTACCCGGGGGAACATCACCACCTCGACCGATGAGTCGAGGTCCTCCACCTGGAGGAAGAGGATCAACTCGTTGTTCTTGGTGTAGCGGCGATTGATCCCCGCCACCAAGCCACCGATCGTCACCGAAGCTCGATCCTGTTTCTCGCTCAGGGAGCTGATCGGCTCCGTCTCGATGGCGAGGGTGGTCCCCACCATCAAGAGCGGGTGATCGGACACGTACAGCCCCAGCATCTCCTTCTCGAAAGTGAGCTTGACCTTGGTCGACCACTCGGCGTTGCTCATCTCGTCGTGGATGGGGCTGGTCTCGCTCACCTCAGCGGCAAAGAGTGAAAACTGACCCAGCTCTTCGTTGCGGCGGCGCTCAACCGTGGAGTCAAGGATCTCCTCGTAGCGGAGGAAGAGACCCTTGCGGCTATGACCCATCCCGTCGAAGGCACCCGCCTTGATCAGCGACTCCACCGTCCGCTTGTTGAGGGCCAGGAGGTCGACGCGATCGGCGAAGTCGAAGAAGTCCGTGAAGGGCCGTTCGGAGCGTGCAGCGATGATCTTCTCCACCACTCCTTCTCCGACATTGCGAACGGCTGAGAGGCCGAAGCGGATCTTGCCGTCTCGAACGGTGAAGTCGACCTCGGACTCGTTGACGTCGGGCACGAGGACATCGATTCCCTGGTTACGACACTCAGCCAGGTAAACCGCGGTCCGCTCCTTGTCGCGCTTGGTGGCAGTGAGCAGCGAGGCCAAGTACTCGGGGGCGTGATAGGCCTTGAGCCAGGCGGTCTGGTAGGCGATCAAGGCGTAGCACGCGGCGTGGGCCTTGTTGAAGCCGTAGCCGGCAAAGGGCTCGATCGCGTCGAAAAGATCGGCGCCGACCTTCTGGGGGTGACCGAGCTTCTCGCAGCCGGCGATGAACTTCTGACGATGGGCCGCCATCTTGGCTTTGACCTTCTTGCCCATGGCCGAGCGCAGCTCGTCGGCCTCGGCCATGGTGTAGCCCGCCATCGCCTGGGCGGCCTGCATCACCTGCTCTTGATAAACCATGATCCCGTAGGTGTTGTTGAGGAATGGCTCCAACGCCGGATGCGGATACTCCACCTTCGATCGTCCGTTCTTGCGATCGGCATAGGCGGTGTGCATCTGCGCCCCCAGCGGGCCGGGCCGGTAGAGCGCCACCAGGGCCACGATGTCCTCGAACCGGTCGGGGGCTAGCGAGCGCACCAGGGCCCGGAGACCGGTGCCTTCGAGCTGGAAGACTCCGATGGTGTCGCCGCTCTTCAACAGCTCGAAGACCGCCGGGTCGTCGAGGGGGACTTTGTCGATGTCGATCTTGGTGCCCTGTCCGCCCTCGACGAGCTCGATCGTGCGCTCGATGATCGAGAGGTTGCGAAGACCAAGGAAGTCCATCTTCAAGAGGCCGAGAGAGGCGATGCCGTTCATCTCGTACTGGGTGACGACTTCGGCGTCTTCCCCCTTGCGCTGCACCGGCACCAGCTCGGTCAAGGGCTCGGGCGAGATCACCACCGCCGCGGCGTGAATCGAATCCTGTCGCCGCAGATGCTCGAGCCCCCGGGCCATGTCGATGACCTCGCGCGCCACGGGATCGTTGGCATAGAGCGACCGCAATTCGGTGGCGTTGGAGTGGAAGTTGCGCTCATCCGGAGAGGCATCCGCGGCCAACGGCTCGAGCACCACCCGCAAAGGCGCCTCCCGTCCGAGGATCGGCGGGGGCATGGCCTTGGCGATCCGGTCCCCAATGGCGTAGGGATGTCCGAGGACCCGGGCCGAGTCTCGAATCGCCTGCTTTCCCTTGATGGTGGAGAAGGTGACGATCTGAGCGACATGGTCGGACCCGTATTTTTCGGCGGCGTAGCGGATCACCTCGCCCCGGTACCGCTCGTCGAAGTCCATGTCGATGTCGGGCATCTCGCGCCGGCCGGGATTGAGGAAGCGCTCGAAGATCAGGCCGTGGGCGATGGGGTCGAGATCGGTGATCTGCAAGGCGTAAGCGACGATCGATCCGGCCGCGGACCCCCGCCCTGGCCCGACTCTGATCCGGCGCTGCCGGGCGAAACGGATCAGGTCCCAGACGATGAGGAAGTAGGCGGGAAAGCCCATCTCGCTGATCACGGCCAGCTCGCTCCGGATGCGGTCCCCGATCTCTCCCGAAATCTCCCCGTAGCGGCGGCGAGCGCCTTCGATGACGAGATGCTCGAGATAGGACGATTCGGTATGTCCCTCCGGCACCGGGAATTGCGGCAACAGGTAGCGGCCGAACTCGAGTGAGACCTCCGTGCGATCGGCGATCAGCAGGGTGTTGTCGCACGCCCCGGGATAGGTTTCCTCGGGGAAAAGGCGCCGCATGTCGGCCGCCGTCTTGAGATAGAACTCGGTGCTGTCGAACTTGAGACGGTTGGGTTCGTCACGGTTGGAGCCGGTCTGGATGCAGAGAAGGACGTCGTGGGCGTCGGCCTCACCCTGGCGGGTGTAGTGGGCGTCGTTGGTGGCGAGAAGCGGTGCCCCGATCCGGTGGGAGATCTCGAGCAGGTCGGGGGTCACACGGCGTTGGGCATCGAGGCCGTGGTCTTGCAGCTCGATGAAGAAGTTCTCCCGGCCGAAGATGTCCTGGTAGTGGGCGGCGGCCTTCAAGGCAGTATCGAAGTCGCGCACTGTCCTCGGGCCGGCCTCCTCCCGGGCGCCATCGGGTGCGAGATGACGCGCCACCGGCCCGCTGAGACATCCCGAGGTCGCCACGATCCCCTCCGAATAGCGGCTGAGGAGATCGGAATCCATCCGGGGCTTGTAGTAGTAGCCGTCGAGGTAGGCGAGGGAGGAGAGCTTGATCAGGTTGCGATAGCCGGTTTGGGTGGTCGCCAACAGGGTCATGTGCATCCGCTGGTTTTCCGCCGCTCGGGGCCGGTCGAAGCGTGAGCCCTCGACTACATAAGCCTCGATCCCGATGATCGGTTTGATGCCGGCGGAGGTGGCGGCCTGATAGAAATCCACCACTCCGTACATGACGCCGTGATCGGTGATTGCCACGGCCGTCTGACCATCGGCCGCCGCCGCCTCGACCACGTCTTTGATCCGGGCGGCGCCGTCGAGCATGGAGTATTCCGTGTGAAGGTGGAGATGGGCGAACGACCTCGATCTCCCCTCCGCAAACGACATGGGTGTAAGTTAGCCACTTCGATCGAGGATCCCCGACCCCGTTCACCTGACCCGAATTTGGGCTAGAGGAGGACGGAGAGGACCGCCAAAACCGCCAGCCCCACCGGCACCAGGACCCGTTGCCGGGCCCGGATTCGAGACCAGATCTCCCCGGTGAGAATCCCCGCCAGAAGCCCCCCGAGGTGGCCTTGCCAGGAGATGCCGGGGATGAGAAAAGGGAGGGCGATGTTGAGCAGCAGGGAGATCCAGAGGCTCGAGAGCAGGTTGCGACCGAAGGCGGTGTCTCGCATCTTGTAGGCGGCGTGCAGCCAGAGGCCGAAGAGGCCGAATACGGCTCCCGACGCTCCCACCAAGACATCTTCTATCCCCCCGAAGTGGAAGGCGAAGGCGCCTCCCACGCCGGCCGCCCCCAGATATAGGGCGAGAAAGGCGGCACGGCCGTAGCGGGTCTCGACCGCCGGCCCCAGCTGGAATAGGGCGTACATGTTGAAGAGGATGTGGGCGATCGAGGCGTGGAGCAGGATCGGGCTGAAGAGCCGCCACCACTCCCCCACTGCTACCAGTTGGTTTATCTGCAGCAACTCGAAGAAGACACGGTCTCCGAGATCACCGGCGTATTGGGTGACGACGTACGCAGCAATCGTCACCGTCAGAATCCCGAAGGTGACCGGCGCGCCTCGGCGGAGCCGGGTAGCGGTGCCGGGGCGGGTGGCGATCATCTTCTGGCGTCCCCGCTGGCGGGCACACTCGGGACAGAACTGGCCGACGCTTCCCGGAGTCGAACAACCGCCGCAGATGGGCCGGTCGCAGCTGACACAGCGCAATCCGGTGGGCCGGTTGGGGTGGCGGTAGCAAACGGTTTCGCCGGTCGCCGGCGCCTGCGGTTCGGTCATGTGGAAGAAAAACCTACCGCGGACCCGTCGCTGAGCGAGCTCATCGCTCCCGGATGAACAGCCAGTGCTTTCTCCAGCTCGACCGGCAATGGCGAGTCAACCGTCAGCTCGATTCCGGTCACCGGGTGGCGCAGTCGCAGCTGGGCGGCGTGGAGGAACATCCTCCGCAGTCCGCGGGCCGAGCGGTGCCTCGAATAAGTCCGGTCACCCGCCACCGGATGGCCGATGGCGGCGAGATGCACCCGGATCTGGTGAGTGCGACCGGTCTCGAGGTCGACCTCGAGCAGGGCCAATCCATCTCCTTGCCAGCGGACCCGGTAGTGAGTTCGAGACGGTCGCCCTTCCGGGCTCACTTTCTGGCGGGTGGGCCGGGTGGGATCGCGGGAGATCGGCGCATCGATGGTGCCGGTGGGCATGTCCATCTCACCGTGTACCAGGGCCAGGTACTGGCGATGGATGCGCCGGGCTGCCAGGTCTTTGACCAATCGGGCGTGAACTTCCTCTCCCCGGGCGACCAACAAGAGCCCCGAGGTTTCCTTGTCGAGCCGATGGACCAGACCCGCCCTGCGTTCCCCGCCGATCCCTTCGAGCTCGGGATAGCGCATGAGAAGCCCGGCGGCGAGAGTGCGGCCCTCTCGACCGGCGCCGGGGTGGACGACCACCCCGGCTGGTTTGTCGACCACCAGAAGGTGTTCGTCCTCATAACGGACCTGGAATGGCACCACCTCCGGCTCCAGGATCGGTGTTGACACCGGCAGCTCAAACTCGATCTCTTTCCCTTTGATGCGCTCGTCGGGCTCGACCGGGCGAGCATCGACCGAGACCCCGCGGGCGAACAGGGAGCGAGCGGCTTGGCGGGAGGTGCCGGCCAGCGTGGCCACGATCTTGTCGGCGCGCTCTCCAACCAGCTCGGGCGGAATCTCGAAGCGGTCCCGCACGCTATGCCCGCTTGGGAGTCCGAAGCGCCCCTAGGAGCAGGATGGCGATGGCGACGGAGACCGCGGAGTCGGCGACGTTGAAAGTCGGCCAATACGGGATCTGGATCCAGTCGATCACCGGACCATCGAGAAAACCGGGCCCGCGGAAGATGCGATCGGTGAGGTTGCCGATGGCCCCGCCCAGGACGAGACCGAAGGCCACTTGTTCGTGAACGGGACGAGGCTTGGCCAGGGCATAACTTATGAAGCCCACCGCAGCCACCGCCGCCACGCCGAGTAGGCGTCCGGCGTCGGGCAGAAGCGAGAAGGCGGCGCC
This sequence comes from Acidimicrobiia bacterium, assembly GCA_036556085.1. GTDB lineage: Bacteria > Actinomycetota > Acidimicrobiia > Spongiisociales > ZC4RG35 > JACCTH01. The sequence continues at coordinate 86,436 of DATBKE010000125.1, read as the reverse complement.
ACTGTTCTCGGTAAAGCGGAAGATAAGGAAGTCGCCGATGATCGATCGAGGCCCATTGACAAAGGTGGTGGCCGCCCAGCGCTTCGTCAGCTGGTCGAGGGCGACAACAACGGAGGCGAGGCCGTACGCGGGCAGCGCCCGCCGGAGATCAGTTACGACGAGCGCAGCTGACGCACTCGGTGGCATAAGGAAGCACCTCGAGCCGGGCCACCGGGATCGGATTCCCACAGCTCTCGCAGATGCCGTATGTCTTGTCGGCCACCCGGGAAAGAGCCCGTTCCACCTTGCGCAGCAGATCGACCGTGTTCTGGCCCAGGGACAACTCCTTCTCGTACTCGAAATTCATCGAGCCGGCCTCAGCGCTGCCGGGATCAGGGCTGCGCTCGGCCGAAGTCTCGGTCTGCCGCGCCTCTTCCAGCTCGCGCTCGTGTTCCTCGATCATCCTCTCGAGACGCGCTTGCTCTTCTTCGAGCTGGTTACGAAAGCGCTTGAGAGTGTTGACGGCTAGTTGTCTGGCCATATCCTTACCGCAAATCGCCCACTGAAAGTCCGGGAACCATAGCCCGAACCTGGAATTATTTAACGGGCTGAAGCCCTTTCCTTATTCCTAGAGTTTGAGCCAATGAGTTCCCGATCGAGTTTTCAACGCGCACGCCCCCAGGTCGATTTTCCGGCCCTAGAGCAGGAAATCCTCGATCTCTGGGATGAGCTCGACGCTTTTCAGGCATCGGTTGACCGCCGCGCCGACGCTCCCGAATATGTCTTCTACGACGGTCCCCCATTTCCCACCGGGAGCCCTCATTTCGGGACCCTTCTCGCATCAGTTTTGAAAGACGTTGTCCCTCGCTACTGGACGATGCGCGGCTTCCGGGTGGAGAGGCGCTTTGGCTGGGACACTCACGGCCTCCCGATCGAGATGGAGGTGGAGAAGAACCTCGGAATCTCCGGTCCCCGCCAGATCGCCGAGTACGGGATCGATCGTTATAACGAGGCCTGCCGGGCTCACGTCCAGACCAACACCGAGAATTGGCGCCGGGTCATCCGTCGGATCGGCCGCTGGGTGGACATGGACAACGACTACCGGACCATGGATACCGATTTCATGGAGTCGGTCTGGTGGGCAATGCGCCAGCTCTGGGACAAAGGCCTGGTCTACCGGGACTTCAAGGTTCTCCCCTATTCCTGGGGTGCGACCACGCCCCTCTCCAACTTTGAGGTCAACCTCGGCGGCTACCGGGATGTCGACGATCCTTCGATCACCGTCAAGTTGAGGGTGAGAGAAGATCAGGGAGCGGTGAAAGCAGGAGATTTCCTGCTCATCTGGACCACGACTCCCTGGACGCTGCCCGCCAACTTGGCGGTGGCGGTCGGTCCCGAGATCGAATATGTGGCCTTCGAGGATGACGGCTCCCGTTACTGGATGGCCCGAGACCGGATCGACTCCTATTTGAAGGAGGCGCCCCCCACCATTGCTGTCGCCAGGGGGTCTCAGTTGTTAGGCCTCTCCTATGACCCGCCCTTCGACTACTTCACCGGGGAGCGGGAACGAGGAGCGTTTCGGGTCATCGCCGGCGACGAGGTCTCAACGGAGGAAGGAACCGGCCTCGTGCACATGGCTCCCGCCTATGGCGAGGCGGACTTCACTGCCCTCGCCGGCGCCGGGCTCGACCTCCTCGTCGATCCCATCGATCTCGAGGGTCGGTTCACCGAAGCGGTGCCGGAGGTTGCAGGGGTCAACATCAAGGAAGCCGATACCACCCTGGTGCGGCTGCTCAAGGAACGGGGAGCGCTATTTCGGAACGAGCGCATCCGCCATCCCTATCCGTTCTGTTATCGGACCGACACCCCGCTCATGTACAAGGCGATCCCCACCTGGTTCGTAGCTGTGGAGTCGATCAAGGACCGGCTGGTGAAGCTGAACGACAACATCCATTGGGTTCCCGAGCACGTCGGGACGCGGCGGTTCGGCAACTGGCTAGCCGATGCCCGCGACTGGGCGATCTCCCGCAATCGCTACTGGGGCTCGTGCATCCCGGTTTGGGAGTGCCCCTCCGGACACATGCATTGTGTGGGTTCCATCGAGGAGCTAGAGAAGCTCTCGGGGGTCCGCCTGACCGACCTGCACAAGCATTTCGTCGACCCAGTCACCTTCCCCTGTCCGGAGTGCGATGAAGAAATGCGGCGGGTACCCGAGGTCTTGGACTGTTGGTTCGAGTCGGGCTCGATGCCCTACGGACAGGTCCATTACCCGTTCGAGAACCGGGAGAGGTTCGAGTCGACCTTTCCGGCCCAGTTCATCGCTGAAGGCTTAGATCAGACCCGGGGGTGGTTCTACACCCTCCATGTCCTGGGGGCGGCGCTCTTTGATTCGGAGGCGTTTCGCAATTGCGTAGTCAACGGCCTCATCCTCTCCACTGACGGCCGCAAGATGTCGAAGTCGCTCAAGAACTACGACGATCCCGCACAGCTGCTCGAGACTCACGGGGCCGATGCCCTCCGCGCCTATCTCATCAACTCGCCGGTGCTGCGGGCGGAGCCGGTCCGCTTTCAAGTGCAGGCCATCCGCGAGGTGACGCGGACCGTTTTGTTGCCTTTATGGAACGCTCACAGCTTCTTCACCACCTACGCCGTGGCCGACGGCATCACCGGCGATGATCTGCAGTCGGCGCCGCCACCGGCGGAGCGACCCGAGCTCGACCGCTGGATCCTTTCGGTGCTGCAAAGCCTCATCGCTGATGTCAATCGGCAGATGGAGGGGTACTACCTCTACAACGTCATCCCTCCGGTGCTGGGGTTCGTAGAAGACCTGACGAATTGGTACGTCCGCCGCAGCCGGCGAAGGTTCTGGCGCCGCCGGGGCGAGGATGATCGGGACAAGCTCGCCGCCTTCGCCACCCTCTATGAGGTCCTGACCACGTTCGTGGCGGTGGTGGCTCCGGCCCTGCCCTTTGTTGCCGAACGGATCTACCAGGACCTGGTGAAAAGCATCGACCCTGACGCGGCTCCGAGTGTTCACCACCGCGACTTCCCGGTGGAGCAAACCGGACTCATCGATCGCGATCTCGAGCGAGCCATGGCGGTGGTGCGCGATGTGGTCAGTCTTGGACACGGGTTGCGCAAGCAACACGAAATCAAAGTTCGGCGCCCCCTGGCCGCATTAACCGTTGTCACCCATGACGAGCAGCAGCGACAGGCCGTCGTCGATCACGCCGATTTGATCATCGATGAATTGAATGTCAAGGAGCTCAAGGTCACCGAGAGCGGAGTGGGCCTGCTGAAGATGTCGGCCAAGCCCGACTTCGCCCGCCTGGGGCCGCGCTTCGGGGCCCGAGTTAAGGAGGTGGCAGCCTTCGTTTCTCGATTGGGCGAGGATCAAATTGAGTCGCTTCTCGACGGTGCCGGGCTGGAGGTGGCCGAGTCGACGATCACCGGGGCTGACCTCGTCATCGACCGCCAGCCCTCCGAGGGGATGGCGGTGGCCGCCATCGGCGGACTGGCTGTGGCCCTGAGCATGGAAACGACGCCGGCGTTGCTGGCCGAGGGAATGGCTCGGGAGTTCGTCAGCAAAGTGCAGCAAGAACGCCGCCAGGCTGGGCTCAATGTCTCCGACCGGATCGCGGTCGAGTGGTGGACCGACGACGAGACGCTGGCAGAGGCCGTTTCCAACTACCGCGATTACATCAAAGGAGAGGTGCTGGCAACCACGCTCGAACGATCCTCCGATTGGGAGGGTGAGCGATCACACCTTGACGGTGCGGCCTACGCCCTCAGAGTGCAGAAGACTGGCTGACTTTTTGATTCTTTGGGCTGGCAGATAGCTAGAGCCCTGCGAACCCTGGGTTCGCCCTGTTAACCCCGTTCCCAGGGGCGGGCGCTGACCCGAGCTACCGGTTCCGGCTCGCTTTCGAAGACATCATCGGTGATGTCGACTTCGTTTGCGCTTGCGGGAAAGATGTCGCCGAAGCTCGGCGACTCGTCGGCTTTGTTTTCGGCCTCAACGATTTCGGTGGTGTCGTCGTCGCTCTTGGGGGATGAGGCAAGGGTCGCAGCCACCTGTGACAGGTTGTCCTCCATGTCGTCGACCTCACCGGTCACGGCGGCAGCCAGGGCGGAGAGCTTGGACCGAAGCGACCCCACCAGGTCACGCATGCTCGAAACCTCTCCCTGGAGACGGTTCTGCTCGTCGTCACGCTTCTTGAGGGCGGCGGCAGTCTCCGCCTCGGCCTGGCCGCGGATGGTCTCCGCCTCGGCGCGCGCCTCGGCCAGCAATCGATCGGCAGAACGCTGAGCAGTGATGATCGCTCGAGAGATTTCCGACTCATCTCCTCCCCGGGAGCTGGTGTCGGACTCGAGAGCGCGGATCTTGTCCTGCGCCTCGCGCAATCGCTGTTCATACGAACGCAGGGTCGCCACCACCTCGTCGAGGAAATCGTCGACTTCGTCCATTTGATACCCGCGCAAGGCCTGGGTGAAAGCCTTCTGCTCGACGTCTATCGGAGTCAGGTTCAATCGCCACCTCTCTTGTCGGTCAAAGAATTGGTAACCACTGAGGATACGGCCGCTCTTCGTAGGTACCAAGAACTTAGATCGCGTCGCTTCCCCGGGTGTTTCCTCCCCCGGCGAGCGAAGCGAGTTTGGGGGAGGCGCCGCCGCAGGCGGCGGAGGGGGTCAGCAAACAAAGCGCCGCAAGAGCCCGAGTCCCACAATCAGGATCAAGGGGGTGAGGTCGATTGCCGCCATTCCCAAACGCAACGGCGGGATAACGCGGCGCATAGGGAGGATGATCGGATAGATGATTCGATCGAGAAACACCTGCACCTTGCCGAGGGGATGGACGGCCGAGACCCGCACCCACGAGAGGATCACCCAGGCCAGCACCGCCAGCGAATAGAGCTGGATCAGAAGACAGATGAGACCCACAGGCCGCGATCAGTCTTCGTCGTCTAGTTCGTAAACCCCCAGGCGCTGCAAACGCCTGCGCTCGTCCCGAGACAAAACCACCCTCGGCGGCAGCACCACCACCAGGCCATCTCCGATCTTGTTCATCGTGCCGTCGAGGGCGTAGATGAGGCCGCTCCCGAAGTCGATCACTCTTCGCACCAGATCGGGCTGGGTGCGGCGGAGATCGAGCACCACCGGCACCCGATCGCGCACGCGGTCGGCCAGCACCTTGGCATCGCCGAACTCCTCGACGACCAGGATGTCGGCCTGCACATCGACCGGCCGCACTGCGCGGACCACCGGCGAGTCGACGTTCTCTGACCGAAATGCTGTCGTCCGCGAAGCCGACGACGGCGGTTCCACTCGGCGACCTTCGACCCGGGAAAAGGTCTCTGACCGCCTCATGTCGGGTCGTCGGGTCTCGGGGCGAGCGGGGCGATACTCGGCGTCTTCCCACTCGTCTGATCGGTTGCCCGGCGAGCGACGTTGGGACTGACCGCGAGCGCCGCGATCGTCATCGTTGATGATCGGGTCGTCCTCGGGATCCTCGTCGACGAGCCCGAGGTAAACAAGAGCTTTAGAGAACAAAGATGGCATTGGTGCGGATGCCTCTAGTTTGGCAGTGGTCCAAAGATAGCCCGCCCGATCCGGACAATCGTGGCACCGGCGGCGATGGCCACCTCGAAGTCATCGGACATCCCCATGGAGAGCTCGCGTACCGCAGGAAAGGGCCGCTGGAGCGCGGATGAAATCGCGGCCAGCTCATCGAAATAGGCCCGCGCCTGCTGAGGATCGGCCACCAGTGGAGGGATGGTCATCAACCCGATGATCTCGATGCCGGCGGCGATGGCCCGCTCGCACAGATGGCCGGCCCCGCCTGGTTCGACTCCGTGCTTCTGAGCCTCTCCACCGATCTTGACCTGAATCAAGGCAGTTGGCGGTGAGCCCGGGCCTTTTACCCAAGGCTCGACGAGGTCGATGCGGTCGAGGGAATGGAGAAGATCGACGGCGGGACGAACCAAACGCACCTTGTTGGTTTGCAAAGGTCCAACGAAGTGCCAGCGGATGTCGGACGGGAGTTGGCCTACTTTGGCGGAGAGTTCCTGGGCCCGATTCTCGCCGAAGTCACGGTGACCCTGTTCGTAGAGATCTCGGATAGCCTCAGGCGTCTGACCCTTGCTGACCACCACCAGCCGAACCGATTCCGGTTGCCTACCCGCCCGTTCCGCCGCCTCGGCGATTCGCGAACGTACCGCTTCGAGACTCACCGTCCATCCATCCAGGCCAGCGTCACCATCCGTCCCACGTTCTCCGCACCGACCTCATGCCCGAGACGACGGTGGCTGAGAAACGACTCGTCGTGAAAGGTGCATCCGCTGTCCTCGCCAACCGGGACGGGCAGCTGCGTGGCGATGGCTCGGCGAAGATCGACCGAAACTTTTCCATCACTGGTGGTGGCCACAGCTGACGGGAACTGATCTGCTACGTCGGGACCGACCTCATAACAACACGGTCCGATCGAGGGGCTGAGGTGAGCGCTAGCCGGCCTCAAGCCGGCTCCTTCCATCCTCTCTACCAATCTGGCGACGACTCCCGCGGCCGCACCACGCCAACCGGCGTGAGCTACCCCAACGCCACCGTCGGCAGTAACAACCACCCCGGCGCAATCGGCGACGAAAACTGCCAGAGCGATGCCGGGGAAACGGGTAAATAGAGCATCGGCCTCTCCCCACATTCCGGGCCCGGTGACCTCGACGACCTCCGAGCCGTGCACCTGGCGCGCCTCAGCCCAGGAATGCGGGGCGCCGACCTTGCGGGCGAAGCGTTCGCGGTTGTCTTGGCTTTCTCGCAGGTCGCCATCAGCGGCGGTGCTGAAGGCGAATCGCACCGGCGCATGCGAGGGCGCCGGAGCAGAGCTCATCCCTGCACGAAGGAAGGGATCTCGACTGAGTCGTGGTGGGTCTGGCCGAGGGTCCGGGTCCGGGCCTTGCGATCGAACCCAGCGGCAATCACGGTCACTCTCATCTCCTCGCCGAGATTGTCATCGATGATGGCTCCGAAGATGATCTCGGCGTCCTCGTCGGCGTGACCGGAAACGGTTTGGGCGGCCTTCGTTGCCTCGTGAAGGGTCATCGACGAGGGGCCAGCCACGCACAGCAGAACTCCCCGGGCTCCCTCCATGGAGGTTTCCAGCAGCGGTGAGGAGATCGCTCGCTGAGCTGCCTGCGGCGCCCGCTCGTCACCGGTGCCACGGCCGATGCCCATGACCGCAGTCCCGGCATCGGACATGACGGTCTTGACATCGGCGAAGTCGACATTGATCAAACCGGGGGTGGTGATGAGGTCGGTGATGCCCTTGACGCCGTTCATCAAAACGTCGTCGGCGAGGCGGAAGGTCTCGGTCATCGGAGCCTTCGGGTCGGCCACATCGAGCAGCCGGTCGTTGGGGATCACGATCAGGGTGTCTACCGCGTCGCGCAACCCTTGGATGCCCTGTTCGGCATGAAGCGCCCGACGCCGGCCCTCGAAACCGAAGGGACGGGTGACGACTCCAACCGTGAGCGACCCCAGACTGCGAGCAACTTCCGCCACCACCGGCGCCCCGCCGGTCCCGGTCCCGCCCCCCTCCCCGGCGGTGATGAACACCATGTCGGCACCTTTCAAAACCTCTTCCAACTCGGAGCGATGTCCCTCGGCGGCGGCCCGGCCCACCTCCGGATTCGCTCCCGCTCCCAGACCTCGGGTTACCTCGCGGCCGATGTCCAATTTCACGTCCGCATCCGACATCAAAAGGGCCTGGGCGTCGGTGTTGAGGGCGATGAACTCCACCCCTCTCACGCCCGCCTCGATCATCCGGTTGACCGCGTTGACGCCTCCTCCTCCGACTCCGACGACTTTGATTACGGCCAGATAGCCCGACGGTTGGGCGGCGGTGCGTGCGTTCATGGTGTGTAACCCCTAGCTGAGATCGCGAAAAGAAAGTGAACCTGATGAAAGGTGAGGTAGAGGTTTAGTGCGGCGGTTCTGGAATGTAAACCCACCACCTCTAAGGCTCAACCTGAGGCTGAGCGTTTTCGAGGTAGACGGCGGGTCGGGTGGGGGCGACCAGGCTGATCGCAGCCCCGTCGGCGATCCCTTGACCGAGGAGAGCGTGCAGCGCTCTGGCCTTGGCTTCCATATCGACCGGCCTTCCCAAGCGGATCAGATGTCCGCCGATCTGTGCCCACAACTCCCCCTGACGCTGCTCGACGAGCGCCCCCGGAAAGCGGAGAGGTCCCAACTCCGCCAGAAAGGCGAGGCCGGCCAGTTTGGCAACCTCCGCCTGGGCGCGCAGCGTGGGGAGTTCGGACCCCGCCTCCATGGCGGTCTCGAGGACCACGGCGTCCGCTCCCACCAGGCTCCAGTTCGGCCCTTCCTCAAGCCAGGCGACCGGGAGCCGAGGAGTGATTTCGATGAGTACCTGCTGGGGCCACTGCAAGGTCACCTCCGCCTCCGATATCCAAGGGTTGTCTCGGAGGACCGCCTCGACTTCCGCCGGGCGGACCGAGATCAGCGGTTCTCCGGGAGCGATGCCCGATGAGCTTCGGACCTCCTCGGTGAGATGAGGCGGGGCTCCGGCCACGACGATTCGGTGGACCGCGAGGACCGGCGAGCGAAACAGCCACGTCGCCAACCCTGCGATCGAAGCCAGGATCAAGACCACCAGGAGTTTGGAGAGCCCGGATCGCGCCTGGCCCTCAGCCACCTCTCGTCGCCGCTTTTCCAGTCGCCGATCCACCGCTCAGTCACCCCTATCTGGGAATCGGCCGGCGAAGCAGATCTCTGGTTCGAGATCGATGCCGGTTTGAGCTTTCACCGCCTCCCGTACTTTCTCCACTAGAAGGTAAACCTCGGAGGCCTTAGTGCCCGGCATTGCCACGAAGAAGTTGGCGTGCTTCTCGGAAACCGACGCTCCCCCCACCGCGGTCCCTTTCAGTCCGAGGCTGTCGATGATGCGGCCGGCCGAGTCCCCGGGCGGGTTCTTGAAAACCGAGCCGGCATTGAGTGTTCCGCCGGGCTGATGAAGTCGGCGCCACCGGGTGATCTCGCGGATCTTGGCGGCCCCTTCTTCCGGATCTCCGGCTTCGGTTCCAAAGCGGGCTTCGAGGATGATCTGGGTGGAGGCAACGTTCGTCTGCCGGTAGGCCATGGCCAGATCACCCGCCCGCATCCTCCTTGTTTCCCCACGGCCGAGGTCGAAGAGCTCGACCGCCTCGAGGACATCGACCATCTCACTTCCGAAGCAGCCGGCGTTCTGACGCACCCCCCCGCCCACGGTGCCAGGAATCCCGATCATGAATTCGACACCCCGGCGAGCGGCAGCGGTGGCGGTGCGGGCGACCTGGGGCAACCCAGCCGCTCCCCCGGCGACGACCACCTCTCCAATCTCGATCGCGGCGAATCGCCGCCCCAGCCTGATCACGACCCCGGGAAACCCGTCGTCGGAGATGACCAGGTTGCTCCCTCTTCCGAGGATCAGGACCGGCAGGGGCGAGGAAGCCAGGGCCTCGGCAATGGCGGCCAGTGTCGAGACGTCGTTGGCCTCGACGAAGTAGGCCGCTGGCCCCCCCAGCTTGTACGTGGTCAAGCCTCCGAGTTCAACCCCGGCCCGGGCCTCCCCCGTCGAAATCAACCTCCGCCAGGGATCGGTCATGAAGCTTCCGTTTCTCCCCCCTCAGGGGAGAGTGCCGGCGCAGCCGGGAGGGGGGTGGTCCCCATCAAGTACCCGGCTAGCTCACTGGGAAGGTGGGTGATGTCGCCGGCGCCCATCGTCAACACCAGATCGCCGTCGCTGAGGAGGGGCGCCAGGGTGGATGCGATCTCACCCCGGTGAGGCACATACAGGACATTGGCTCCGGCGTCGCGGGCCGCTTGGGCGACGAGCTCGCCGGTGACCCCCGCCACTGGGAGCTCGCGAGCGGCATAGACATCGGTCACCACCACTCGATCTCCCCCGGTGAGCGCTTGGCCGAACTCGTTGTAAAGGGCCTCGGTTCGCGAGTAGAGGTGGGGCTGGAACACCGCCCACAACCGGCGCGGCCGTTGCAGCCTGGTGGCGGCAATCGTGGCAACGACTTCGGTGGGGTGATGGGCGTAGTCATCGATGAACTTCACCCCTTTAACTATTCCGCGATACTCGAACCGTCGTTTCACGCCTCCGAATCGGGCCAGGCCCGGCGCCGCCAGGCGGGGGTCGTAGCCGAGCTCTGCTAACAGGGCCAGCACTCCCGCCGCGTTCTGGGCGACATGCCGACCGGGGCGACGGACCCGGACCGGAAAAGACTCTGCCATCTCAGGCGACTTCAACTCGAACTCGGTCGCATCGCCCGAGAGCTGCAACGCGGCGATCGACCAATCGGCTTGCTCATCGAACCCATATGTCCGCGCCCCTGTCTGGCGGCTGAGGCGCAGCGATCCCTCGTCGTCGGCACAGCAGAGCACGGGGCCGGAAACGGAGGAGGCCACTCTCGAGAAGGCCGCCTCCATCTCCGTGGCGGTTCCGAAGAAGTCGAGATGCTCGGGCTCGACGCTGGTAACGATCAAACCCGACAGGCTGACCGACTCGAAGGTGCCGAAGGCCTCGTCGACCTCCAGAACGAAGAGCGGGGTTTGTCCGTAATGGGCATTGGTGGCGAGGTCGATCAGGTCGCCTCCGACCACGAAGCTGGGATCGAGACCGAGCTCGCGGGCCCCGAGGAGGAGGAGGGCCGTGGTCGTCGTCTTGCCATGTGTGCCGGTCGCACCAACGGTGGGCACCGCCCTGGTCAGGGCGGAGAGCAGCTCGGGTCGGCGCCAGATGGGAATCCCCAGCTGGCGTGCCCGGGCCAACTCGGGATCGGACTCCGGAACCGCTGACGAGGCAACCACCAGTTCGGCACCATCGACCCGATGGGGCTGATGACCCGACCAGGTTTCGATTCCGAGGGCCGCAAGTCCGCCCAGCTCGACTCCGGCCCTGAGATCGGAGCCGGTGATGATCCAGGTCGATTCCGGCTGCTGGCGGGCCTGATGGAGAAGCTTGGCCAGGGCGCTCATCCCGGCTCCAGAGGCTCCAACGAGGTGGATTCGTCTCCGACCGACGAGCTCAGAACCGATGATCATGACGCCTCGAAGGCCGCTCGCATGGCGGTGGCGATATCAAGGGCGGCGTTGGGTCGAGCCAATGTCTTAGTGGCCTTGCTCATCCGGGAGAGCGATGACGAAGAGAGCAGCTCGGCCACCACCCGGGGGCTTTCCTCGATTCGATCCTCCGAAAGAAGCACTGCTGCCCCGGCTGCGGCGAGGAAAGCTGCGTTGGCCTCCTGATGGCCCCCCGACCCGAACCCTCCCGGGATCAGGACCGCCGGCGTGGCAGTGGCAGTGAGCTCGGCCACCGCTCCCCCAGCCCGGGCCACAACCGCGTCGACGGCGGCATAGAAGAGCTCGATGCGCGGCTCGAAACCCCGCACGATCCATCTGGCCGGGCTGGCCTCTGCAAGTTCCTGCTGTTCCGCCAGATTGGCGGTCCCACAGAGATTGATGATCGCGTAATCGGGGGAGGAGGCGGCCAGGATCGCCGCCACTCGATTGAGAGCCCCAGCTCCCAGACTCCCGCCAATCACTCCGACCACCACCGCGCTTTGGTCGACCTGGAAATGCCGGCGGGATTCGTTTCGCAAGCGGGAACGGTCGAAGAGCCGAAGTGGAGTTCGGATCGGATTGCCGATCCATTCGGCTCCGGGCAAACCCTCGGTGACAGGAAAGGATCCGAAAGCCCTTATCGCCCAGCGAGCGGCGAATCGGTTGGCGAGCCCGGCGGCGGCGTTCTGCTCGGCGACGAAGAATGGCACTCCCCGGCGCCGAGCCGCCATCGCCATTGGCACCGTGACGTAGCCGCCCATTCCCAGAGCCATGCTCACACCTCGCTCTGCCATGGCCCTTCCGATCCGAACCGACGCTCGCCAGATCGTCTGCGGCAACTTCAGATTTTCCACGGTCAGCTCTCGTTTCAGACCGGCGAGTTCGATCCCCAAGAATGGGAATCCTGCCTCCGGATAGACCTCTTTCTCCAATCGGTCGCCGCCGACAAAGAGCACCTGATCGCGATCGGTGCCAAGTTCGACCAGGGCCTCGCCCACCGCCAATCCGGGAAAGACGTGCCCGCCGGTACCGGCGGCCGCGATGAGATAGGACATGGCTCGGTCTAACGACTCGGGCTGACACGGCCTTGCCGGGCGATATTGATCAGGATCCCGACCGCGGCCAGCGAGGTGATGAGAGCAGTGGCCCCGTAGCTGACAAAGGGGAGAACGATGCCCGTGATGGGGAGCACGCCGAGGACGCCGCCGATGTTGGCCAGTGCCTGAAAGGAAAGCCACCCACAGATGCCTGCCGCCAGCATCCGTCCGAACCGGTCGGGCGCCCGAGCGGCGATCGACCACCCGCACAGGGCAATGAAGAGACATAACGCAATGACTCCGAGAGCGCCGACGAGCCCGGTCTCCTCTCCGATGATGGCGAATATGAAGTCGGTATGGGCGTTGGGAAGAATCGCCCACCGAGAACGGCTCGCCCCGAGGCCGACCCCGAACAGCCCCCCCGTGCCGAGGGCGTAGAACCCCTGGATGACCTGGTATCCGGTCCCGTTGGGGTCGGCCCAGGGGTCGAGGAACGAGGTGATGCGGTCGGCGCGATAGCTCTCGCTCACGGCCAGGATCAACGCGGCCGCCAGCGAGGACGCCCCCAGAACGGCGACGTATCGAAGCGGCGCCCGGGAGACGAGGATCACCGACATCGCCGCCGCCGCCATCACCAAGGTGGTCCCCAGGTCGGGTTGCAACATGATCAAAAGCGCAGTCGACCCGACGATCAATCCGATGGGGGCAAAGAAGTGCCCGCGATCGATTAGCAGGCTGCCCTTCTTCTCGAAGATGGTGGCGAGAGCGATGATCACCGCCAGCTTTGAGATCTCGGAGGGCTGAAAGGTGACAATGCCCAGGTCGAGCCAGCGCCGGGAGCCGTTGCGGGAGACGCCGGTGATGAAAACGGCCAGCAGCCCGGCCAGGCTGATGAAGAAGATCGGATAGGCGATGCGGCGGTACGCCTGGTACGGAATTCGAACCACGACGAGCAGCGCCACCAGCCCGATGCCGAGTCCGACCAGCTGGCGCTTGAGATAGAAGAATCGATCCGAGGCGTCGGCGATGCCCCGAATCGATGAAGCCGACATGAGCTCTCCAAGGCCGATCACGAGTAACACCAACACGACCGAGGCGAGAACCACAATCAGACGGCCGTTGACCGTGGCCGTCTCGTCACGTTTGCGGGCCGCGTTTCGGACCCGGGCGATCGAAGTCACCTTGGCGGTCATCGGCTCATCTCCCTCTCGAGGACCTTGTGGACGGCGGCGATAAAGGCAGCGCCCCGATCGGCATAGTTGTCGAACATGTCGAAGCTGGCGCAGCCCGGAGCCAGAAGAATCGTGTCGCCCGGGCGGGCTCCGGCGAACGCCGTCTCCACGGCTTCCACCATGCTGGCGGCGGTCGTCGCCCGGCCTTCGGGGGCGGCCCGAAGCAGCATGGGCGCCGCTTCTCCGATGGCAACCACCATTCGTACGTTCTCCGCCGTCGCCAAGGGAGAAACGTCGAGGCCCTTCGCCAGCCCTCCGGCAATGAGCACGACGCTGGGAAAGGAGCGGATGCTGGCCAGGGCGGCATGAGGATTGGTCGCCTTGGAGTCGTTGACGAAGGCGATGCGATCGACCTCCCCGACCAACTGGCGGCGATTGGCGCCGGGCCGAAACCGCCGGCAGACCTCGACCACCGCCTCCGGATTCGCCCCCCGGTCGAGGGCCGCCACTCCGGCGACAGCGAGGTCGACGAGGATGATGGGGTCGGTGGAAGGAAGACTTGAGAGCTCGACTTCGGTGCCGGGCAAGTGCAACCACTCGCCTTCGGGACCGCTACCTCCCTCCGGGCGCCGCCACCCCGACACCGGGTGCTTCCGGCTCGAGGCTCCGGCCGCGACCTCCCGCGCCCCGTCATCGTCGGAGTCGAAGACCAACAGGTCCTCTCGGTCCTGATTCGCAAAGACCTTGGCTTTGGCGGCGGCATAGGCGGCGTAGCTCGGGTGCCAGTCGAGATGGTCGGGGGCGACGTTGGTGAGGACCGCCGTCTGGGGATGGAACTTTTCGGTCAACTCGAGCTGAAAGCTCGAGACCTCAGCTACGAGCAGGTCGTAGGGCTCATCGACCACCGAGGAGAGTGCGGTGCCGATGTTGCCCACCGCCGCCACCGCCAAACCGGAGGAGGCGAGCATGGCGGTGGCGGCTTCGGTGACTGTGGTCTTGCCGTTGGTACCGGTGACCGCCATCACCGGGATGTCGAGTTGACGCCAGGCGAATTCGATCTCGCTCCACACCGGAACCCCGGCCTCGCGGGCATCGGTGATCGGCGGCGCCCGCAACGGCACCCCCGGGCTCGCCACCACCAGTTCGATTCCGGCCAGAAGGTCAGGGTCCCAACGACCACTGACGATGCCGATGCCCTCGCCCAGAAGACTGCCCCCGACACCGGGCCTCTGGTCGTAAACGGTGACTGCATATCCCTTGCGCTTGGCGAGGCGAGCCGCAGCCGCACCGGAGACGGCGGCGCCGAGCACGAGCATCCTCAACCGAGGACCCCATCTGTCATCACGAGGAAGTCGGCGTAGAAAAGTCCGAGGCCGAGTGCGACTCCCATAGCGGTGAGGATCCAGAACCTGATCACCGTGGTGGTCTCGGGCCAACCGCCGAGGTCGAAGTGGAAGTGAATCGGCGTCATCCGGAAAACCCGCTTGCCAATCGATCGGAAGCTCGCCACCTGGATGATTACCGAGAGGGTCTCGGCCACATAGATCGCACCCAGGACCACCAGCAGAAGATGGGTGTTGGAGAGCAAGGCCAGAGCCGCCAGCAGCCCCCCGATTGCCTGGGACCCGACGTCGCCCATGAAGATCTGGGCGGGAGGGGCGTTCCACCAGAGAAAGCCGAGCAAGGCCCCGAACATGGCGGCGGCGACGATCGCCAGTTCGAGAGGATCGAGCGCCTGATACTCGGTGGGGTTACGGAATTGCCAGAAGGCGATGATGGTGTAGGCCCCGGTCACGAGCGCCGCGCTACCACCCGCCAGGCCATCCATTCCGTCGGCGAGGTTCACCCCGTTGGCGGCCCCGGTCAGCATAAACAGCGCCCACAGCACGAAGAAGATCCCGAGATTCAATCCCAACGGGCGGACGAAGGAGATCTCGGTGCTGATTCCCTCGCTGGGCCCGCTCTGCATGGCCGCCAGGGCGAAGATGATGGCAATCACTAGCTGCAGACCGAACTTGTGTCGCTTGTTGAGTCCCTCGCTGTGCTTGCGGACGAACTTGATGAAGTCGTCGAGGAAGCCAACCGCTCCCATCCCCACCATGGCGAGGACCGCCAAGAGACCGCCGGCGGCGAACGAATTCACCTGAAACGTGAACCCATCGGCGAAGGTCCATAGCCGGAGATGGGAGGCGAGGTAGCCGACGAGGGCAGCGCCGACAAAGACCAGTCCGCCCATTGTCGGGGTGCCGTGCTTGTGAGCATGGCCAGTTATCTCCTCCTGGATGAACTGGCCGATCGAACGCTCGCGGAGCAGGCGGATGGCGATTGGTGTGCCAAAAATGGAGACCGCGAGACTGACTGCGGCGGCGATCAAGAGACTGATCACGCTCCGACCGCCCTTCCCCCGGACCGGCCCGTCAGCCAGGAGTGGACGATCTTCTGATCGGAGAAAGGTCGGAAGACGCCACCAATTTCCTGCGTGGACTCGTGCCCCTTTCCCAGTATCAAAACGATGTCGCCGGGTCGGGCCGAGTCGAGAGCGGTGGCAATGGCCTCGCGCCGATCGATAATCGACATCGCCGCCGGATGGTCGGCGCCCGCCAGTACCTCGGCCGCGATCGTCTGCGGATCCTCGCTGCGGGGGTTGTCGGTGGTCACGATTACGAGATCGGCGGCAGAGGCAGCTTTCCCCATGCGGGGGCGCTTGCCACGATCGCGATCGCCCCCCGCCCCGAAGACGACAATTACCCGTCCGTTGGACAGAGTGCGGGCAGTCTCGATGACGGTCTCGATCCCCTCCGGGGTGTGGGCGTAGTCGACTACCACCGTCACCGGCTCATCGGCAACCACTTCGAAGCGGCCGGAGACTGAGCTCAGAGCCCCCAGCCCCCCGGCGATTTGACCGGCGTCGAATCCCAACAGATGCGCGCAGCCAGCGGCGATGAGGGCGTTGGCCAGATTGAACCGCCCCGGTAGCCGCAGCCGGGTGGGAGCGTTACCGCCGGGTACCACCAGCTCAAAAGTTGTGCCGCTCCGGTCGGCAACGATGTCGCGGGCACATACGTCGTGCTGCCAGCCAACCCGGAGGGCGTCGGGGTGCTCGTCGGCCAGCCGCCGGCCATAGGGATCCTCGACCCAGATCACCTTGCGCTCGGCCATTCTCATCAGGTCCGCTTTGGCGGCGAAGTACTCCTCCATTCCGCCGTGGAAGTCGAGATGGTCCTGAGAGAGATTCGTGAAGGCGCCGACAGAGAAGGTGGTCTCCTCCACCCTCCCGAGCGCCAGGGCATGACTCGAGACCTCGCAGGCGATGATCTCGGCGCCGCCATCGACCATCCGCCGAAACAGGCGCTGGAGATCTGTGGCCTCGGGCGTGGTGTGCGGGTTCTCGAGGTAGATGTCACCCAAACGGGTGACAACAGTCCCCACCAACCCGCACGGCCGACCGGCATAGCGGGCGATCGATTCGAGCAGGAAGGTCACAGTGGTCTTGCCGTTGGTCCCGGTAACGCCGACCACCGAAGCCATCCGGGACGGGAAACGGTGGATGGAAGCGGCCAGTTTCGCCATCACCGCCCGAGTGTTGGGGACTTCGATAGTTGGCAGCCGGGACTCCACGCCCCGCGAGACGCATAACCCGGCGGCGCCGTTTCCCGCTGCGGCCGCCACGAAGTCGTGCCCGTCGAAAGTTGTCCCGGGAACGGCGACAAAAAGCCAGCCCGGTCCGATTTGGCGACTGTCCGCCGAGGCATCCACTACTGCCACGTCCGCCCCCCCGCGCAGGCGCCCTGCCACCATCGTGGCCAGAGTGCCCATCGTGGCCGGAGCGCTACCCGGAGGCGGCATCTGGTGTGACTCCCAACCGGTGTAGGGCCTGCTCCATGACAGTGGAGAAAGCAGGCGCCGCCGCCAGGCCCCCGGTGCGGTACTCCCAGACCGGACTGTCGACCACCACTGCCACTACGACCTTGGGGTCGTCGATGGGAGCGAGCCCGACGAAGCTGGCCATGGTTATGTCCGTGTAGCGGCCGTCCTCGCCGAGCTTGTTGGCCGTTCCGGTCTTTCCCCCCACCAGGTAACCCGGTACCTGAGCCGAGATTCCGGTGCCGGCTTCGACCACCTCCGAGAGCAGGCTCCTCATCACCGCCGCGGTTTCGACGCTTACTGCTCGATGGCTGGCCACCGGGGTGGTGGCGGTGCGCCCGTCTCGGCCGTGGGTCGTGCTGAGGAGATGCGGTTGCAGCCAGACCCCGTCGTTTCCCACTGCCCCGTAGGCAGCCGCCATCTGCACCGCGGTGACGGCCACCCCGTAACCGATGGCGGATGAGGCCGGGCAGGTCTGACAACTCTCATCGAGGTTGATGAGACCTTTCGCTTCCCCGGGATAGTCGAGACCGGTGATTTCACCCAGCCCGAAGGCTTTCAGATAGAAGAACAGCTGGTCGCGACTCATCATTTGGGCGATCTTGATCGTGCCCACATTCGACGATTGTCGGAAAACGTCGGCTACCGCCATGTCGTGGGTCTCGTGACGTTCGAAATCCGAATAACAGCCAAAGACCTCGTCGGTGTCGCTTTTGCATGCTCCGGGCCGAAGCTCGATCCGATCGGCTACCGCTCCGATAACCGTGGTCGGGCCCACCACGCCATCCTCGATGGCTCCGGCGACGCTGATGAGCTTCATCGTCGATCCCGGCTCGTACATCCCCCGAACGGCGAAGTTCGAAAAACCGGTGCCGTCGGTGGATATGCGGCTGGCCGGGTCAAATGCTGGGGCCCCGGCGATGGCGAGAACCGCACCGGTCTCAACCTCCATCGCCACGATCCAGCAGCCGGTCCCGCCTGTCACCTGGAGTGTCTCTGCGCAAGCCGCCTCCGCCGAGTACTGGACGGGCAAATCCACCGTCGACACCAGGTCCTCGCCAGGCACCGCCGGGGTGGCGTGGGAGGGCGCCCAGGGAATCGGGACTCCTCCAGGGGCGGATTCGAAGCTGAAGACACCGGGGGTGCCGCGCAGGTCGGACTCGAACTCGTACTCGATCCCCTCGCTACCGACCCCGTCGATGTTGACGAAGCCCAAGACGTGCGATGCCACCGAGCCGGTTGGATATACCCGCTTCGGCTCTTCGTGAGCATGCACCCCGGCCAGGTTGAGGGAGAGCACCTCTTCGGCCTGGTTCAACTCGACCTGTCGCTTTACATATACGAACTGCTCGCCCGAGCCGATCGATTCGAGCAAGCCCTCAGCGGGTACCCCCAGCAATCCCCCGACTTGCTGGGCGACGTACAGCGGTTCGGTGATCTCGGCGGGGCGCAGATAGATGCTTCGGGAATCGACCGTCATTGCCATCGGGTCGCCGTTGCGATCGAAGATATTGCCCCTTTGCGGAAGCAGCACTTCTTCCGTCTGCCGTTGCCCCACACCGGCTTCGGCGAGTTGGGAGGCATTGAGGACCTGGACTTGGTAGAGGCGGATACCCATTCCGAGCCAGGCCACCGCCAGGCACAGCCCCAGCAGTCCCAGGCGGATTCGTCCCTCGCTCCAGCGGGTCTTCGCCACCCGGGCGGACACTGCTATCTCTCCGGCCGGAGTCGGTCACCTCCGAGAAAAACTCGGTAGGAGAAAGCTCCAGCGCAGAAGCCGCTCATGGTTGGTTCACTTGGCCCGTTACCCCCAGCTGTCCGGCAGCGAATCGATTGAGGTCCGACCAGCGGGGGTCCGAGAGCGTCTGCTGGTGGACGCCGTCGACAATCAGGCGCTGGCTGGTCTGGGGGTAGACCATGCCGAGGTCGCGCGCCAGGGGGGCGATGCGGGCTGGAGACTCCAGCCGGGCGATCTCGAGACGGAGACGCTGGTTGAGCGATCGCGCTTCGGCCAGATTCCTCTCGAGCGATGCCAAATCGATGGTCGACCGATCAAGAGACGTCCGGACAAAGACCATACCCAGGAAAGCCAGCACGGCCACCAATGAGAAAAAGATCCAACCGGAGAGGCGGGGTTTTCCACCCCGTCCGGCGACCACCCGCAAGCCGGGCTTGGGCTTCGCTCGCAGCGCCGGCGCCGTCATGCCGCCACCCTCTCCACCGCTCTGAGCCGAGCCGAGCGAGCACGAGGGTTGGAGGCGATCTCATCTTCTGTGGGCTTGCGAACGCCGCGGGTGAGGGAACGGTACGAAGGTGATGCTCCGCATACGCAGACTGGGATTTCGGGCGGGCACACGCATCCTTGGGTGGCTTCGGCGAAGAGCCTCTTGACCAGTCGGTCTTCCAAGGAGTGATAAGCGATCGTGATGCAGCGACCCTGGGGGGCCAGCAGATCGAGCGCCGTCCGCACGCCCGAGTCGATGGCTTCCAGTTCTTTGTTGACCGCCATCCGCAGGGCTTGAAACGTTCGCCGGGCCGGATGGAGTCGTCGGCGCCCTCCCGGCACTGCCCTCTCGATCACGGCGGCGAGCTCGGTCGTGGTCGAGAGCGGCCGGGCGTTGACGATCGCCCGGGCGATCCTCCGGGCGGCCGGTTCTTCTCCAAGCCGGTGGAGCAACGCGGCCAGCTCCGATTCTTCGAGATCATTGACGAGGTCGGCCGCCGTGAGTGATCCTCTTCGATCCATTCGCATATCGAGAGGTCCCTCGAGTCGATAGGAGAATCCACGCTGCGCTTCGTCGAAGTGATGAGATGAGACTCCGAAGTCAAAAAGCACTCCCACAGGCGCTTCGACCCCAGCGTCGTTCAGGATCTCGTCTAGGTGGGCGAAGTTTCCTTGTTGGACCGTGAACCGGTCGGTTCCAAACTGCCTGTCGTCCACGGTCCTCCTCAGAACCTCTGCCTGGGCGATGGCCGCGGGGTCCCGGTCGATCCCGAGAAGCCTGTGGCCACCTCCGAGCACCTTCAACAATTCCCTCGCATGACCACCCCCGCCGAAAGTGGCGTCGACCACCACTCCCGGCGGAACCGGTCGCATGAGCTCGGAAACCGCCGCCGCCATGACCGGACGGTGGTACTCCCGCTCCGACTCCCGGTCCTGGGTCATGGCCAGCCCCCCGGGCGCTGGCACCAAAAGGAAGCGGGCGGAGTCAGGGGCCTTCCGATTGGTATCCGGGGGGCTGGCGATGATCCAGGGCTAGGAGCCTCTTGCCTCCTTCGCCAGCTCGGACTTGATGAGCACCGACGACCCGAGCGCGTAGTCGCGCCGGTTGAGCTCGAGGTTCCAGATCTCAGCGTGGAGACCTGCGCCTGCCACCACCACCTCGGAGGGAACAGTGATCCCGGCGTGTTGTCGGAGAGCCTCGGGGACGAGGATCCGACCCGCCTTGTCGAAGGGCTGCTCGATCGCGCTTTGGAGGACGACGCGGGCCGCACTGCGCTCCCCCGTGCTCTTGGCGTCGGCCAGCATCGCCCGGGTGAAGGCCTCGAACTCATCGGGAAGATTCAAAGTGATCTGTCCGTCGGACCCCGGAGCCAGCATGCAGGAGTCATGACCTTCGAACCCCTTGCGGATCCTCGCCGGCAGCACGACGCGACCCTTCTCGTCGATCGTGTGAACATGACGGCCCGTGAACATGGCTGTGCTTCCCTCATTGCTGCACTCTCCTCCAGTGCCGGCACATCATGCCCCACTTCCCCCCACTTGTCAACACTTTCCCCCACCGAGTATCTCGTAGGCGCTCGATCGACCCACTTCAAAGTTCTCGGGACTCGGCGTGCTCTCCCATTAATCTCACGTCGGGATGGCGGCCTCCCTGATTCTCAATGCGACGTTTGAACCGCTCTCGGTGGTGCCGGCGCGGAGAGCGGTGGTGCTCGTTGCCCGCGGCCGGGCCTCGGTGGTTGCCGAGCGCGACGAGGTGTGGCACTCAGAGCGGATGGCGATCGCAGTGCCGTCGGTGGCCAAGCTCAACACCTTTGTCCGGGTTCCTTTCGAGAGAACGGTGCCGGTCTCGAGACGAGCGGTCTTCGGACGCGATGGGCAAACCTGTCAGTACTGCGGGGCCCCCGCCGAGAGCCTTGACCACGTCACGCCGCGATCACGAGGAGGACTTCACACCTGGGACAACGTCGTCGCCTGCTGCCGCCGGTGCAACCTTCGCAAGGGTGATCGTCTCCCCGGCGAGGTGGGCCTGAACTTGGTGCGGCGCCCCACTCCCCCCCACCGTTACAGCTGGATCTACGCCACGGCCGGGTTCGTGCTCGACCCCAGCTGGCAGCCCTACCTCCTCAGCGCCTAGCCCCTCCGTCGCCTTCGGCGACACCTCCCCCCACGCTCACTTCGTTCGCTGGGGGGGAAACCTCTTAGGCGGAGGCGGCGGCCAAGGCTCGGTTGAGGGCCTGGGCCCAATCACCTTCCACCACCACCGATCCCACCGAGACCTTGTCGTCTGGTTGGGCGGTGAGGATCGTGAGAACCGAAAATGCCCCGATTTGATCGAGGCCGATCCACATCACTTCCGGAGCCGGCTCACCCCGGAGTTGGGCCCGAGCTGCGGCTACCGCTCGAGCCGCACTGAGCGGGCTCGGGTCGACGATGGCGCTGACCGTCTCGCCCTGCCCTCTGACCTCGACCCGGAGTCTGTCACCCTCCTGGCTGAGGACCGCCACCGGGTCGGCGGCGTCTTCGGCATCCCCCCGGCTGCCAGTCACCTGCTCCGGAGCCCGCAAGCCATAGGTGACAAGCATGGCTCTAATCCGTTCCAGAACCATGGCCTCATCGGCTCCTTCCGAAAGCGTTACCCGGATTCCCGACAATCCGGTATCGGCCAGCTCGAGCTGGATGGAAGCCACCCCCTCGAGATTCTCGAGTCGCTGGCGAAGGCCGGCAATTGTCACTTGCTCCCCATATCGACCAGCCGGCGAATCCCTTGCCGCCAAACGGCAAAGGAAGCGATGTCCGAAAGTGTGGGACGCTGACGCCGGTTCCCGTAAGCGGTGTAAAGACGCCAACGAACGTACTCAGGCTCCGGCAGCGGCAGGAATGGCAACTGGGTCCACCACCGGTGGGGCCGCAAGGCGTAGGCAGTGGTGATGATGCTGGGCAATAGCTGGGTCGGGGCACCTACGGCGTCGCTTAGTGCAGCGACCCCGCGCGCCACCGCCCGCTCGTCCGTATCGAAGTCCGATCCCCCTGAGTTTCCGCCCTCAGGCGTTGCCTGTCCGCGGCCCACCGGAGCCTCCTTTAGATTCACCCCTGAATAGGGTGCAGCCTACCCGGGCACCCATTCGCCCCCAGGGACTATTGCGACATGCACGGAAGGGACCAGACATGAGCCAGGGCGTGGTCGGACCCACTCTTTGGCTGCTGCAATTCGGCGTGTTACCGATGCAAGATCACGCTCGGCGATGACTGCGCTCAATCAATCCGAAGTCGATCGCTTCGCCGATCGATTCGCGGCCGTGGCCGACAACATCGAGCGCGTGATCCAGGGCAAGCGGGTTCCGATCGAACAGGTTCTCGTCTGTCTCATCGCCGAAGGACACGTCCTGATCGAGGATGTCCCTGGGGTGGGCAAGACGCTCCTGGCGAAGTCGCTGGCGAGATCGATCGATTGTGAGTTCAACCGCATTCAATTCACCCCCGACTTGCTGCCTTCCGACGTCACCGGGGTGTCGATCTGGGATCGGCATGAGTCTTCCTTCGTCTTCAAGCCGGGGGCTATCTTCGCCAACATCGTGGTGGGAGATGAGATCAACCGCGCCAGCCCCAAGACCCAGGCGGCTCTGCTCGAAGCCATGGAGGAAAGACAGGTCACCACTGATGGCGTGACCCGCCCCCTCCCCGAGCCCTTCATGGTGGTGGCCACTCAGAACCCGATCGAGCATGAGGGCACCTATCCCCTCCCCGAAGCGCAGCTCGACCGTTTCATGATGCGGGTAGCGGTGGGCTACCCCAACCGGGAAAAGGAGTTGGAAATGATGGAGACCCACAGTCTGCGTTCCACCTTCGACGATCTCAAACCGGTGGTCACCGATATCGACGTCGCCAAGATGATCGAGGTGGCCCGCCAGGTCCAGGTGGTGGGCTCGGTCCGGGGCTACATCATCGACCTGGTCGAGGGGACCCGCCGCCACCCGGAGGTGCTCTTGGGGGCGAGCCCTCGATCGGCGCTCTTTCTTCAGCGAGCCACGCGAGCTCTCGCCGCCTCTCAGGGGAGGGATTACGTCACCCCAGATGACGTCAAGGAGTTGGCGGGGACGGTTCTCGAACATCGATTGACCTTCCGACCCGAGGCACAGATGCGCGGAGTCACCGCTCCTGAGCTGCTGGCCGCGGTGCTGGAGGGGATCAAGATTCCGATTCACCGGTCGAGTTAGCAATGACCCCGCGGGGAGCGTCGGTCTTCGGGTCCGGTCTCGCCCTGCTCCTCGCCTGGGTCGCCTTGGGTGAGATCGAGTTACTCGCCGCCGGAGCCGCACTGCTCACGGCGGTCGTCGGTGCCCTGCTCATCACCCGGGTCCTTCGCCCCCGGATCCGTGTCTCCCGCCAGCTCGAACCGAGCATGGTTCACGAAGGGGAAAGAGCGGCGGTGGCCTTGGGGATCGAAAACCAGCGACGCCTGCCCGCTCCCGCTCTGACGATAGAAGACGGCGTCGGTGGTCTCGGCACTGCCCACTTTCAGATCGGATCCCTCCCCGGGGAGGCCATCGCCTCGGCCTCCTATCAAATCGTCTGCCGACCCCGCGGCATCTACACCGTCGGCCCCGCCGAAGTTGAGGTCCGGGACCCCTTTGGTCTGGCCAGCATCAAGAGTTCCCACGGAGTCGACGACCGGCTGATCGTCTACCCGTCGGTCGAGGCTCTCTCTGGCTATCCCAACGTCCGCGGGCGTGACCCGGCCACCAGCGCCAGCCGACCCGAGCACAGCGGTCGGGGAGGAGAAGATTTCTACACTTTGCGCAGCTACCAGGAGGGCGATGACCTCCGGAGGGTGCACTGGCCCTCGACCGCCCGCCTCGACGAGCTGATGATCCGCCAAATGGAAACTCCCTGGCAGTCGCGGGCACTGGTCTTCTTCGACGTTCGCAAACGGAGCTTCGCCACCCCTGATGACTTCGAGAGGGCCGTGCGGGGCGTGGCTTCCGTTTCGGTTCACTTGGCGTCGACCTTCGCCGCCGATCTCTGGATGGGAGGGGGGCTGATCGATCTCGCCCAGGCGCAGACCGCCTTCGAAGAGCTCGCCAAGATCCAGCCGCATCCAGCCATCGATTTGCGGGCGGTGGCATCTCGGCTGCGCCGGAGCGGGAAGGGCGGCGCCCTGATCCTCGTCACCGGGACCCCTGATGAGGATGTGCTGGCGGTGCTGCGACTGCTCGAGGGCCAGTTCCGGGCCGGGGTGCTGTTGGCCGCCACCGATACCCCGGGCCCTCTCCTCGCGAGCTTCCAGCGGATGGCAGTCAAGACCTTGGTGGCGGGATCGGGGGCCAAATGGGCGCCTCTGTGGACCCAAGCCTTTGGCCAGATCGGAATAAGGACGTGGGCACCCGCCTCGGCCTCCTAGCTGCTTTCGGCGCCTTCCTGCTCGCCCTCCACCGAGTAGGACGGCTGATCGAGGGAGGCCCGACCGACCCCGACCTGGCCTCGGTCCTGATCGTCGCCACATTGATCGGAGCCGCGGTTGCGGCCGCCTCTCGACTTGCCCGGTTGGGTCCTGCGCTTACATTCCTCCTCGGGCTGGGGGGCGCCGCCTTGGTCTTCGCCCGTCTCACTGCCGCCAACACACTCGCTGGCGGGCTCGTTCCCACGGCCGCAACGCCGGCTGCCGTGGGAGCCGAGATGGCCGTCGCCATTGAGTTGATCAGGTATGGATCAGCTCCGGTCACGGCCTCCCCCGGTCTGGTGGCCGTACTGGCCGTGGTCTTCTGGGCGCTGGGTGCCCTCGCGATCTCCGGCCTGTTTGCCCGCCGACCACTCCGGGCCACGATTCCGATCCTCGCCTTTTATCTTCTGGCTGCAACCTTTGATCGACGACCGCCCACCTGGTGGGCTCCCGCCGCCCTGATCGCCATCGGCGCCTTTGCGTTTTGGGCGGCGGCCAGCGATCGCAGCGGCGGCCGGGCACGCTTGCGACCTTCGGGCCAGCCCTTGTCTTCGCACACCTACGGGATGCCGATCCTGATGGTTGCCTTCGTGGCCCTGGCCGGCACCCTGTCTACGTTTCGTTTCGCCGCCTCGGTCCCGGAGTCGGGCCTGGTGGCATGGCGCAATCCCACCGGATTCGGCGGCGGCCTTTTCGGGGGCATCACCTACAACCAGTTCGCCTCCCTCCAACAGGATCTGATTGCCGACAACCCCGAGGTGGTATTCATCGCCCGGGTATCTCCATCGGCGCCGCCGAATTCCCAGCTCTACTGGAAATTGATCACACTCGACACGTTCGACGGCACCGAATTTCGTCCCGCCAACCTTGATATTTCCCGAGCGAACGATCAATCGGACTGGGAAGCAGAGGACCTTGCCTTCCGCGGCGAGACCGTTCTGGTTGAGAGCATCGTCCGCATCGCCGCCCTCCGCCAGCCCTACATTCCTATCCTCTACTCGCCGCGGAGCTTGCAGACCGACGACTCCCTGCTCTTTGCCAGCCATCGGAGTCGGGAGGACGGCTCGATCAAGTTCGACGCCCTCACCAAGGAGGGACTCGAGTACCGCGTGATATCGGAGATTCCGGTTCCCAATCTGGCGGTCCTGGCCACCGAAGACGAGTCCTTGTCCCCGATGTTCCAGAACGCCCAGGATCAGGGTCTCTTCAATCTCTCTCCGGTCGAGAGCGCCTCGGACCGTCCCTCCGCCCGCCTGACCAATCTCTACACCGATCTGCCCGAAGACTTCTCCGACGTCCTCCGCGCCCTCGCCCGGCAGATAACGGCCCAGGCCAGCACCCCCTTCGAGCGGGGCCTCGTCCTGGAAGAGTTCTTTCGCAGCACCGGCGGTTTTGTCCACGACGCCACCGTCTCTACCGGTCACACCACCCTCAATCTGGAGGAATGGATTCTCGAGCCGGAGAGCACCAACTATCGGCGCGGATACTGCCAGCAGTTCGCGGCGGCGATGGCAGTGATGGCCCGCTCCCTGGGAATTCCGGCCCGGCTCGTCTTTGGCTTCTCGCCGGGAGAGATAGAGACCCAGTCCGACGGCAGCGAGGTCATCGTCGTCCGCGCCCGCAATGGCCACGTCTGGGTCGAGCTCTTCATGGAGAGCCAGGGTTGGGTGCGCTTCGATCCCACCCCGCGCTCTGACGGCACCAATCCCCCCACCGCGGCGACGGTGGGATTCAGTCCTTCCGAATACCTGCCGGCACCGGTTGATCCCGCCCAGGGTCCTCTCAATTTGCCTGGATCACTCGCCGGAATTGACCGCCGCTTTCTCGAGGAGCAACTCGACCCCACCGATGGCCAAACGTTGGGTGCCCGGGCGACGCGCTTTGACTGGACATGGTGGCTGGTGCCGGTGGGAGCAGTGACTTTGATTCCGATCTTGAAGCTCGTTCGGCGGCAAAGCCGCCTGCGGCGTCTTGGGCGAGGAGACATAGCCGCCGGGTGGGCCGAACTCATCGATCGCCTGACGGACCTGGGTTACCGTCCTGCCCCATCAAAGACGCCGGCGGAGATCGCGTCCTCCTTCGGTGGCGAAACCGGGCTGCGGCCGCTGGCCGATCGACTCACCGCTCACCTCTTTGGAAACCGCACCGTGACGGACGGGCGCTCAGCCCTGGAGATCGCCGAGCGATCGATTCAGAGGCGCTATCCGGCGTGGCGCCGGGGACTCGTCTGGCTGCAACCGGCCAGCCTGTTTCGAGGCATCGGCGGCCGACCCCGAACCTGGTTCAGCCCTCGGCTGAGACTCGTCGCTCCTCGTTGACGTCATCCTCGACCCGGCGCAGCATCTGCAGGAACTGGTCGCGGTCGAGCTCAAAGCGGGTGACGTCTTCGGTCACTTCCCTCGTGATCTGATCCAGTCCGGCAAAGAAGGCCAGTTGACCCTCTCGGAGGGCATCGAGCACCAGACCGTCCTGGGCGCTGATCTCGTAAAGCGATTTGCCTTCGGAGATCAACTTCATCTGGCTCATGTGCATCTCCATGTCGCCATGACGGCGGAGGTAATCCCAGGCCCGTCGCACCCGCTGCAGAGACATCCCGTTGACGATCAATGAGTGGACCACGCGTAGAGCGACGAGGTCACGAAACGAATAGAGACGCCGGACGCCCGGCCTGCCCCCTGTCTGTTGGACGCTCGGCTTCACGAGCGACATCCGGTCCCAGTAGCGCAACTGATGTGGTGTGCAGTTGGTCAGCCTGCACGTCTGCTCCGCCGTAAAAGCCTGCTGCAACGATCCTCTCCTCCCAACTGGCCAGCGGCCACAAACGAACCGACGCGTTCGCGTCTCGAGTCAATCGGAAGCGGCATCGCGATCGGTATCCCTCCAAAATTCTTGTCCGCCGACTACCCCTCGTTTGATGATGTGTGATCGGCGGGTGCGCCACTGTAGCGGCGTCGATCAGTCGCGTCTGAAGCGGCGCCGACCTTTATTGCGAATTGTGTTGTCGGTTTCTTCGGACTCTGTCTCGCGACTCGTTTGACGCGTCAGAAATTTCTGCACGAGGTAGTTGGCGCTCCACACAACAAGGACGAAACCGAGTACCGCGATGATCGTGTTGCGACTGAACGCGGCGGCGACGAGGACCAGACCTAAGACCACACCCACGGTCGCCCAGCGATTGCCGTTGTTGCCGCTGCGATCGATGCGGCGAACTGCGCGCACCAGATTTGGATCTTCCGCGTGGAAGTGACGCTCGATCTCCGCCAGGATTTTTTGCTCCCGGTCACTCAGCGGCATGACCTGTGACTCCTGTTTCTTTCATCCGAGGCGACTGGGGTCAGTATACGAACTCGGGATTCAATTCGACCCGGGTTCATGGCACGGTTTTCACGATCAACTCTCTTTGCGAATCACTACTCGCGCCGGACCGAGCGAATCTTCACCGAACCGCTCGCGCACGTTGGCGATCGCTCCGCTCACGACCTCCCAGCGCGGATCGGAATCGGTGCTTATTTGGCCGGAATCTCCGGCTTCCGAGAGGCCTCTCACGCCGATTCCGAGAAGCCGGACGGGTCGGCTCCAGTCGAACTGGGGCCGGAGCTCGCGGGCGGCGGCGAAGAGCTCGCGCGAGGTCGCCACCAGCTTCCGGCCGGTGGTCTGACGGACGATCGTTTCGAAGTTCGAATAACGGACCGTGACCGAGACGGTGTGGCCGCCGAGATCTGCTCGGAGGAGTCGGGCACCGAGCCGGTCGCAAAGTCGTAATAGTTCGGTGTCGATCTCGGCGGGGGTCCGGAGGTCGAAGTCATAGGTCTCGGAAACCGACACCGACTTCGTTTGGCGGTCGGAAACCACCGCCCGCTCATCCTGGCCCCGGGCGAGTGCGGCCAGATGCCTTCCCGCCGCCCGTCCCAGCCGCCGTTCCAGCAATTCGGGGGCGATTTCGGCCAGTTCTCCAACCGTTGTCACCCCTAACGCCTCCAGTGCAGCGTGTGTGGCCTCCCCCACGCCCGAAATCGCCCGCACCCCGAGCGGGTGGAGAAAGCTCAGGGTTTCTGTGGCGGGAACCAGACGCAGACCATCCGGCTTGGCGGCCTCGGAAGCAACTTTGGCAACCAGCTTGTTGACGGCGATTCCCACCGAAACCGGGAGATCGAGCTCATGGCGGATCTTTTCTCGGAGCGCGGTCCCCACCTCGTTGGGACCGGAGTAGTGCCGGCGCAGACCCGATATGTCGAGAAAGGCTTCGTCGAGAGACAGTCCCTCGACTGCGGGAGTGAAGCTCGAGAAAATGGCGAAGACCTCGGCGGACACGTCGGAGTAATGAGCGTGGTCGGGAGGGACAATCACCAGGTGGGGACAAGCCGACCGAGCCCGTGACATTGGCATCGCCGAGTGGATCCCGAATGCCCGGGCCTCATAACTCGCCGCCGCTACCACTCCCCGTCGTCCCCCACCACCAACCACCACGGGCTGACCGCGCAGCGCGGGCTGGCGTCTTCGCTCGACTTCGACGAAGAAGGCGTCCATGTCGGCGTGGAGAATTTTTTCTGCGAAGCTCACCTTCATGCGAACCCAGGGTTCAGAGATAGGCCCTGCCCATCTGTGGGCCCACAGAATGTAGATGAGCGGCCGTCACTGGTGGGCAACTCTGTCCATCCTGGCATGTTCTGTGGCATGGGCCTTCGTGTTGGTCGATGAACCACGGCCGTGGCACCGCGGCACATCTTTCGTTCTCGTCGCCTCCTTACTGATCGCCTCCGCACTGGCAGTGGTCGCGATCCTGATTGAGAGCAGTCGACTCGGTTATCGGCTGGGAGTGGCCACCGTCGTTGTTGAGGCGACCATTGCCCTCCTTCACGAGCGCAGCACTCCCTGGTACTTCGGAGTGCTGCTCATAGCCTTCAGCAGCTTTCTCCTCGCCGATCCGCGCCTGGGTGGATGGATCCGAGGACGAACCTCGGCTGCCCCTATCCCGACGAAGGCAGCGGTGCTGGCAGTGACACTCCTCGCTGCTCCAGGCCTGACTGGTCTCGTCACGCTTGGTGATGACCCCGGCCCTCTCCCTTGGCTGGCGGGACTGTCGTGGCTCGCTCTCCTCATTTACGCCCGACGGCTCCCGGGGGCGCTCCTAGCCGCCCGGGCCGCCCCCCCTCTGTTGGCCCTGGGAAGCCTGTGGCTCCCATCACCCGGGCGATGGCTGTGGCTGGGTTTGATGATCGCCGCCACCTACGTAGCCGCCTCCTCCGACGTCCGCCTGGCGGTCAGGCCCCTCATCGAGGGCGGCTCACGATTGATGATTCCCCCCGAGCTGGCTCCTGAGGACATCCGGCGGGTGCTGGGTCAAGATTGAGGAAACCCAATCCCTACCTGGTGATTCCTTCCTTGGTGCTGGGAGGCCTGGTCGGCTGGATGGGATTTGTCATCACCAACGTCTCCTGTCGGGCCGATCAGCCCGCTCCCGCTCCCGGTTGTCCGCTGACCGCCAGCTTGATCGGGGTCGGGGCCTTCGTCATTGCCAGTGCCGGACTGCTGGTCGTCCTGGCGCTGACTGCTCGTTCGATCGCCGAATACCGCCAGGAGCGGGACCGGGACCAGCCTGAGAGCTAGGCGGGCTCTGAACCCGCCACGCGGGCCGAGCCCAGGACCAGCGCCACGTTGTGACCTCCAAACCCGAAAGAGTTCGACATTGCAAAATCCCCCGAGAAGCGACGGGCCTCATTGGGAACGTAGTCGAGGTCGCATTCCGGGTCGGATGTTTCCTGATTGATCGTGGGGGGAAGGAGCCCCTGGTTGAGCGCCAGCAAGGAGACGATCGCCTCCACCGCTCCGGCCCCGCCGAGAATGTGACCCGTCATCGACTTGGTGGACGACACCGGCACCCGATAAGCGTCATCGCCGAGAGCGATCTTGATGGCGGCGGTCTCGGTGGCATCGTTGGCCTCAGTCGAGGTGCCATGGGCGTTGATATAGGAGATGTCGCCGGGCTTTAAGGCGGCATCGGTCATGGCCGCCTTCATCGCCCGGGCGGCCCCGGTTCCGCCCGGCCGCGGCAGAGTGATGTGATAGGCGTCCGCCGACATCCCGTAGCCGACGATCTCGCCGATGATCTCCGCCCCCCGTCCGAGGGCCCGATCCCGATCCTCCAACACCAGAGCCCCGCCCCCTTCGCCCATCACGAATCCATCCCGCTCAGCGTCGAAAGGCCGTGAGGCTCGGGCGGGCTCGTCGTTGCGAACCGACAATGCTCGTGATTGGTTGAACCCGGCCACTCCGTAGGTGGTGATAGCCGCCTCCGACCCGCCGGCGAGCATGACATCGGCCGCCCCTCTTCGGATCAGCTCGGCGGCGTCACCGATGGCGTTGGCAGACGCTGAGCAGGCGGTGACGACGCAACTCACCGGTCCCAGCAGGTTGTTCTCGATCGAGGCGAGGCCGGCGGCCATGTTGGCGATGATCTTGGGGATGCCGGTGGGGCTGACCCGATCCGGTCCCCGGTCGAGCATCAACGCCACCTCATCGATGAACGCACCCATGCCGCCGAAGCCCGCTCCCACCATCACCCCGGCCCGTTCGTTGTCAGCGTCCTCCGGCGCAAAGGCGATCTTGGCCTGTGCCAGAGCCTGACGCCCGGCCACCAAGAAGAATTGCGAAAAGGGATCGATGCGGCGGATCTCGCGTTTGTCGAAATGGTCGGCAGGATCGAAATCCTTGACCTCACCGGCGATTTTTGTCCGGTAACCCGTGGTATCGAAATGAGTGATCGGACCGATACCGGAACGGCCGGAGACCAGCGATTGCCAGAAGGTATCGACGTCGTTGCCGACCGGGGTGATCACCCCCATCCCGGTGACGACTACTCGTCGTCGCCCCATCAGCTGTCCAATCAGGTTAGGAGTTGAGTTTCTGATGAACCAGGTCGATGGCTTCCCCCACGGTGTGGATGTGCTCGGCCTCATCGTCGGGGATCTTCACTCCGAACTCATCCTCCATCGCCATCAGCAACTCGACGACGCCCAGGGAGTCCACGTCGAGATCGGTCTCGAAGTTGGCCGCCGGGTTGATCTTCTCGGCGTCGAGGCCGAGTTCGGTGACGAGCACATCCCGCAATCGCGTTTCTATGTCAGTTTTTTCCATCGGGCTGGTTCTCTCCTGTTCTTCTCGCTGGCATTAAAGCGCCAGACCGCCGTCTACCGCCAAAACTTGACCGGTGACGTAGGAGGCCCGCTCGGATGCGAGAAATGCCACCACCTGAGCCACCTCCTCCGGCTCTCCAAACCTTCCCAGGCTGAGGGTGGACAAAACCCCCTGCTTGACCTCCTCGGAAAGGGCAGCGGTCATATCCGTGGCGATGAAGCCGGGCGCGACCACGTTGGCTGTGATTCCGCGGCTTCCCACCTCCTTTGCCACCGACTTAGTGAACCCGATGAGGCCGGCCTTGGAAGCGGCGTAGTTGGCCTGTCCCGGGTTACCGGCGATGCCGGCCACCGAGGAGATCGAAATGATCCTCCCGAAACGGGCTCGCAGCATCGACTTCAGGGCCGCCTTCGTACAGAGGAACGCCGAACGGAGGTTGGTGGCCAGAACACGGTCGAACTCCTCCGGGCTCATCCGGAGAAGCAGGTTGTCGGCGGTGATGCCGGCGTTGTTGACCATGATCTCGACCGGTCCCAGCTCGCCACTAACCGATGCGAAGAGCCCCTCCACCGCCTGGGCATCGGAGACGTCAGCGCCGAAGGCAGCCGCCTTCCCACCTCGGCTTTCGATTTCTGTCACGACCCCATGGGCGGCGGACGCAGACACGCTGAAATTGACGGCCACCACATGGCCCGCCTCGGCCAGGGCGAGGGCGATCGCACGACCGATCCCCCGGGACGCCCCGGTAACGAGGGCGGTGCGGGTCACGAACTGGCCAGGTGACCGAAAAACTCGAGGTTGGGAGCCAGCAAATCCATGGTGCTGCGATCGTTGGAGGGAAGGGCGGCATCGCTCGTCCCCAAAGGCTCGACTCGCTGGCCCCACCGAATCACCGCCGCTCCCCATGAGAGGCCGGCACCAAAGGCGGCGAGGACGATGATCGCACCGGGCTGGATGCGGTGGGATTCGAGAGCCTCGGTCAGGGCCACAGGAATGGTGGCCGCCGAGGTGTTGCCATAGGACTCGATGTTGATCATGACTTTGGCCGGGTCGAGCTTGAGCCGGCGGGCAGTGGCGTCGATGATCCGCACATTGGCCTGGTGGGGTATCAAAAGCCCGATGTCATCCAGGCTGATCCCGGCTTTATCGAGGACGCGGACGGAGGCGTCGCCCATGGTGGTAACAGCCCGTCGGAAGACCTCGGGGCCGTCCATGTTGATCCCCGATCGGCGGGGATCGGGATTCTTGCGATCCCCGGCGGTCCCGTGCTCGGGAATGCAAAGGATCGAAGCGGCGGAACCGTCCATGCCCAGCTCGGAAGCCAGCAGACCGACATCCTCGTCGGTCGCCTCCAAGACGACGGCCCCGGCACCATCACCGAAGAGCACTGCCGTCGCCCGGTTGGTGAAATCGAGGTGATAGTGAAGCTTCTCGGCTCCGATCACCAGCACCGTGCGATGCGTCCCGGCGGCGATCATGTTCGAGCCGATGACTAGTGAGTAGATGAAGCCCGAGCAGGCAGCGTTCACGTCGAAGGCGCCTGCCTGCCAGGCCTCCAACTTCGCCTGCACCAGGGAGGCAGTGGAGGGGATGAGGGAGTCGCCCGTGCACGTTCCGACAATGATCAAATCCAGATCAGCCGCGGTCTTTCCGGCGGCGGCGAGGGCGTGGGTTCCGGCGACGGCGGACATATCCGACACCTCGGCATGGGAGATCCGCCGCTCCTTGATCCCGGTTCGAGTCGTGATCCATTCGTCGCTGGTATCGACGATTTGCTCGAGATCGTGATTGGAAAGCACCGCCTCCGGCATGCACTTTCCCCACCCGGTGATCATCGCGTTGGCCATCGTCCCTCCTATCTCAGTCGATGGTACCGAGAGCCTCAATCACGGGCGGGATCCCGGCGTGATCCGACACCGCCAGATAGCGAAGTCCGGGAGCCGAACGCTTGGCTAGCCCGGAAGTGACATCGCCCGGTCCCACGTGGACATAGGTATCGGCCCCGGCGGCGGCGATCGCTTGCAAGGTGTCGGCGAACCGTACCGGTGAGATCACCTGGCGGACCAACTGATCCTTGATGTGATCTCGCTGATGGGGTTCGGCGGTGACGTTGCTCCAGGTTGGAAAACGGCTTTCCCTAATTTCCACCCCCGCCAGGGCCGCCGCCAGGCGGTCGGCGGCAGCTTCCATGAATGGGGAGTGGAAAGCTCCCGCTACTTTCAGGCGTATCACCCTCTTGATACCCAAGTTGGGGATTTCGGCCTCGAGCCAGTCGAGGTCCTCGGCGCCACCGGCGACCACTATCTGGCCGGGGGCGTTGATGTTGGCAACGAAGAGGCGTCCCCCCATCTGCCGTCGGGCCAGAGCGGCGCTTTCGGTGGCTTCAAGGTCGCTGCCGATGACGGCGGCCATCCCCGAGGCTTCCTGATCGGCGGCCCCTGCCATCGCCCGCCCCCGCTCCGCCACTACTGCCAATCCCTGCTCGTAGTCGAGGGCACCGGCGGCTGCCAGCGCGGTGTATTCACCGAGCGAATGGCCGGCTGCGGCGGCGGGGGCCACCGGCAGCTGCTTCTCCAACTCGTCCCAGAGGGCGTAGCTGACGGCGTAGAGGGCCGGCTGGGCGTATTCGGTCCGGGTTAACTCCTCGTCCCCGGCCTCCAGGCACATCCGGCGGAGAGACCAACCGAGGATCTCGTCAGCTGCTGGTCCCAGAAGATCGGGCCGACGATCGAAGAGGTCGGCGCCCATTCCCCGGAACTGGCTTCCCTGCCCGGGAAAAAGGACAGCCGGCGCCACCGAGATCAGCCGAGGCTGCGAACCAGGCGGTCGACGTCGTCGCGGTTGACGTCGCGGTGGGTCACCAGACGGAGGATGCCGCCAAACGCGGGGTTGATCTTGATTCCTTGGGTTGACAAGGCCTCTCGCCACTCGGGAAGAGGCCGCGGAAGGCGCTCAGGTTGGATCTGGCACATGTTGGTTTCCACCTGGGCGACATCGACCAGGCCTGAATGGGCGCGGTCGAGGCTCTCGGCCAGGTAGTGGGCGAGCTCATGGTCTTCCTTGAGTCGATCCCGATCCCGGAGGGCGATTCGAGCGGCGGCGGCGATCACGCCCGCCTGGCGCATGCCCCCGCCCATGCGCTTGCGAAGATAGCGAGCCTCCCCCATCATCTCCTCGGTCCCGCAGAGCACGGAGCCCACAGGGGCCCCCAGGCCCTTGGAAAAGCAGAACTGGACGGTGTCGGCCGTGGCGGCAAATGAGTCGGCGGAAACGCCCGAGGCGACCACGGCGTTGAAGAGCCGGGCCCCGTCGAGATGAATCGCCAGGCCGTGGCGGCGAGCCGTGGCGCTGGTCTCCGCCATCAATTCGTGAGGCACGACTCTTCCACCGGAGAGATTGTGGGTGTTCTCCCAGATCATGAGCCTGATGCGGGGAAAGAACCCGGCCTGGGCTATGGCCGCCTCGACCTGGGCCGGTGTCACCTGTCCAGCAGTCGAATCGACCGTACGAAAGGCGACTCCCGAGAGCGCCGCCGGCCCCCCGGCCTCGACGTTGCGCACATGGACCCCGGGATCGGCCAGGACGTCGTCGCCGGGCTTGGTCTGCAGCATCACCGCGATCTGGTTTCCCATGGTCCCCGTCGGCATGAAGACCGCTGCTTCCTTCCCGACTACCGCTGCCGCTTCCTCCTCGAGGGCGTTGACGGTGGGGTCGTCGTGATAAACATCGTCTCCCACCTCGGCCTCCGCCATCGCCCGGCGCATCTCCTCGGTCGGTCGGGTAACGGTGTCGGAGCGAAAGTCGGCGCTCCCGTCTGAAAATGCCATGGCCCGAGGGTAGTTCAACCCTCTGCGCGGATTTTTCCGTGCCAGCCACGAACTTTTCCGCACAGAACTCACCTGGGGTGGCTGCTGTGCAGGTTTTTCCGTGCCGGATACGGATTTATCCGCGCAGAGATCAGGCAGCGAGAAAGCGGGCAATCTCTTGGATAACCAAACCAGGGTTTCGCATCACGAATCGCCCCGAGAACCGACGCAGCTGCCATCCTGACTCGAGGATCAGGTTTTGACGCACCAGGTCCAACTCGAGCTGACGGGCACCGGAGTGAGCCTCCAATCCGTCGATCTCGATCGCTTTGACCCGCCGGGGCCAAGCGAAGTCAAGAACCGCGATGGTGCCATCCGCCAACACAAGGATGAATTGACGCTCCGGCTCCTCGATCCCGGCCAAACGCATCCTGCGCAGGATGAAGGTCTCGACAGGACTGCCGAGGGCTGGCCCGGTTCGTCGGCCGTCGAGCATGGCGAGCACCTTTGAACGCCCCTTGACTCCCCTCTTGCCATGGGCATACAAACACTCCGCCATCTTCTCCGGGCAGGTCAATCTCAGGCGGATGCCGCTGTCGTAGAGCTGCTCGACTGTGGCAATGGGCACGTAGGCAGCAGAGTCGAGAATTGCCCGCTCAACGGGCACCACCGGAATTGCGTCGACAATGCCCTGCTCGATGGGACGGCGCGTTCGATGGACGATCACGCTCTCGGGGGTCGGAAGGTGACCGACTGGGACTGTCAATTCGATCGGCGCAAAGCTGACTCCCTGCAGCCCCCACAGCTGAGCAGCGGTGCGATGAGAGATGACAGCCAGGGGCCCGGCGGCCAGCGTCGCCGCTCGGAGCCGCCCCCGCCATGTAAGGGGTGTAACTCCGATCTGATAAACGCCGGCGTGGATCGGGGTCCAATGTCCCGCGCCCACAAAGCCTGCGACGGCCTCGTCGGAGCACCCGTACTGCTGGATGGTCGGCCGATCCACCAGACCGTGATTGACCGCCGCGAACGCATGTATCGCAGCCAGGTCCATCGAAAGAAGGTGTCAGGAATTCAAGGAGAGAGCAAGGGGTCTGTCGGCGGCGCCTTCCCCCCGTTCGTGACCAGCTGCGCGGATTTTCTCGTGTGGGAGACGAATTTTCCTGCACGAAAGGGAAGCGGGTCGAATCTGTGCGGATTTGTTCGTCTCAGGAGCGGAAAAATCCGCGCAGTATTAGAGCCGGTCGAGGGCCTTGCGGATACCACGCACCGCTTGCGAGATGCGGTGCTCGTTCTCGACCAATGCGAAACGCACATGCCCGTCGCCGCTAGGCCCGAAACCGATCCCGGGACTGACCGCCACCTTGGCCCGGTCGAGCAGGTCGAGGGTGAAGGCCATCGAGCCCAACTCCTGATACGGATCCGGTATCGGGGCCCAGAGGAACATCGTCCCCGATGGCCTCTCCACCTTCCACCCATTGCGGCTGAGACCTTCGACGAGCACGTTGCGGCGTCTCTCGTACGTCTCGCGGACCTCGGCCACGTATTCGTCTCCCTCGTTCAAGGCGATGATCGAGGCAACTTGAATCGGTTGGAAGGTGCCATAGTCGAGATAGCTCTTGAGCTTGGCCAGGGCTGCGATCGCGTCTCGGTTGCCGACGCAAAAACCCATCCGCCAGCCGGCCATCGAATGGCCCTTCGTCAACGTATAGAGCTCGACCGCCACTTCCTTTGCCCCTTCCACTTCGAGGATCGAAGGTGGCAGGTAGCCGTCGAAGTGAACGTCGGCGTAGGCAAAGTCGTGAACCACGAAGAATCCGTGCTCATGGGCCATCTCCACCAGTCGGCGAAAAAACCCGAGGTCGACACAGATCGTGGTGGGGTTGTGGGGAAAGGCACAGATGACCACGCGCGGACTTGGAGCGCGAGCAACTTCTGCCTCCAGCCGTTCGAAGTAGGTCTCATCGGCAGTCACCGGAACGCGGCGAACTTCGGCTCCCGCCAGCCCGGGGGCGTAAATGTGGATCGGATAGGAAGGCTCAGGCACGACCGCCACGTCGCCAGGCTCGACCAGGACCCAGAGCAGGTGCGACAGGCCCTCTTTGGCTCCGATCGTGGCGATGACCTCAGCCTCAGGATCGAGTGACACCCCGAATCGCCGCTGGTACCGATCGGCCGCCGCCTTGCGCAGATTCGGCAGCCCCCGGCTCACCGAATATCGGTGGTTGCGGGGGTTCTGGGCGGCCTCGATCAACTTGTCGACCACATTCACCGCGCTCGGAATGTCGGGGTTGCCGAAACCGAGGTCGATGATGTCCTCCCCCTCCCGCCGGGCCTCGAGCTTGCGCTGGTTAACCGTCCCAAACACGTAGGGCGGGAGATCGCCGATGCGACGGAAGTCCACTTCCGAATTCTGGCCGATCGCCCGTTCTCCGCGCGCAATCCGCTCATTTGCGAGTGGTCTGGCTGATAAAAACGAGTTTTACGCGGTGCCCAGGACCGCTTGTGAGAAGAGCTCCCAGTTGGGGGGCCGGTTGGGGACCACCGAGACGATGATCTCGTCCACCACCTCGCTCAGTTCCTCCAGGCGCCGCTTGATGACAGGAGGGGTTCCGGCCACCGCCCCCTCCGACCCTCCTCGTTCAGCGATCCTCGTCGCCAGGGTGGCCTCGTCGGGAGCGAGCACCAGGGTCCCACCCCACGAGATCAAGAAGGGCCTCTCGCCGACATTCGCTCGGACCTCGGCCGCCTCTTCGACCAGATCGGAGACGTCTGCCCCCCAGGCGTTCCAGCCGTCAGCCTGGCGAGCCGCCAGCTCGCGCAGGTGCGGATGGCGGCCACCGACCCACACCGGCAAAGTCGGGGCCATCGACTTCACCACGGAGATAGTTTGCCCGAGGAGGCCCAAGCGATCGTCGAGTGATGGCAGTGTCTGCCCGAAGCGGTGGGCTTCCTCTGCCGACATCGAGTCCCCGATGCCAAGACCGAGGATTGCCCGCCCGGGGACGAGGGCTGCAAGCGTGGCCGCCGCCGCGGCACTGACCTCTGGCGAGCGCAGCGTCACTCTCATCACCAACGACCCGACCTTTACGTCCGAGGTAGCGCCGAGAGCACCGAGAATGGCGGTCAATTCGAAAACCGGACGATGGGGATCCCCCAAAGGAACCAGGTGGTCGAAGGCGAAGAGTCCATTGATCCCGTAGTCAGAAGCCCTCGCCGCCAGGGTGAGAAGGTGCTGGGGATCGTTGGAGAACTGGGGGATGGTCAGCGAGACCGGGACCATCAGCCGCCGGCCAGGCGTCCCAGCAGCTTGCGGATCTTTTGGGGTACGAAGTCGTTGATCGTGCCCAGCGCCGAGCGAACCATCGCCAATATGTCCTGGGGTCCGTCCCAGTGCTCGACGACGATCTCCTCCCCCGCCCGCTCGATCAGATGGTTGAGGGCGAAGGCGACCAGAAACAGGTCATCGAGGATTCCAGCCACCGGAATCATCTCGGGAAGGATGTCAATCGGCGACAGCACATAACCTATCGCCGCCAGGAGGACGAGCTTGGATCGCCGGGGCACCCGGGGGTCTTTCACCAGCCGGCCAAGAAGCTTGACCAGGTTGGGCAGCATGAGGACGGCGTCTTTGGCCAGCTGCCGGGCCTGAATAGAACCCCCCGCCTGGGGAGGAATTACTTCGTCGGGTCGCACCGAGCCACTCGGCCGCTGGCCTTCGTCCATTGGGTCAGGATAAATCGGCGAAGCGTTTAGCACCCGGAAGCAAGGCCGCCCCCACCGCTCCCGCCCAGATCCCGAAGCGCCCGGCCACCACGGGGGTTGACTCCCGATGGTCCGCACCTGCGAGGGCATAACCGATCTCGGAGCGTGCAGCCGCGAGGATCTCCTCACCGGAAGCATCGATCACTCCGCCTCCGACCACGACGATGTCGGGATCGAGGATCGCGATCAAATTGGCGATTCCCCTTCCCATCCAGGTACCTGCGGCCATTATCGGAAGGCCTTGGTCCAATCTCCATCCCGAGACCACCGTCTCCCAACACCCCCGTTTCCCGCAGGGGCAGGGATCACCATCCGGAACCATCGTCATGTGTCCGGCTTCTCCCGCCAGACCGCGGCCGTGAAACACCTCGCCTTTGACCGCCAGTCCCATCCCGATCCCAGTTCCAAACATCACGACCAAGACGGTGTCGAAACCAATACCCGCGCCCAGCCGGCTCTCGGCGAGAACCGCGCAGTTCGCGTCATTGTCGACCCACACTCGTCGACCGAGCCGTCGGCCCAGTTCGAGGCCCAGCTCGATATCGGTGTCGGCGATGTGAGGGGCCCAGATCAGGCGCCCGGAGACATGGTCGACCAGGCCGGCGACGCCTACACCCACCGTGGCGCTGGAGCCGACGTTTCGAACCAGATCGACGACTTGCTCGATCCAACCCTCCGGTTGGCGTCCCATCCGCCATTCTTCGATGACGGTCTCCTCCTCCAACCGAACGGCCTTGATCTGCGTGCCACCGACATCGACACCGATGAACGTGGACGAGCCCGATCGGCTATTCGACATCGATTCGCTGCCGACCCTGACGCTTCTCCTCATCGACTTTGCCCACTTTGGCGAGTTCGTCCAGAACCGCCGATAACGCCTTCAGCCCCTCGACCCCCGCCATGGCGAGGTGATAGGCAAAACGCTTCCCAGCGCGCCGCAACGCTTCGACGGTTTCGGATTCGGTCATTTCTTCTTTCGGGTCGGAACCGGTCCGAAGTTGACGCGCAGGGTTCCCTTTTCGAGCTTGGCGCGGGTCACCTGCCGGCGGCGCAGCGTGTCGGGCAGGACGAAGGAGCGTCGGTAGGGCCCCACCTGCAGGTAGAGCTCGGAGCCGTGGCGGAAAACATCGAGGTCGCCCTTGTCGACGAAGGGCACCTTCATCTCCATGGTCACCTCACCGGCCTTCTCGGTCACCCGGAATGGGCTGTGGCCGGCGAAGTCCCGCACCGGGTCCTCCGCTCCGTAAAGCTCCTCCGACATAGTCCGGAGCCGATCGATCCCCACCATCTCGTCGTCAAAGAGACGGAGCCGCAAGCGAGGCACATCGGCAAATCCCGAATCAATGGCTTCGAGGTGACCTTTTTGAATCGACCGCCAACGATCGAAATAGGGGTCGGAAACGATGTCGGGGAGGACGCGATTGACTATCACCCCGTCCACGCCGTAGCCAAAGAGCCCGAGGTAGGTGAATGTTCGCCGCGCCTCGTCGATGACCATCTTCTCGGGATTCACCACCAATCGGGCCGAGGTCACCTGAGGGTTGGCCAAGAGGGCTTTCACCTTCTCCACGCCTTCAAACACCGATTGGGCGGCCTGGAATACGTTGTCCTCGGGAACCGGCAGATCCGTGAGGCGTGTCAGGAGCGGGCGGGCCGCCCGCATGATTCTCCGCTCGGCCGGCATCACCCGCTCGAAGTACCAGCTCAGCACTTCCGGGAGCGAGAGCAGTCGCAGGGTCTCGGCGGTGGGAGCACAGTCGACGATGATCACGTCGTAACGTCCTGAGGTGGCGTGACGCTCTACTTCGAGGAGGGCAAACAACTCGTCCATCCCCGGGAAGACCAGGAACTCCTCGGCCTCGATCCCGCTCACCCCGCCCCAGTCGAAGACCTGCATGATCTGGTCACGGATCGAGCCCCAATGTCGGTCGAGCTGGCTCTGGGTATCGATCTGTTGGCCCCAGAGACGAGGCAAGATCTCGCTTTCGACGTCGCCCAGCTTTTGATCGAGGGCATCGGCTAGTGAGTGGGCGGGGTCGGTGGAGGACACCAGGACTCGGTGGCCGCGATCGGCTGCCAAAACCGCGGTGGCTGCGGCAACTGTGGTCTTGCCGACGCCTCCCTTGCCCGTGACCAGGATTACTCGCACGAGCTCAGGATATGAGCTTGCCCAGCGAGACGATCGCCGAATTTCGGACTAGCGATCGAGCTGTTCGACGCGCTTGCGGAGGCCGCGCAGAGCGGTACCCACGAGTTGCTTTTCGGCCTGGCGGCGCAGGAACCCCGGAATGGTGAAAGAGGGCTCTACCCGCAGGCCATAGACGACTTCCGTGCGTCCATCGCTGATCTCGTTGAACACATAGGAACC
The DNA here is from genome assembly GCA_036556085.1 of Acidimicrobiia bacterium. Classification (GTDB taxonomy): domain Bacteria; phylum Actinomycetota; class Acidimicrobiia; order Spongiisociales; family ZC4RG35; genus JACCTH01. Next base: position 44,529 of record DATBKE010000125.1, on the reverse strand, counting down.
CTCGAGTTCCTTGAGGTCGGGCCCCGGCTCGGCAACCCACGTCATCGAATGGGGCTCGTCGTAGCTGTACTTGAGGACATAGGTGATCTCTTTGATCATCCCGTCGACCACGAAACGGGCCCGGGCGGGCCGACCCTTTTGGTCCTTTTCGAGGACCTCGATCTCCTTCACGCCGGTGGCCCACTCGGTGTAGGAGTCGAGGTCGGAGGCGACGGCGAAGACCTGGGTGGGATCGGCGCGAATCTCGATCGACTCAACCGTGCCTTCAACCATTTCTTCCCAGCAGATTAGTTAGGCGCAGGGTCAGCGACCGTTCTCCGAGAAGTGCATCCAGTCCTTGGCGCTTTGCCAATTGCCGCCCCACTCCCAGCCGATCTCGGCGAAGGCGGTGACCACCGGGCTCTCGGAATCGATCATCCCCGGACGCAGCGCAGCACGTTCGGTATAGGAGCTAGCCAGCTCGGGAACCACAACCTCGCCCCGCAGATATGGGTTGTGAAAAGGGTTGATGTCAAGTGCCAGACCGAACGCGTGCATCGACCAGCCGCTGTCCCGCCCCACCGCCGGCCGGCAAACGAAGCTGGTCGTGGAGTTCCAATCACCGGTGGGCGGAGCCTCGATCTCTTCGGCGGTGATGACTCTCATCTCTTCAATGGGAAACCTGGTCTCGTAGAGCAGCCTCATCACGTCGACGATCCCTTCGGAGTGACCGGCATTGACCAGCAGCTCTCCCGTATGGCTGGCACCGTCGAACCCGACAAAGCTCACCGTCAGATATGACAGCTCCTCGAGGCTGACCGGGCAGCCCTCCTGCCAGGAGGAACGGGCGGCGACCTCGGCCGGAACCGGTCCCAAAGTGAATTCAAAGTCGTCTCCGGTGGGCGGAGGCAACAAGTCGGGGGAAGGAAACCGGCGGTTGACCATCTCGGGCGGGGTTGGTTGGGCAACGCCGAGACCGTCGGGACGCTCGGGGAGGACCCTGGTCCCCAGCCAGTCGGGGCGCACCGTGCCCGGCTCGGGAGCGGCAGTGGTGGTCACAGCGGCAGTGGTAGTCGGGGCGATTGTCGTTGGGGTGGCGCTCGTGGTCGGGGCCGAGGCGGGTGACACTGTCGTCGGCGTTGAGAATCCGGTGGTGGGGATCGCCTGTGACGAACAGGCGCTGAGGGCCACCGCCAAGACCGCCATGGCCCGCGTCATCGTTCGAAAATTACCGGACGCTTGGTGGCCCGGAAGTAACCAACGTTGCGGCACAGGGTCTTCCCGACCCTCCAGGTCACGGCCCGGGGTTGATGGACGTCGCCGAAGAAATGGTGTCGGGGCTGAAAGCGTCGCACGTAGTCGAGGATGGGTTCCGAGCTTCTCTCACGCCGGCCGGTTATGACGTCGGTGCAGAGGGGATCGATTTGGGGCGGGAGGTGCGAGCAGAGCACGTCGACGGGACCGAGCTTCTCGAGCTTTCGGCTCATGTCTTCGTCCGTCACCTCTCCCGCTGCTCCGAGGGGGGTGGAGATGCCTCCTCCGACAAAGCCGACGGTCACGCCTTCGATCTCGTGAACCTCGCCATCGACGAATCGCATCGTCTCTGGCAGCACCGCTGCCAGCAACTCGGGGTTATCGACATTTCCGTAGGTGCAGAAGCCGACTGCACCCGCCAAGGCCTTCTGACAGCCGGCATATTGCGCCTCGATGCCGCGGGTGATCGCAGCTCTCACCTCATCGCGACGGTCGCCGGCGACCTCACCCCAGGCATCGCGCATCGCCTGGTAATCGCCGCTCGCCCGATGACCCGCCACGCGGGCGCCGAACTGCTCGCCGAGCACATCGGCGATGATTCCCTCCCGCGTCCGGTAGTCGAGGAGGTTGATCAGATCTCCCAGTATCAGAAGCGTCTGTCCGCGGGCAACTACCGCTTCCAGGGCATCGAAGGCCCCGTGGACATCGGATACGAGCAGCATCGCTACGAGGGTTCGGTGCGGGGACGATCGATCCAGGTCGAGTACCAGGCGGCGGCGGCGGCACCGAGGATTGCCAGCACCAGGCACACCGGCCAGGAGAGATCACGGGGGGAGAACTCGGCGGACATCCCCGCCATGCCGAATCCGACCAGGCCGGCGACCACCTGACGCCCCCGCTTGCCAAATCGCTCCTCGGGACTGATACCGCTCCAGGCCTCCACGTTTCCGGCCAGATAGACCGAAAAGATCCAGGCGATGAGAAGGACAACCCCGAGGGAGAGGGCAATGGCATAGACCTTGACCATTGCCGTTCATTCTTGCGTAAATCCGGCGGAGGAAAATGCCCCGGATTTACGCAAGGATCAGGTCTCGCCGGTGACGGCCCCCGTTTCGGCCGAACCGACCAGACGGGCATATTTGGCGAGGACCCCGGTCGGGTAGCGAGGTGGGTGGGGTTTCCAGCCCGCCCGTCGCTCATCCAAAGTGGTGTCGTCGACCAGGAGGTCCAGGCGACGCTGGCTGATATCGACCCGGATGCGATCGCCCTCGGCCACCAGACCGAGCGGTCCACCAACTTCGGATTCGGGGGCGACATGGCCGATGCAGAGGCCGGTCGTGCCACCTGAGAACCTGCCGTCGGTCACCAGTAAAACGTCCTGTCCGAGGCCGGCACCCTTGATCGCACCAGTGATCTGGAGCATCTCTCGCATCCCCGGACCACCCCGTGGTCCCTCGGTGCGAATGACGACGACATCCCCTTTGCGCAACCGATGCTCAAACAGAGCATCGAGAGCCAGCTGTTCGCCATCGAACACCCGGGCCGGGCCTTCGAAGACGTCGAAGGAGATGCCAGCCGTCTTGACGACGGCGCCACCCGGAGCAAGGTTTCCGCGCAGAATGACGATGCCGCCTTCCGCTGCGATCGGAGAGGTGAGAGGTCGAATTACCACCTGATCTTCGGGAAATGTGATCCCGGCCAAATTCTCGGCCATCGTCTTCCCGGTAACGGTCAACACCTCGCCTTCGATCAAACCCTCGTCGAGCAATGCCCTCAGCACCACCGGCACTCCCCCGATGCGGTCGAGGTCCACCATGTGGAAGAGTCCGAAAGGCTTGAGGTCTCCGATATGGGGGGTGTGTCGGGAGATGCGGTCGAAGTCCTCGAGGTCGAGCTCTACACCTGCTTCATGGGCAATAGCGAGTAGATGGAGCACTGCGTTGGTGCTTCCGCCCAGAGCCATCACCGCGGTGATGGCGTTCTCGAACGCGGGCCGGGTCATGATTTGGCGGGGTCGGACGTTGGCTTCGAGGAGCGACATCACTGCTTCCCCCGATCGACGGGCATAGTCGTCGAGGCGGCTGTCATCGGCGGGAACCGCGGCCGAGCCGGGAAGCGACATCCCGATTGCCTCCCCCACCGAAGCCATGGTGTTGGCCGTGAACATCCCAGCGCAGGAACCGATCCCAGGGCAGGCGTGCCGCTCGATCTCACCGAGCTCCTCGAGATCGATCTCTCCGATCGAGTGGGCTCCGATTGCTTGGAAGACATCGACGATCGAGATATCACGGTCGCGGTGGCGACCCGGTCGAGATGATCCGCCGTAGAGAAAGACCGAGGGAAGGTTGGTGCGAGCAGCGGCCATGAGCATCCCCGGCAGGGATTTGTCGCAACCGGCGATGGAGACCATGCCATCGAAACGCTCGCCGTGCATCACCAGCTCCACCGAATCGGCGATGACCTCCCGGCTGACGAGGGAGGAGCGCATCCCTTCGTGACCCATCGAGATCCCGTCGGAAACGGCGATGGTCGTGAAAATCAAACCCACTCCCCCCGCTTCCCTCACTCCTACCTTCGCCGCGGCGCATAGTCTCGGGCCCGAGAGGTTGCATGGGGTCACCTCATTGCCGGCCGAGACGAGACCGATCTGCGGCTTGTCGAAGTCCTCGTCGGTCAATCCAACGGCGCGAAGCATGGCCCGGGCGCCGGCTTTGGCCGGGCCCTCGGTTACGTCCTGGGAGTGGATCTTGGGGCTCATTCCTTCGATCCTACGCCCCGGCGCCGGTGCGGTTTCCCTTCCCGGAGGGACCGCCGGGTATCTTTTCTAGGTGAATATCCCCACCCTGCCGCAGGTCGAGTTCGCCATCCCCTCGGCCTATGCCCGAACGGTGGAGTTGGCCTACAACCTCTGGTGGTCGTGGAACTACACCGGCACCAGCCTCTGGTCGAACCTCGACCCTGTGGCCTGGGATAACACCCACAATCCCATCGACCTATTGGAGTCCATCGCCCCCGGACACTGGCAGGTGATCAATCAGGTTGAGGCCGTCCAGGAGCGATACCAGGCAGCTCTCTCCGACTTCGATCAATACTTGTCGGCGGAGGACAGCTGGTATGAGCGGCAAGAGCAGAAGCTGTCGGGGCCGATCGCGTATCTCTGCACCGAGTTCGGCATCCATGCTTCGGTTCCCTTTTACTCCGGCGGGCTCGGCATCCTCGCCGGAGACCACCTCAAGTCCGCCTCCGACCTCGGCCTCCCGCTAGTGGCGGTGGGCCTCTTGTTTCGCCGGGGCTACTTTCGTCAGGAGATCGAGGCCGAAGGCGAACAGCAGCACATCTATCCCTCCCTCGACGTCCGGCGGCTGCCAGTTCGGCCGGTCGCCTCGGCCACCGGAGGACAGCTCAAGGTAGAGGTGGAGTTCCCCCACGGCCCGGTCAAGGTGGCGGTGTGGAAGCTCGACGTCGGTCGGGTACCTCTCCTGCTGCTCGACACCGACATCGATGAGAACGACGTCAGTGACCGTCCCATCACTCACACGTTGTACGTCCGGGGGCGGGCGATGCGGTTCTGTCAGGAGATGATCCTCGGGATCGGAGGAGTGCGAGCGCTCGAGGCTCTCGGCATCAAGCCGGCCGTGTGGCACATCAACGAGGGTCATGCCGCCCTCGCTTTGCTCGAGTTGGCTCGAGAGCGCATCGCTGGCGGCGCCGACCTGGCCACGGCGATGAAGTCAATCAAACAGCAGACCGTGTTCACCCTCCACACCCCGGTACCTGCCGGCAACGAGGTTTTCGAACGCGGTATCGCCGATCACTACCTGCGTCCGCTCATCACCGAAATGGAGAACGGAACCAGCGACCTTTCCGAGCTCGGTGTGGCCCGCGACCATGCCACCTTCGATCTGGGCGCCTTCGCTATCCAGATGTCCTCAATCGTCAACGGAGTCAGCAAGCGACATGCTGAGGTAGCAACCCGCGACTGGGAATACCTCATCGGCGGTCCGGCCGCGGCCGTTACGAATGGGGTCCACACTCCCTCGTGGATCGGACGTGATGCCGGCCGCATCCTCTCCGAGACGTTCGGGACCAATTGGCCATCGGATCTTCTCCTCGATCCCGAGGGCCCCCAGCATCTGGCCGCCCTCACCCTCGCCGACATCTGGGCCAATCATCAGCAGCGAAAGGAGATCTTCACCACCTTCGCCCGCGGTCGCCTGCGCCGGCAGTTCGCCCGCCACGGCGCCTCTCCGGAAGAACTCCGCGAGGTGGAAACGATGCTGCCCAACGACTGTCTCACCCTCGGCTTCGCCCGTCGCTTCGCTACCTACAAACGAGCCACGCTCATGTTCGACGACCTGGATCGATTCCAGGCTCTGGTCACCAATGCCGAGCGGCCGGTGCAGGTGGTCTTTGCCGGCAAGGCCCACCCCGCCGACCGCCAGGGACAGGATTTCATCAAACGAATCGTCGAGCTCTCGAAGCTGCCGGAGCTCCGCGGACACGTATTCGTCTTGGAGGACTACGACGCCCGGATGGCCCGTTTCATGGTTCAGGGATGCGACGTCTGGGTCAACAATCCTCGCCCGCCGATGGAGGCGTCGGGGACGTCGGGGATGAAGGCCGCCATCAATGGCACCCTCAATCTCTCTGTCCTCGATGGTTGGTGGGTGGAAGGATTCAACGGTCGCAACGGTTGGGCTTTCGGATCACCCGCCGGCGACGACGACCACGGCCGCGAAGACCGCGATGACGCCGAGGCCCTGTACCGGCTGCTGGAGGAGGAAGTCACCCCCCTCTTCTACGACCGTGACGAGGAGGGGATGCCGGTGGGTTGGGTGGAGATGATGCGAGAGGCCGTCATGTCGACGCTGGTGGCGTTCTCGAGCCACCGCATGGTCGCCGAATACTCACAGCTGGCCTATTTCCCGATGGGTGCAATTACTCAGCCTGCCGACGCATGAGCGGTCATCGCGGCTGTCTCCAGCTCGGGCCGCACTCGGTGGTCTGACTCAGCCAGCACTCGATCAGCGATCACGGCCTCTGCCATCGGGCCGCCCAGGCGAGCCAGGGCCCAGACGGCGTGAACGCGGAGCAGCCAATCGGGATGGCCGGCGTAGGGGGCGACCACCCGGGCGAGAGACTCCAAACCCGAGTTGCCAGCCGCAATCAATGCGTTCCGCCTGATGATCCGGGGATCGCGGTCGGGTATGAACCAGTGCCCGAACAGGTCGAGCAACCTCTGGTCGGAAACGGACAGAACCTCATCGATCGGGAAACGATTCCCCTCCGACGTTGCTGCCGTACGATGACCCGGCGGGCAAGCCTCGAGGCAGTCATCGCATCCGTAAATGCGATCCCCCATCGCTTCTCGGAACTCCCCCGGCACGACGCCGGGAGTCTGGGCCCAAGCGGCCAGGCAACGGCGGGCGTCGAGAACGCCGGGGGCCACCAGCGCTCCGGTCGGGCAGGCCGGAATGCACGCCGAGCAGCTCCCGCAATCTCGACTCATAGGCTGATCGGGGGCAATGGGGGCGTCGGTGACGACGGAACCGAGGAGAAACCACGGACCCAGGCCCGGCGCCAGGACCATCGTGTTCTTCCCCCACCAGCCGAGCCCGGCTCGAACCGCCACCGCCCGGTCGACGAGACGATTGTCGTCCACCAGCACTTCGGCCCGATAGCCCTCGCTCGTCAGGGTCTCCGCCACCTGCATGAGCGCCTCTCGAATCGGCGCGTATCCAGGAGGGCGGGCCGCGGCCGAGACCCGGGTCGTTCCCGGAACCGGCTGTGATGATCGAGCGGGGGCGTATGGATAGGCCCCGACCACGATCGTCTCCGCCCATGGAAACGAGAGCCGGGGCGTGGTGGCGAGCTCGGGATCGTTAAAGGTGAAACCGAGGCGGCCGGAGGCACCGCTTTGCCGCCGGAACTTCAATTCGTCGCGTACCTCGGGAAACGGTTCGGCAGAGCTGAACCCGATCCGCGCCAATCCTGCTTGGCTCCCGACTTCGAGCAACCGCTCCCGAAGGACCATGGCGGACCATTCTTGCTAGCCCGTTTCCGATAGTGGACCGGAGGGAGCCACTCGCAGTCGCAACCGGGGCACGAGCCCCTGCTCGGCGAGAATCTCGAGGGCTTCGATCTCCTCGTCTTCCAAGTCGAAGGGCCGGGGGGTGTTGAGGAGGAACGTGACGACGCAGTCGTCGCAGGCGTCGGTGTCCCTTGCTACGCAGATGTCACAGTCGATATGCATCGCCCGAACATACGGGAGGGGTGGGACAAGAAATCGGTGGCTGACGTCATTCCTAATGCAGAAACATGCGGATTCCGCATGCTGAAGCCTTAGGTTTCCTAAAGGGGGCCGAGGTCGGAGCTGGGGAGCCAGGCGATGTCGGGGGGGAAGAAGAGGTCGAGGGTCCAGTCGGCGGCTACACGGGCCTTGCGCAGAGTGGTGGGCAATTGCAGCAAGTAGTAGCTCCGCCAGAGGAACCAGCCAATCAGCCCCGAGACCGGGATCCCCAGCACCCTCCCGACAGCATTGCGATGACCGAGCGAAACCAGCTCGCCCTTGGTTTGGTAGGAAAACGGCTCCACGGTCCCACCGGTTTGGATGACATCGAGATTCCTTCCCAGATACCTCCCCTGACGGAGGGCGAACTGGGCGGTGGGGGGCGAGAATCCACCGTCACCGGTGGGCGAGAGGGCGGCGTCACCCACCGCATAGACGCCTTCTCGTGCCGAGCGAAAATGCCGGTCAACTGGGATCTTGTCGCCATTGGTCTCAAGCCCGGTTCGAGCCAAGAGGGGATGCGGTTTGATCCCCGCCGCCCAGATCACGGTTCCCGCCTCGACAAACTCGCCACTTTGGAGCTGAACGCCTTCGGTGCTCACCGCGGTCACTGCAGATCCGAGTACGAGCCGAACATCGCGCTTGGCGAGTGCCCTGGCCGCTGACCTCGAGAGCGAAGAAGTGAGAGCGGGAGTGACCCGATCGACCGCATCCACGAGGGTGACCCGGGGAGGGGCTCCCGCACGGTAGAAGCGCTGATGCACCTCGCGAAGGAAGTCGGCCAGCGCCGCGGTCAACTCCGCTCCGGAGAATCCGGCTCCGACCACAGCCACCGACACGCTCCCCTCGGCCTCCATCTTGGCCAGGATGCGATTTCGGATCCGCAGTGCATCGACGATGGTCTTGAAGGGGAGGGCGTGTTGGTCGGCTCCCACCACCCCGTAGGTATTGCTGACCGAACCCAATGCCAGAACCAAGACGTCGGCGCTGATGGACTCGGTAACTTCACCGAAGAGACGATTGACGACGACCATGCGCCGCTCGGCATCGATGGACTCGATAATCCCTTGAACCAATTCGGCGCCAGGGGCGAGCTGGCGGATTGGAGCGATGATGTGGCGGGGATCGACGTCGCCCACCGCGGCCTCGGCCAGCATGGGAGTGAAAAGCAGAAAATTGTCGGCGTTGACGATTATCACTTCGACGCCCGACTTTCGGGCCAGCCCCCGGGCCACCATCGATCCCGAGAAGCCGCTGCCGGCAATCAAGACCTTCATTTGAGCCAGTCGACCAGTGCTTCGCCCCAGAGCGCGATCGCGCCGGCGCGACCCGCCTCCTCGCGCACCCGCCGATCCGAAGTGATGACCACCAGCGACGGCTCCTTCCCCGCCAGCTCTATCAAAGCCTCGTCGGCCGAGGCGGGAAACCGCACCTCGACTTGAGGATGCGTTCCCCGATAGGTGCCGGCCACATCGAAGCGGGAGTCGAAGAGAACCAAGAGCTTTCTCTTCCCCGCCGAGCGGTGAGAAAGCCGCCCGACGCCGGCTTCGACCTGGCTGCGTTCCTTCCGACCCGGTGGGTTCTTGAGCTGGAAGGCAAGATTCCAACCATCAACCGCCACCGTCATCGGTCCCGGATACGACAAGAGCCACTCGATGGCGGCGGGAGTGTCGGGGCGGACTCCGACCGGAATCGATGGCGGCCCGCCGGAGTCCTTCACCGGTGCAGGCGGTGCCGTTGTGAACCCGGCCGGAGCCATCGACAAAGCCTGCAATCGAGCGTCAAGGTCACGTGCCAGGTCGAGCGGCCCGCGCCGCATCCCGGGGGCGGGCGCCGGCTGGGGAGCCGACCTGGCGGTCCGGCGACGGAGCACAGTTTCGAGGCGCTGTCCTAAGCGCGCCACTTCGGACATCAGCTCTCCTCGAGCTGCCTCGGATGCGTCCAGGTCCTTTTGGGCAGAGCTCAAGGTGGCTCGCAGCTTGCTGAGGTCGAGCTCCCGCTTGGTGGATTCCGCCTTCTTGGTCGGAACCTGTCCGGTCTGCCGGCTCTTGCGGAGTTGACGCCGCAGGGATTGGATTTCCTCTTTGGCCGCGGCGAGCTCCTCGGAGATCTGGCGGTGAGATCTTTCGGCGAGGGTGGACTCAGCTCTTCCGGCCAGGTCCGTCAGGCGCTCTTCCCATCCCGGTTCCCTTCGCAGGAACTCGACTGATGCCGTTTCTGACCCGGCATCATCACCCTCGCCCAGCTCCTCGAGAGCGATTTCCCGCAGCCACTCGTTCCGGTCGAGCTCGGCGATGAGACTCGATGCCAGCGGGGCAGGGAGCTTTCCCGATCTCTTCGCCACCACCCTGACGCGGGCCGGAATCTCCTCCTCGTCGAGCCGCCTCAACGCGATTCTCGCCGCCGCCAGGGCATCGCCGAGCAGAGCGGGGTTGAAAAAGTTGGCGGCCGACACTGTCTCGATATAATGGTGTCGAAAGATGACCTACCAGATCCTCGTACTTCCGTAGCGCATACGCCCTAACTCTGGCGTGTGCGCCCCTACGACCCTCCCCACCGGGAGGGTTTTTGTTTCCCTGCAAAACCCAACCAAGAGGACCCCATGACCAAGAACCCGCACAAAACTTCGTCGAAAATGACGGGGGCCCAAGCCCTGATCGCCTCGCTCGAACATGAAGGGGTCGACCTGGCTTTTGGGGTGCCCGGCGGGGCAATCCTCCCCGCTTATGACCCCCTCCTCGATTCCTCAATTCGTCATGTCCTCGCCCGCCACGAGCAGGGCGCCGGCCACATGGCCGAGGGATACGCCTGGGCCACCGGCAAAGTCGGAGTCTGCATCGCCACTTCAGGCCCTGGCGCCACCAACCTGGTCACCCCGCTGGCCGATGCGCTGATGGACTCGGTTCCCCTGGTAGCCATCACCGGCCAGGTGCCGACCACCGCGGTCGGCAACGACGCCTTCCAGGAGGCATATACAACCGGGATCACCATGCCGGCGACAAAACACAACTACTTCGTCACCGATCCGGGCGAGATCGCCTCGGTGATCCACGAAGCCTTCCACATTGCCTCCACCGGCCGACCGGGGCCGGTATTGGTTGACATTCCCAAGGACATCCTCAACCAGACCACCGCCTGGGGCGAACCGGGCGAGTTGTCGCTTCCCGGGTACCGGCCGACGGTGGAGGGACATCCCCGCCGCATCAAAGAAGCAGTCGAATTGATCAGTCGGGCCAAGCGTCCGGTCCTCTATGTCGGTGGAGGGGTGATAAAGGCCAACGGCTCGGTCGAGTTGCGCCAGTTTGCCGAGCTGGCCGGTGTCCCCGTCGTCACCACCTTGATGGGGCGGGGAGCCTTCCCCGACTCGCATCCGCTCGCCCTGGGGATGCCCGGGATGCACGGCACCTATACCGCCATCACCGCCATCCAAAAGGCCGACCTTTTGATCGCGATCGGTGTGCGCTTCGACGACCGGGTGACCGGGAACCCGAAATCCTTTGCCCCCCACGCCCAGGTGATTCATGTCGACGTCGACCCGGCGGAGATCGGCAAGGTCCGCGCCGCCGAAGTCCCGATAGTGGGCGACTGCCGGCGAGTCCTTTCCCAGCTGGTCACCGCCTGGGGTGAGCGGGAGACACCGGATCGCTCCGCCTGGCTCGAGGTCCTCGCCCGTTGGCAAAAAGAACATCCCCTCCAATATCAGCAAAGCCCCGATGGGCCGATCAAGCCTCAATTCGCCATCGAGGAGCTCTACCGGTTGACGGGGGGAGACGCCACCATCGTCTCCGGGGTCGGCCAGCACCAAATGTGGGCGAGCCAGTTCTGGCACTTCGAGCGACCTCGTCGCTGGATCAACTCCGGGGGTCTCGGAACGATGGGCTTTGCCGTTCCCGCCGCGATCGGGGCCAAGGCCGGAGCTCCCCAGGACCTGGTGTTTGCCGTCGATGGTGATGGTTGCTTCCAAATGACCTGCAACGAGCTGATCACCGCCTCCACCGAAAGGATTCCGGTAAAGGTCGCGGTCTTCAACAACGGGGTCCACGGCATGGTCACCCAATGGCAGAGGCTCTTCTACAACGGACGGTATTCGCAGACCTTCCTCGGAGAAGGCGTTGACTACGCCAAGCTGGCCGAGGCAATGGGCTGCGTCGGGTTGCGGGCCGAGAGTCCCGACGAACTTGGACCGACATTCGAAAAGGCCCTTTCCATCGACGACAAGCCAGTGGTAGTCGACGTGGTGATCGATCGCGAGGAGATGGTGTTTCCGATGGTGCCGGCCGGGGGCTCCAACGACGAGGTCATTCTCGGACCGACAGAAAAGGTCATCTCGCCGGCGAGCGATCTGCCATGAGAAGACGGAAGATGAAAGATGAAGGACGGAAGACTCCATGTCTTCGAGCGAGCGCCGCGAGCGATCTTCAACCTCTTGTCTTCGGGCCCGGCGATCTGAAGTCTGAGGTCTCACCATGAACCACACGTTGTCGGTGCTGGTCGAGGACAAGCCCGGAGTGCTGGCGCGGGTGTCCTCGCTGCTGGCCCGACGAGGATTCAACATCCACTCCCTTGCCGTCGGACCCTCCCATGAAGATGGCATGTCACGGATGACTGTCGTGGTGGAGGCCGATGACATCGAACAGGTGAAGAAGCAGCTTCACAAGCTGATCAACGTCGTCAAGATCTCCGAGTTCGATCCCGAGACCTCGATTGAACGCGAAATCATGCTCGTGCGGGTCACGGGGGGCGCCGGCAAACGGGGCGAGATCCTTGAAATAGCCACCATCTTCTCGGCCATTCCCGTCGATGTCGGGCATAGCGCCATCACCTTCCAGATCGCCGGCGAGCCCCGCAAGGTGAACGATTTCCTCGAGTTGGTTCGCCCCTACGGTTTGGTCGAGTTGGTCAAGTCCGGCCGGGTGGCCCTCTCGCGGGAACCCAAAGGCAAACCGGCGCCACGGCTACGAGCCGTCAACTGAGGAGGAGGAATGGGCAAGATCTACTACGAGGACGACGCCGATCCAACGCTGATCAAAACCCGTCGGATCGCCGTCATCGGCTATGGCAGTCAGGGCCATGCCCATTCGCTCAACCTCGCGGAATCGGGAGCCGACGTGGTCGTGGGCCTGCGCGCGGGATCGAGCTCGGAGGCCAAGGCCACCGAGCTCGGACTGAAGGTGATGTCCCCGGCCGAGGCGGCCCGCTGGGCCGACACAATCATGATGCTGGTCCCCGACCAGCACATGGCCGACCTCTATCGAGAGGAGATCGGCCCCCAACTCGACAAGGGCGACGCCTTGATGTTTGCCCATGGTTTCAACATCCACTACGGCGCCATCGTTGCCCCTGAGGATGTGGACGTGTTGATGGTGGCGCCGAAGGGCCCGGGCCACCTCGTCCGCCGCACCTTCACCGAGGGCTCTGGGGTTCCTTGCCTCCTCGCTGTCCACCAGGATGCCACCGGCAACGCCCGTGCCCTCGGGCTCTCCTATGCCTGGGGTATCGGCGGGGCCCGGGCCGGAGTGCTGGAGACAACGTTCAAGGAGGAGACCGAGACCGATCTATTCGGTGAACAGGTGATCCTCTGCGGCGGCGTCTCCGCTCTCATCAAGAGCGCTTACGAGACACTGGTCGACGCCGGTTATCAGCCCGAGTCGGCCTATTTCGAGACCCTGCATGAATTGAAGTTGATCGTCGATCTTCTTTACGAAGGGGGACTCTCCTGGATGCGGTATTCGATCTCCGACACCGCCGAATACGGCGACTACACCCGGGGTCAGCGAATAGTGACCGATGAGACCAAGGCTGAGATGCGGAAGGTGCTCGACGAAATTCAGTCGGGAGCTTTTGCCCAGGAGTGGCTCGCCCAGGCCCGGGAAGGAGCGCCCTTCCTGCTCGAGCAACGGGCGGCCAACCGCAACCACCCCATCGAAAAGGTAGGACGCCAACTGCGGGGCCTCATGCCCTTCCTTACTCCGAAGGAGGCCCCGTGATGACCTCTGATCGACTGGTGATATTCGACACCACGCTGCGCGATGGCGAGCAAGCTCCCGGCATCGCCCTCACCCCCGAGGAGAAAGTCACCATTGCCCATCAGCTCTCGAAGCTGCGGGTGGACATTCTCGAGGCCGGCTTCGCCGCCTCCTCCCCGGGTGATTTCGAAGCCGTCACTCGCATCGCCAATGAAGTACGGGGACCGGTCATCGCCTCCCTCGCCCGCGCCCATCCCGATGACATCGACAAGGCTTATGAGGCCCTCAAAGGGGCGGACAACTTTCGCATTCACGTGTTCATGTCGACGTCGCCGATTCACATGGAGAAGATGCTGCGATTGACTCCGGACGAGGTTTTTCGAGCGTCAGTCGAAGGCGTTCGCCGGGCACGGCAATACACCGACGATGTCGAATTTTCCCCCCAGGACGCCACTCGCTCTGATCCAGACTTCATGATCTCCGTGTGCCGGGCCGCGGTGGAAGCGGGGGCGACCACGATCAATATTCCCGACACTGTCGGGTTCGCGACCCCGACCGACTTCGTCGCATTGCTGCAGCGAGTCTTCCATGAGGTCAAGGGCGACCGCGATGACGTAACGATGTCAGTCCATTGCCATAACGATCTCGGCCTGGCGGTGGCCAATTCGCTCTCTTCAATCTCGGCCGGCGCCCGACAGATCGAAGGCGCCATCAATGGCATAGGCGAACGGGCGGGGAACACATCGATCGAGGAAGTCGTGATGGCGGTCAAGACCCGCCAGGACGCCTTCGGCGTCGACTTGGGAGTCGATACCACCCAGCTCTACGAGACCTCACGACTTGTCTCCCGGCTCACCGGATATCCCGTGCAGTACAACAAAGCCGTGGTCGGGCGCAATGCCTTCGCCCACGAATCGGGGATCCACCAGCACGGCGTGCTGCGAGACAAGGGAACCTACGAGATCATGGACGCGGCCGCGGTGGGACAACAGGCCGCCCAGATCGTCCTCGGCAAGCACTCGGGTCGGGCGGGCTTCACCGACGCCTTGGAGAAGATGGGGATCGTCTTGGAGGACGAGTCCTATGCCCGCGCCTTTGAGAGGTTCAAGCAGCTCGCTGACCGCAAGGTCCAAATCGGCGAGGACGAGATCAGGGCGATCGTCGAGGACCAGATCGGCGAGACAAGGGAAAAGGTGCGGCTGGTGGGCATCCACGTCGCCGGAGGAAGCGACCTGACCCCCATTGCCACGGTACGGGTCGTGAAAGACGGTACGGAGCAACTTTTCTCGGGTCAGGGCGACGGGATGATCCACGCCACCTTTGCCGCCCTCCGACTCGCCTTTGGCACCGAAGCCAAGCTGCTCGACTACCGGGTGGTGCCGGTTACATCTGGAGCCGACGCCATGGCCGAGGTAAACGTGGTGGTCCAGATAGAAGACCGGACTTACGCCGGGCACTCGGTCAACACCGACGTGGTCGAAGGCTCGGCCGAGGCCTTCGCCAACGCCTTGAACAAGGCCGGCTGAGACCCGCTCGCCCACGCCAATCAGGGCGCCGTTTGCGTGCTGGGTCGCGTCCACCACCCCGGGTCTGCGTAAGCTGAGCAACAAAGGAGAGATGCCAGGGTGAACTTTCGTCGTCTTCTGTTGCTGGTGATGCTGGTGGTTGGAGTGGTGGCGTGTCAGAGCGGAACCGCTGAGACCACCGCGGCTCCGAGCGACACCACCGATGTTGTTACTACCGATGCCCCCGCCGATCCAGGTTCGGTGGGGAGCGTCGACGATATGCCGGCGGAATGTGTGGATGCGTTGCGTGAGTACCTGCAGGCAATCGAACCCGTCGTCGAGGGCATCGACTTTCAATCATTGACACAGACCGACTTCGAAGCCGTGAGCGAGGATCTCGCTACCGCTACCGAAGGATTCGAGGAAAGAACCGAGTCCTGCCCCGATCTCGATGTCAGCACCACCGAGAGCTTCTCCATCATTCGGGAGTTCGCCGAAGAGGAAGCGCCGGGCACGGTGGCCTACTTCGCATTCCTCGAGGACTTCGTGGGGGCCTTGGAAAGCGGAGGTAATGCCTCGGGCGACTGCGAGACCGACATCGCCGCCTTCCAGGAGTTCGTCGACCGGGGCGGATCGATGGCAGACTTGACCGCAGCCGAGGTGGCCGAGGCCTCGACCCTGATGAGCTCGATCGGTGCCAACTGCTCGGACGAGCGATTTCTGGAATGGTCCCAAGATGAAGACATCCAGACGTGGATCAGCGGCTGAGGTCGAGATCCGACGGGAGCTGATTAATTAGTACCGGCTTGGGCCTGGGCCTGGTTGCGGTCCTTGTCCTCCTCACCGCCTTTTTCGTCGCCGGAGAGTTCGCCCTTGTTGCGGTTGATCGCAGCCGGGTCAGGCGGTTGGCAGCCGAAGGAGACCGGGCCGCCAATCAGATCAACAGCTCCCTCTCGCGGCTGTCGTTTGAGCTATCCGGAGCCCAACTCGGGATAACTATCACCTCGCTCTTGACAGGGGCAATTGCCGAACCCGCCCTGGCCGGGTTGTTCGCGCCTTTGCTGCGGAGGATCGGCTGGACCGGAGTCACCGACCGCCGAGCCTTTGCCATCGGAGCGGCTCTTCTCGTCGCCAACATCGCCTCCATGCTCATCGGCGAGCTGGTGCCAAAGAACTTCGCCCTCGCCAAACCCTTCGGCACCGCCAAGGCGGTTGCGATCCCGATGTCGTGGGTCAACCGCCTTCTGCGCCCGGTGATCCTCCTCCTCAATCGGGCCGCCAACTGGACGGTCACCAAGCTGGGAATCGAACCGCGAGAGGAACTGGCCGGGGTGAGATCGCTCGAAGAACTCGAGCTGATCATCCGTTCGTCCGGGGAGGAGGGTGAGCTCGACGACGCGGAGCTGTCGCTTCTCACCAGAGCGATCTCGTTCACGGAGAAGGTTGCGGCCGACATCATGGTCCCCCGCGTCGACGTGAAGGGGCTCTCTCGCTTCGATTCGGTGGCGGATTTACGCCGGGTGTCCCTCGAGTCGGGTCACTCCCGTTTCCCAATTTTCGGCGAGGATCGAGACGAGATCATGGGCGTCGTCCACGTCAAGGACACATTTCGGGTTCAACCGGAACGCCGATCGATCACTCCCGTGAGCCACATTGCCAAGCCGGCTCTGATCGTTCCCGACTCCCGTCATCTCGACGACCTCCTCGTAGACATGCAAGGTCAAAGTCGGACGATGGCATTGGTTGTGGACGAGTACGGAGGCCTGGCGGGCATCGTCACGATCGAGGATCTTCTCGAGGAGATCCTCGGCGAAATCACCGACGAACACGACGTCCCTCTCACCGCGTTCGAGTCCGATCCCGCAATTTCCGAACAGATAGAGATTCGAGGGCTGGCCAACCGTCACGACGTGGAGGATGGGCTCGGCCTCGAGCTGCCAGATGGGCATTTCGAGACCTTGGGCGGATTCCTCGTCGCCCAACTGGGCCGTTTCCCCGAAGCAGGGGAAAAGATCTCCTACGGACCGTTCCTGTTCGAGGTGATTTCGATGGATGGCCGACGCATCGATCGAGTGGCAGTTACCCGGACCGGGGATTTCCCATGAACGTTGGCGCCCTGGGCTGGATGATCGTCCTTCTGCTCGCCAACGGCTTCTTCGTGGCCGCCGAGTTCGCCTTCACTGCCGCCCGTCGTGAGGTGATCGAGGACCTGCCGGGTCGGGGGGCGCGGGCGGCGGCGGTGACGATGAGCAATCTCTCCGACGCTCTGGCCGGGGCTCAGGTGGGAATCACCCTCGCCACCCTCCTCCTCGGTTTTGTGGCCGAGCCCGCCGTGGCGGGAATCTTTGAAACCGCGCTCGGCTGGTTCTCGATCCCCTCCGGCCTCACCCACACCATTGCCTTCATCATTGCCCTGCTCATCGTGGTCTTCCTGCACATGGTGGTTGGTGAGATGGCACCGAAAAACATTGCCATCGCCACTCCCGAACGGCTGGCGGTTTGGCTGGGAGTTCCTTTCCACTGGTTCATGACTCTGTTCCGTCCCCTGATCGCGGCTCTCAACTGGGTGGCCAACGGATTCCTTCGAATCTTTGGGGTAGAGCCCCGCGACAAGCTCGAGACTGCCCATACCGCCGAGGACCTGGCTTCGGTGATAGCCGCCGGTCGCCAAGAAGGAGTGATCGAGGAGTTCGCCAGCAAGCTCCTGTCGGGAGCGATCCGCTTCTCAGAGCGAGATGCGTCCGAAGTGATGGTCCCCCGCCCCGACATCGTTGGCCGCTCCCGGGAAGCGACCCCGGCCGAATTGGAGCAGGTGATCATCGATGAGGGCTTCTCGCGGATCCCCATCTTCGGGAGCAGCGTCGACGATCTCATCGGGTTCGTGCACGCCAAAGACCTGCTCGCTATTCCCGATGATCAGCACGACTTTCCCATCGACCCAGCGCTGATTCGACCGGTGCTGGCGGTGCCGGAGACGGCCTCGATCCGTCCGCTCTTGGGCGAGATGCAGCGAAGCGGCAGGCACCTGGCCCTGATCGTTGACGAGCATGGCGGCACGGCCGGCTTGTTGACTCTCGAAGACATCGCCGAGGAACTGGTGGGCGATATCCGCGACGAATACGACGAGGGCGACCTCGAGAGCCGACGGATCGGGGAAAGCGATTGGTTCTATGTCCCGGGGGCGATCAGGCCCGATGAGCTGCGATCGTTGTCGGGGATCGCCATCCCGGCCGGTGAATACGAAACCCTGGGCGGATTTCTCATGAACCGACTTGGCCGGATCCCGCGGCGCGGGGACCGGGTGGAGGAATCGGGCTGGGTGATGAGGGTGCGGCGAATGGACGGGCGCCGGGTCACCGAGGTCGAGCTCCTCAAGCGCTGAACCGTTCTTGCGTAGGATCGCCCCCCTAAACCCGCGGTTTTCTACGCAAGAACAGGAGGGATCAGATTTCGACGACGACCCCGATGTCGACCACGCGGTCGAAGGGGAGGCGGAAGTACTCGGCCGCGCTGCGGGCATTGCGGTGGAGGAAGTAGAAAAGCCGTTCTCTCATACCCCACAGCCCCACTCCTTGCTTTGATACCACCCGCTCCTTGCCGAGGAAGTAGGTGGTGTGCAGCGGATCGAAGGCCACCTCGGCGATCAGGTGGTTGAGAGCGGATGGGATTTCCGGCTCCTCCATGAACCCGTATTCGAGGATCACTTGAAAGAAGCGGGATCCGAGATGGCGAACGGAGTCCCGACGAGCCGCCGGGACCCGGGGCTTTTTCGAGACCACCACCGAAAGAAAAACCACCGACTCGTGAACGGCATCGTTGTGACGGAGGTTGGCGATGAAGGCGGGAGGCACCACCCCCGGGACCGGGAAAAAGTACACCGCGGTTCCTTCGGTCCGCCTGATTGGTGACTCAGCAAGAGAGGCGATGAACTTGTCGAGGGGCTGGCGCCCGAGACCGGATTTGAGTGCTACCAAACGGCGACCCTTGACCCACGTCGTCATCAAGAAGAACAAAGTGCCCGCGGCCACGAGGGCGAACCAACCTCCTTCTGGAATCTTGAGGAAATTGGAGGAGAGGAAGGCCAGATCGATGAGGGCGAAGAGGCCGATGATCGACACCACCCGCCCCCATCCCCACTCCCATCGCTCACGGGCGTACACCGAGATCAGGATGCTCGTGATGAGCATCGTGGCGGTGACAGCGACCCCGTATGCCGCGGCCAGGTTGGTCGAACTGCGAAAACCGAGGACCAGACCGATGCAGACGATGAGGAGCGACCAATTCACGGCCGGCAGATAGACCTGACCGTGAACATCCGCCGAGGTGTGCTTGACCAGCAGGCGCGGGACGAACCCGAGCTGCATGGCCTGGGTGGCTAACGAGAAGACGCCCGAGATCAGGGCCTGGCTGGCAACGATGGTTGCCAGCGTCGCCAGTACTACCAACGGCACCAGCGCCCATTGCGGTGCCAGCAAGAAGAAGGGACTCTCGACTGCGGTGGGATCGGCCAGCAAGAGCGCCCCTTGACCCAGATAGTTGATGACAAGCGCTGGCAGCACCACCCCCAGCCAACCCGAACGAATCGGCCGGGTCCCGAAATGCCCGAGATCTGCATAGAGGGCTTCTCCCCCGGTCACTACCAGCACGATCGAGCCCAGGGCGACGAACGCTCGGCCCTGATACTCGAGGAAGAAGCGGACCGCGTGCAGCGGGTTGAGCGCCGCCAGCACCGTCGGGTTCCTCGCAATCTGGACAACGCCCAAAATCGCCAAGACCGCGAACCACACGAGCATCAAGGGTCCGAATAGCCGCCCCACTCTCTCGGTCCCCCGTTGTTGGATGGCGAAGAGCCCGATGAGAATCGCAATCGCGATCGGGATGACGAAGGATGTCAGCTCGGGTGTCACCAGCTCCAAGCCCTCCACCGCCGCCAGCACCGATATCGAGGGCGTGATCGCCCCTTCCCCGGTTAGCAAAGCCGCCCCGAACATCCCCGCCAGCACCAGTCCGCTTCTCCTCCTCCGTTCGCGCTCACTCGGAGCGACCAAGGCGGTGAGCGAAAGAATCCCGCCCTCGCCGTCGTTGTCCGCCCGCATCACTACCACCACGTACTTGATGGTGATAACCAGAATCAGGGCCCAGAAGATGAGCGAGAGGGAGCCGAGCACCGATACTTCGGAAACGCTGATGCCGTATCTCGTGGCAAAAGTCTCCCGCAAGGAGTAGAGCGGGCTGGTTCCGATGTCGCCGTAGACGATGCCAAGCGCTGCCAAGGTGAGACCTGCAGCGCCTCCCATGGCGGTGGGTCGCCCTCGATGCGTAGCGGTCACGGCGGGCCACGGTAACTTGCCTGGATGGCGTATCGATTTGCCGTTATTGGTGGGGACGGAGTCGGCCCAGAAGTGACCGAGCAAGCGTTGCAGGTCCTCGACGCAGCCGCCGAACGATTTGACATGGCCTTCGAGACCACCGATTACGACCTCGGCGGTAGACGATTTCTGGCCACCGGTGAGGTCCTCCCCGCATCAGTGGAGGACGAGCTCGCCGCCCACGACGCCATCCTTCTAGGAGCGGTGGGCACCCCCGAGGTGCCGCCGGGAGTGCTCGAGCGGGGCCTGCTGCTCAAGCTGCGTTTTGACTTCGATCTTTACGTCAACCTGCGACCAATCCGGCTTTATCCGGGGGTTCCGAGCCCGATCGCGGGCCTCAGGCCGGAACATTGCGACCTGGTGGTCGTGCGCGAGAACACCGAGGGCCTTTATGCCGGAGCGGGAGGAGTCTTGCGACGGGGCGGACCTGATGAAGTGGCAACCCAAGAATCGATCAATACCCGCCTCGGGGTCGAAAGGGTGATCCGCTTCGCATGTGAGCTTGCCACCAGTCGCTCGGGCCGCCTCACGCTCTGCCACAAGACCAACGTTCTCACCTACGCCGGCAGTCTCTGGCAGAGGACGTGCGATGAGGTTGCCCCGGAGTACACAGCTGTCACCACGGATTACGTGCATGTCGACGCCGCCTGTCTCTACCTGGTCTCGGATCCGGCGAGGTTTGACGTGATCGTCACGGACAACTTGTTCGGCGACATCATCACCGATCTCGGGGCCGCCATCCAGGGCGGCCTGGGGCTGGCCGCCTCGGCGAATCTCAATCCCAGCCGTCGGTTTCCCTCGGTGTTCGAGCCGGTCCACGGGTCGGCTCCCGATATCGCCGGGAAAGGCTGGGCAAATCCCGTTGCGGCGATTCTCTCCCTGGCTTTGTGTCTTGATCATCTCGGCGAGTCCGAAGCCGGCAAAGCGGTGGAGGAGGCAGCCGTATCTGTGCTCGCCGATCTCAAAGCAATGGCTGGACCGGAGATGGGGATGACGACCTCCGAGATCGGCGCCGCCATCGCCTCCCGGATTGCTAGCTAAGAAAGCCGGGGGAAGGCGGGCGGCCGGGTAAGGGGCCGATCCCCGAATTCGGGCGCTTCCGGGGCTGCCTCGATGAGCTTGAGCAATTCCTCGAGGCCAACTTCGAGCTGGCGATCAAAGCCGCGGGCGTAATCCTGGGGGCTGTTGATGACCTCGAGATCAGGAGTGGCCCCGAAGTTCTCGACCGCGTAGCCCACGTCCGTAAACCAGGTGTGGAACTCGGGCTGGGTTGTGATCGTGCCATCCACCAGCGATTGCTGAGGCCAAATGCCGACCACTCCCCCCCAGGTGCGGGTTCCGATCAAAGGCCCCAATCCCTTCATCTTGAAGACGTGGGAGAAGATGTCTCCGTCGGAGCCGGCGTTCTCGTTGGTGAGGCAGACCATCGGTCCCATCGGGGCATCGTCGGGCATTGCGGAAGGATCTCGCCAGCGGGTGATCCGATAGCCCACCCGTTCTCGCAACAGCCGCTCGAGAAGGAGCTGGCTGACGTTGCCACCGCGATTGAAGCGCACATCGATCACCAAACCCTGCCGATCTACTTGGGACTTCCACGAACGGTGAAACTCCGAGAACCCGGCCGGACCCATGTCGGGAATGTGGATGTACCCGATCTGTCCCTGCGAGTGCTCCGCGAGGTACTCGCGGTTGCCCCGCACCCAAGCTCGGTACCAGAGCCGGGTGGCATCGTTAAGGGGGTTAATCACTACGCGGCGTACTTTGCCCCGGCCACGCCGCACAGTCAGCGTGATGGTTCTCCCACCTCGCTCCACCAACCGCGAGGCGGGTGAGACTTTGGCATCAACCGGCCGGTCATCGATCGCCAAGATGCGATCCCCCTCGGCGACATCGATTCCGGGGGCAGCCAACGGGGAGGACGACTGTAGATCCCACGAGTCCCCTTGCGGGATGTCAACAATTTTCCAGCCGCCCCGCTCGTACGCCACCCGGGCACCCAGGTGGCCCTGGGTCCAAACCGGGGCCGGCCGGTAATCCCCGCCCAACTCGTAGGCATGCGACGTCCCCAATTCGCCTTGCATCTCCCAGAGCAAATCGGAGAACTCCGCCCGGCTGGCGACTCGGTCGACCAGGTCGCGGTAGCGGTCATGAATCGACGGCCAATCGACCCCGCCCATGGTTTCCCACCAGTAGTGGTCCCGCTGCAGACGCCAGGCCTCTGAGAACATCTGCTTCCATTCCGCTCCCGGGATGACTTCCACCCGGAGCCGATCGAGGTCCACAAATCCGGTTTCCCGCCCGGCCCGCTCGTTGCCCGATTTGTCGTCTTTGAATCCAACCGCGACCACACGCAAGGCCTTCTTGGTTCGATAGCCAATTACCTTCCCGTCCCGGGAAACGGTGAGGGCGGTCACTCCTTCGGCGATCGTTTCCGATTTGTCGTTGCCGAAATCCCAGGCGTCGAGGCGAGCTCCCCCGCTCGTCTCCTCCCCGAAGTTGGCCTCTCGTTCGAGCGGGTGAACGAGAAACAGAGCTCTCCCCCGGGCCATCACGATCCGGCTGTAGACCCCGGGGGGCGTCGGGAAGGCGACGATTCGCTGCTCAAGACCTTCGAAGTCGATCTTGGTGGCGGGGGGCGGTGGCGCTGGCGCCGGTTCCGGCTCGCCGTCGGGGCGCTCGGCCGCCGGCTCCGGGGGCTTGGGAGGCCCCCCTTCGGGTGGTGTACCGGGAGCCCGGGGCTTGCGCTGGCTCGGGGCGAAGGGAGAGGGTGTGTCCGCTGCCAGGGGGAGGAGCATGAGCATGCCACCACGAGGGAATCCGTAGTCGTGGAAGTGGGAATCCGGGATGGGCTCGAAGGCGCGGACCGAGAGGAACGCCAGGAACTTTCCCTCCGGGTCGAAGCTGGGACTCCAATCCTCGAACTCCGGAGTCCCCAGCACATGAGTCCGCCCGCTTCCCACCTCGTAGATGCAGATGTTGGATGTAGTGCGACTGGTGACGGCTCCGAACGCTAGATACGCCCCGTCGGGCGACCAGCTCACTCCCGCGGTCCATCCGAAGGGGCTGTGGTGGACGATCTGAGTGCGACCGTTGCTGGGATTGACCAACAACAGCTCATGGCGGTGGTTGGTGATGGCGACCGCGTCGCGATCGGTTGGTGAGGGATGGAGCGTTCGCACTCGACCGAGATCTGCCCGACGACGGCTTCGGCGTCGCCTCTCCGGGATAGCGGATTCGTTCGTGACCACGAGCTCGTCCTCTCCGCTCTCATCGGACACCATGACCAATGACGTGCCGTCGGCCAACCATTCGGGCAGCCGCTGACGGGCCTCGGACACCAACCCGTGCCGGATCGGCGACCCCTCCCAGAGCGGCATCGAGTGGACACCTCCTCTCACCACCGCCGCCACCGTGTGCCCCTCGGGGTGAAGCGAGACCGATTCCAGGTTCCGGGGCGTGACCGGAATGAACCGGCGGTTCCGTTGGGGACGGGCCGAGGGCAGATTGACCTCGAGGCGCCGGCTCTCCTCCCGTCGGGGGTCCAATACCCAAAGGTCGGCGCCACAGTGATAGACGATGCGACGCCCGTCAGAAGATGGAAAGCGGGCGTAGAAGTCGTCGTGGTGCGTATGACGCCGCAACCCGCTCCCGGTCGGGGACACCGAGTAAATATTTCCCACTCCCTCGTGGTCGGACAGGAAGTAAATCCTGCGACCGATCCACATCGGGTCGGCCAGGTTGCCACCAGGATCCACAAGGGTCGCGAACTCGCCTTCGCCCTCGCCGTCAACCCATAAGCTGCCTGCCCGGCCCCCCCGATAGCGCTTCCATCGAGCCGGATCGAAGCTATTGCGGCCGATGACCACTCCCGGCCCGCCCTTCTCGTATGAGATGCCGCGCGCCGGGCCCCAGCCCAAGGCCTCGGGGGCGGGGCCATCGATCGGAATCCGCCAGAGATGGCCCCAGCCCTCGAAGGGCTGCTGGTAGTCGCTGGAGACGATCACCGATCCCCCGTCCGGGGACCACGTGAGAACTTGCGTGTTGGCCCCGAGATAAGAAATCCTCCTGGAACTGCCACCGGCCGCGGGCATGACATAGACATCGAGGCGGCCTTCGTCTCTCCCAACGAAGGCGATCTGACTTCCATCCGGGGAGAAGCGGGGAAAGGTCTCGGTTCCGGGATTTGCCGTCAATCGAAAGGCGTCCCCGCCGTCGGCGGAGACCATCCAGAGGTCATCCTCGGCGACGAAGGCGATCCGGTCGCGGAAAATCGTCGGATGGCGGTAGTAGCCAATCATGCCGATGTCCCAGTCAAGTTGGCAAGACGTCGGAGAGAAAGTCGGTGACGGCTCTCTCGTAGGGCTGGGGTCCGACGTTCCAACCGCGCACGTGGCCGGCGCCGGGAACGATGAAAAGTCTGACCAGGTCGGGGCGGGCGGCGGCGAGGTCCTCTGAGACCTGGAACGGGACTGTCTCGTCGTCGGTGCCATGGATGACGAGCATTGGCACCGAGAGCCGGCTTGCTTCCGGGAGGTAATCGGTGGCTTCCCAATCGACGCCGAAACGGAGCGTGGCCAGGCGCTTGGCCGTCCAAACCAGGGTTCCCGGCAATGGCAGGGGGATGAGGGGTAGACGACGTTGTGACGCTCCCAGATCAACCGACTGCTCGAAATCGACATTGGGACTGTCGAGGACTAACGCCAGAACGGCATTGTCGGGCGTTTTTTGGAGGTAGGAGAAGATGTGGGCCGCTCCGGTCGAGTAGCCCACCAGCACGATTCCGGTGGCACCCTCGGTGGCTGCGTGTTCCACCGCCGCGGCGATGTCCTCCCACTCCGTGGCCCCAAAGCGATAGAAGCCGGACTCGTCGATTGGGGCTCCATCATCATTCCGATAGTCGATCACCAGTTGTGGAAATCCGGCCGCTGCCAGCGGCTTGACAAGACGGAGCGCCTCGCGTCTGCTTGCTGCGAGGCCATGGATGTGAATCACCCAGACGTCGCCCGATGCCAGGATGCGCCAGGCCTTCATCGGACCTAGTGCCGTGGCGTATTCGATCTCGGTGAAGTCGATGCCGAATGCCAGGGAAGGGTCTCCGGGAAAGGCATTCCCGTCCAAGAACGCAAAGTCGCCGGCTTGAGGCGCATCACCGCTCAAGCGTTGAATGGTCCTGGTGACCGAACCGTCATCGGCGGTGGTGGAAATGGGACCGAGCTGCCCGTAACCAGTCCCCCAATCGAGACCGACGATGCCATTGGCCGTCAGGTCGGGCTCAAATCCGGAGACAGCCCTGAGGCGGACGACTCCTTCCCCTGCCTCGAGAATGCTGACATCGTCGGTGGGGGGCTCATGATCCGGTTCGAGGGCGTCACGGCGCAGCTGATCGGCGAAATACCAACCTCCCGCCAGATGAAAGACGGCGAGCACGCCGATGACGACGATGACGGCCCTTCTCATGACTACCAGCCGCTACTGCCTATAGGTCCCGATGAGGTGCCCCCGCGCATCAACGACCGGCCACGGACCCGAAGACCTTTGCAGCCCACCCGCCTCCTGGCTGGCGATCGAGATCGAGCTGGCGGCTTCGACCAACGACATCGTCGCCGTCACCGAGATGGGATCATCCATCAAGTTGGCGATGGGAGCATCGGCAGCCGCCGCCAAAAGCCGGGCTCGTTCTACGACCCCGACCAACTTGCCTCCGTCGACCACTGCCACCAGCTCATCGTCGTATAGGCGCCGCCCGTCGCCGGCAAGGTGGAGCGGACCTACGAAAACGGGGTCATGCATTACCTGAAATACCCGGGGAGGAGCGGCCCGAACGATGACGGCCCCGGCCTGGGCCCGGGCTCGCAAGCGGGCTCCAGGTCCGAACACCAGGCGGGAAAGGAGCGAACCGCCAGCCTCACCGAGGACCAGCAAGGCGCCAGACGGAAGTGCCTTGACGAAATCGGTGAGATCGGTGGCTTGAATCGAGAGCTGCTTGGCATGGGGTACGAACTCGCCGAGACGAGCGACGAGGGACTCGGCATCCTCGGATCCATCTTTGTCGCTGTAGGCGGTGGCAATGTGCACATCGACGTTGAGCCGCCGGGCGAGATGATCGGAGATTTGGACGTTGAGCTCGGAGTGGGGGCCGCCGGCGATGGCAGCGACCACCGCGGTCACTTCGGTGGGATCGAAGTCGAGAGGCGAAACAACGCTCACGAGTGAAAAGCCACCAGGCGGCCTGCGGGTGACGAGAAGGTCGGCGCGGGCACGGATACAGGCGTCGTCGAGGTCGCCGGTCACCCGGCTCGAGCCCGGAGCAAGAAGCTCCGCCAGCTCCGAACAACCTTTGCCCCGGGTGTAACAGACCCGAGGGTCTTTCCCGGCAAGCCCCGGGATCGGCGCCTGCGGGTCAATCGGCCAGATCAGGGCACCCCATCATGGGCGGTCAGTGTGCCAGACATCAGATATCAGATGTCAGATTTCAGATAATCCGTGCATCGAAGTCTGATGACTTAAGTCTCTTCGTCTTTGGTCTTTCGTCTTCCCTCTTTAGTCTTTTTCCATGAAGATCGGCGTCCTCCGGGAGACCGAGGCCAGGGAACGACGGGTGGCGATCACGCCTCACATCGTCAAGAGGTTGATGCAGGCGGGTCACTCGCTGATGGTCGAGGAGCGAGCAGGTGCTGGAGCCGGGCTTTCTGATGACGCCTACCGAGCCGAGGGGGCGAACATCGTCGCCCGGAGGGAGGTTTTCGACTCGGACCTGATCGCCACTGTCAACGCTCCCCGAGACGAGGACCTTCGAAACACCATGGTTCTCGGCCTGCTGCGCCCGCTCGAGGATCCTTCGCTGATGTCGTCCTTCGCCAGCCGCGGGATCACGGGTCTGGCGTTCGAGCTCGTGCCCCGCACGACCCGAGCTCAAGCAATGGATGCCCTTTCCTCGCAAGCGACGGTTTCGGGATATCAGGCGGCCCTCGAAGGAGCCAAAGCATGTGATCGGTTCCTTCCGATGCTGACCACCGCCGCCGGCACGATCCCTCCGGCCCGGGCACTCGTCCTCGGAGCCGGGGTGGCCGGACTTCAGGCTATTGCCACCTGCCGTCGGCTGGGAGCGGTGGTTTCGGCCTTTGACGTGCGGGCCGCCGCCGCCGAACAGATCCGCAGTCTCGGGGCGAGCTTTATTGAGTCAGAGCTGGAGCCCCAGGATGCCAGCAGCAACGGCGGTTATGCCCGCCAGCTCGAAACGGACGCCGAGGAAAGGGTCCGCGCCAGCCTGTCCGGCCCGGTGGCAACGGCCGACGTCGTCATCGCCACGGCTGCCATCCCCGGCAAAGCGGCGCCACTTCTCATCACAAGCGACATGGTGGAGTCGATGCGACCGGGATCGGTGATCGTTGACGTCTCCGCCACTACCGGTGGCAACTGCGAGCTCACAAGGCCCGGGGAGGCATTCGACCATGAGGGTGTGCGGGTGATTGGCTATACCGATCTCCCCTCCCGCAAACCCTACGACGCCAGCCAGATGTATTCCCGCAATGTCGCTGCCCTGATCGAGATCATCGGCCCGGAAGGCTTTGTGGATCTCTCCGATGACATCTTGGATCAGGTCGTCGTCACCCACGATGGCGAGGTCAGGCATCCCCGCATCCGGGAATTGGTAGCTGGCGGTTAAGCCATGGACTTCGTCGATGTCCTCCGGAAGCGACGAATGGTCCGCAACTACCGACCCGATCCGGTACCGGCGGAGTCCATCGAGCGGATCGTCAGCGTTGCCCGGAAAGCCCCTTCTGCCGGCTTTAGCCAGGGAGTGAGCTTCATCATCGTTACCGAGGAGGCAACCCGGCGAGCGATCGCTGACCTGGCCGGGGAATCGGGCTACGTCACCGCCGGGTTCGACCGTTGGATTTCGAGAGCCCCGGTTCACCTCGTGGTGGCCATCTCCGAACAGGCTTACCACGATCGCTACCAGGAGCCCGACAAGCTGAGATCAGATGGATCGGAGATCGAATGGCCGATCCCCTACTGGTGGGTCGACGCCGGAGCCGCACTGATGCTGGTGCTGCTGGGGGCGGTGGAGGAGGGATTAGCGGCAGGTTTTTTGGGTGTCCATTCCGTCCCCGGCCTCCGTGACCTGCTCGAGATGCCCGAAACGGTCACTCCGTTGGGGATCGTGACCCTGGGATTTCCTCTCCCCGATCGGCGCTCGGGGTCCCTCGAGCGCGGTTGGAAGGCGGCGGATCGGGTAGTTCATTACGAGCGTTGGAACCCTCAGCAAGGGGCTAGTTACGGTCAAGAGGCCCATAGCAAACCTGTAACGAAAGCCGAGGTTGAGCTACCTGCGAGTCGTGGTGATGTCTAGAAATCGTCCATACGAGGACCTCCGCTCGTACGGGGAGTTCCTCCGCAACCGTGTTGCCGAAGACGAATCCCGTCGGGTGGCAGCAGCGGCTGTTGGACGGCGTCGACCGCAAAGGTCTCGGACCTGGATTGCAGTCGTGGCCAGCACCGCTCTTTTTGCCCTCGCCAACGTGGCCCTGGCCCGAGCTTCCGATCCTGCCCTTCCCGGACAGTTCTTGTATCCGCTTGATCGGACCTACGAATGGCTGTCCGATCGATTCGCTTCTAATGACCATGTTCCTGAGCGGGTGGCGGAGGCGCGAGAACTGGCTGAGGTTGGCCATACAGACCGAGCGCTCCAGGTGGTGGGGGAGATCTTGGGAGACAACGAGAGCCTGGCGGCTGAGGTGGCCCAGCTTTCGGGGAGGGGCAGCTCCCCGGCCGTGCGCGACGAGGTGATAGACCTGGTGGGCGCTGCTTCTTCAGTCCACGAAGCCGCTCAAAGTGGTGATGCGGCGGCTCTTGAGGTGGCGATCGACAACGTCAAGGAGGCGGCTAAGGACGTGGCCGAGACGGCAAGTAAGGGGAATGCCGGTGGCAACTCCGACAATCGGGGGGCGACGGCCCCTGGACAAGTAGATAGCCCGTCGGATACCGCCCCCGGACAAGTTGATAGCCCGTCGGATACCGCCCCCGGACAAGTGGATAGCCCGTCGGATACCGCCCCCGGGCGGAATCCTGATGCGGGCGCGAGCAATAGCCAGAGCGGCGGCCGGGGCCAGGGCAGCTCCAATCCCTAAGGAGGGAGCAACTCGCAGGCAATAGTCTGTGAGCATGGCTAGGGATCTGGGCGCGGTGGACCGGGCCCTCCATATTTAGGTGTGGCCCCCCTACGCCGACACGGTCCGACGGGCGATCGCCGGTGATTCGAGGGCGCTAACTGAGCTCCTCACCCTCGGCCACCCGCGGATAGTCGCCTTCTTTCTCGGCCTCGGCCTCGACTTGCACAGTGCCGACGACCTCGCCGCCGAGACGGCGGAGGCGATTGTGAAGGGGATCTCGCGGCTGCGGGAGCCACAGGCCTTCGAAGCCTGGTTCTGGTCAATCGCCCGCAACCGTTTGCGCAACTTTTACCGGGGACGCCGCAGCGCCCGACCCACCGACGCCATGATCTCGCCGGCGACCCCCGAGGAGTTGTCGATCGAAAAGGAGGAACACCGGCGGATTCTGGCCGCGCTGGCTCAACTCTCGCCGCGGGACCGCGAACTCCTCTGGTTGCGAGAAGTCGAGGGGCTCGACTACGACGAGATCGGCGGCCGGCTGGGCAGCACCATCGGCACGGTCCGGGTGGCGATCCATCGGGCCCGTCGACGCCTCGAAGAGATCTACCAACGCGACGAAGCTGACCGCCGCCACCCCCGCCCCTAGCCGGGTCCTTGTTTTCGAACAGTTGTTCGATTTATCGTGCGACTGTGCGTCAGCTCACCCTCGACGATCTGGGGACCCCGCTCTACGACGTCACTTTCTGCGTCCTCGACCTCGAGACCACAGGAGGTTCCCCGCTCACTTGCTCGATCACCGAAATTGGAGCCGTCAAGTACCGCGGTGGGGAGCTGGTGGGAACGTTTGCCACTCTCGTCAACCCGGGCGTCGGCATTCCCCCTTTCATCACCATCCTCACCGGCATCACTCAGCAAATGGTGGTGGCCGCCCCTCCGATCGAGGCCGCGCTTCCGGCCTTCCTCGAATTCTGCCGGGGCACGATCATCGTTGGTCACAACGTCCGTTTCGACCTCTCTTTTCTGGACTCCGTTTGTCGGCGTCTCGATTATCCGCTGGTCGGCGCAGAGCCCGCCGGGAGAAGACACGTCGACACCGTCCGCCTGGCTCGAAGGCTGATCCGCCCCGAGGTTCGTGACCTCACCCTGGCTACGCTCGCCCGCCACTTCCGGTCCCCCTTCGCCCCCACCCACCGTGCTCTCGAGGACGCCCGAGCCACCGCCCACGTCTTCCACTCCTTGCTCGAAAGGGCGGGAACGCTCGGGGTCACCGGTCTCGACGAGCTTCTGATGCTTCCCACTGCTCGGGGCTCGAGCTTCTACCAAAAGCTCCATCTAACGGAGGGACTTCCCCGCTCCCCCGGCGTTTACATGTTCTTCGATCGGAATGGGGAGCTCATTTACGTCGGGAAGGCCGACAACCTTCGCAGCCGGGTCCGCAGCTACTTTTATGGTGACGAACGACGACGGATTGGCGACCTGCTCCGACAATTGCATCGAGTCGAATACCGGGTCTGCGCTCACAGCCTCGAGTCCGAAATCACCGAGCTGCGTCTTATCCACGCTCATCGCCCCCGCTTCAATCAACGGTCGCGGCCTCCGCGACGGACCCTCTTCGTCCGCCTGACCGACGAGCAGTTCCCTCGGCTGAGCGTCGCCCACAAACTGGCCAGCCAGGGACGGATGTGGCTCGGGCCGTTTCGCTCCAAACGGGCCGCCGACCTGGTGGTGGAAGCCTTTTGGGCGTCGACTCAACTGCGCCGCTGCGCGGGCCGGGCAGGAAGTCGTCAAGGGCTGTGCGCTCCCGGGCAGATGGGGGTGGCGCTTTGTCCCTGTGCGGGCGGGCTCAGCGCGGATACCTACGCCCAGGTGATAAACAAAATCGTCGACGCCCTCGATCAGGATCCCGGGTTGGTCCTTGACCCGATCGCTCACAAGATGCGGCGTCTGGCGGCCGAGCGCAGGTTTGAGGAGGCCGCACAAATGCGCGATCGCCATCGCGCCCTGGCGCGAGCGCTCGAGCGGGCCCGTGCCTGGCGGGCGCTGGCCGCCGCCGGCAGGATCGAATTGGAGAGCAACCTGGGCGAGCGGGTAGTGATCGATCAGGGACGGCTCGTGGCGGCCTGGAGATCCGGGCAAGCCCCGCCGTTGCTGGCAACCGCCATCGATCCCGATGACGTACCGGAAGCCGCCACCTATCCGGTGCCACCCTCCATGGACGCCGCCGAGGAGGCCCATCTGATCTGGCAATGGATGACCGATGGCCGGGTTCGGGTCATCGATTCGAGCGGCCCGCTCGTTCTCCCGGCGGGGGCAGTTCCTCATCTGAGCGCCGCCTGACCTCTCCCTACCATCGCCTTTGATGCGATTCATCGTTCGCCAGGGCGTGGACCCGATTGCTCGGGCCGATGCCACTCTGTTAAAGGCATTGGGTCTTCCCTATGGCGGCGTTTTGAAGATCGGGAAGACCCACGTCTTGGTCAAGGCTGGCGATACCAAAGACAGCACCTCCCTCCACCTTGGCCCGCAGGCGATGTCAAATGCCGATGTCGCCGACGGCCAATCGGTCGACGCGGTCCGAGCCGTCCTCGGCCATGCCGCAATCGTTCGGCTGAGCGGCGATCAGCCCGTCGAGGCCCAGGTACTGCAGCGATCCTGGCAGGGCCGGCCCCTCTCAGACGGCGACGAGGCCTCGATCCCAGCCGCCCAAACCGGCACCGCCGAGATGATCGCGGTGAGAATCATTCAGGTCGAGCCCGGGGATGCCGGCCTGGTTGGTCCCGGCACCCGGTTCATCTTTGGCGACGTCGAGGAACCGATCCCGGTGGTGCAGGAACCAGCGGATACCGAGGAGCCGACTGCGCCTGCTCCCCCGCCGGGGCCGAGTCGATCGGAAGCGCTCCTGGCGGGACTCGACGACCAGAGAGATCTCCTCACCGGATGGCTTTCGCTTCTCACGTCGAGCTCCGACCTTCCGGCCGCCTGGGGCTTGCCCCGCGTGGCGGGCGTCCTGCTGGAAGGGCCGCAGGGCTGCGGGAAGTCCGAGCTGGTCGCCGCTGCCGCGGCCGAGGCCGGAGCGAGCGTCCACGAGGTCCCACTCGACCAGGTCTTCAAGCCGGAGAAGCTGCTCGACGTGCTCGAAGCAGCGATCCGCACCACCACGGCTCCGGCTGTGATCTTCGTTGACCGCCTCGAGCTGGTATCCGGGGACGAAGGGATGGCTCCTTTCCGGACCCAGATGGCAGCAGTTCTGCGGTGGTTTCTTGACTCTTTGGCCTCCAAGCCCGGCCGCGCTTGTGTGGTCGGCTGCTCGTCTCGGGGAGCGCTCGATCCGGCGATCGCCTCCAGTCCGCTGCTGCCCCGTTCGCTCTCGATTCCACCGCCTGACCTCCACCGGCGGCAGCTTCTCTTCGAGGCGGCGTTGGCCCGGGTCCCCGCGGCTGACATCGACTACGGGTTGCTCGCCGGACGCTCCGCCGGGTTCAGCGGCACCGACGTGGTGGCGGCGGTGATTCAGGCCTCGACCCGCCTCGCCCGCACCCCAGGTGCCAAGCTCACTAACGACGACCTCATCGAGGCGATTCGCGACACGACTCCTTCTCTCGGTTCGCTATCGCTCGGGGAAATGCCCAACTACGGGTTCGACAAGGTCGCCAACCTCGACGAGGTGAAGCAGAGACTGGTCGAGGCCGTGGTGTGGCCGATCACCGATCCCGATCGGTTCCGGAGCATGGGCATCGATCCACCCCGGGGCATCCTTCTCTACGGCCCGCCAGGTACCGGCAAGACCTTCGTCGTCCGTGCCCTCGCCCACGAGGCCGGCAGCGCGTTCTTCCCGGTCAAGGGAGCCGAACTCCTCGACAAATACGTTGGGGAATCCGAGCGGGCGGTACGTGAGCTCTTCGGCCGAGCCCGGGCAGCGGCGCCAGCAATCATCTTCTTCGACGAGATCGATGCGCTGGCCCCGGTGCGCGGGCGCTCGACCACCACGGTCACCGACTCGGTCGTCGCCGCCCTCCTCACCGAGATGGATGGAATCACCGAAAGAGGCAATGTGGCCGTGATCGGTGCCACCAATCGGGCCGATCTGATCGACCCCGCCTTGTTGCGGGCAGGCCGCTTCGAGACCCAGATTGAGATCGGACTGCCCGATGCCGCCGCCCGTCGCGCCCTCATCGATCTCTCCGACGTTCCTTTTGCCGACGACATCGACAAAGGCAAGTTGGCCGAGGTCACGGAGGGCATGTCGATGGCCGACCTCGCCGGTGTGCTGAGGGAATCGGCGCTGGCCGCTCTCCGGGCCGACTCCAAGGCGCGCCAGGTCGAGTGGATTCACCTCATTGCGGCTATCAAACGCTGGCAGTCGTCCCAAGCCGCCTCTTCCTGAAATCGGTTCTTGCGTAGAATTGCGCCCGTAATCCCAGGGGTCTTTACGCAAGAATGAATAGATGGCCGGTTGCGGCCGTCGTCGTCACCTCGATCCTTGCTTTGCTGGTTCTTCTCCTCGGAGTCCTCGGAGTGGTGGCTATGACGACGATTGGCCGACTCAATGACGAAGTCGCCGACCTTTCGAGCGAGCTCGCGGCCGCCGAGTCCCGGATCGCCGATTTGGAGGACGACCTTGCCTCGCCGCCAGCCGATGGGGCTTCGGGTCTCGATGATCTCCTCGGTGGCCTTTTGGGTGGCGAGGGAACCAGCAATCTTGATGATCTCCTGGGAGACCTCTTCGGAGGCGAGGACGGTCTTTCGGGCATATTGGGCGGAGCCGGCGCTGATCTCGGCTCTTGTCTCAACGCGGTGCCGGGTTCGATCGACATCGCTAACGATGACCTCGAGACCCAGATCGATGACATCGCTCGCGCGGTCAGCGATATCAGAGAGCTCGAGTTCTCCGACGACGTCGATCCGATCCTGGTCAGCCCCGAGGAGATGGGCGAGCGGGTGCGCGAGCTCGCGGTCGAAGAGCTACCCGCCGACGTCGTCGACTTCGACACCAGATTGTGGGTGGCGCTGCGAATGCTGGATCCGGGCTTCGACCTCGTAGAAACCCAGCTCGACCTGCTCGACTCGGCCGTGGCCGGCTACTACGACCCCGATAGCAGTGATCTCGTTGTCGCCACCACTGCCAGCGACTCTCCCCTTGGTCCGATTGATCAGGTCACCCTGGCCCACGAATTGATTCATGCCTTGACCGATTCCGAATTGAACTTTCCGGACATCATCGACGATCCCCGAGCCGACCCCGAGCGGGTCCGGGCGATTCAGGCTCTCATCGAGGGAGATGCGACGTTAGGAATGCAGCAGTTCTCCTTAGGTGCGATCGATCTCATGGACCAGTTCGGCATGATCCTCGATCCCCGTCTAGCCGCTTCGCAGGCGGATCTGGACGAGGTTCCGTATCTCCTCTCGAATGGATTGCAGCTTCCCTACCTCGAAGGATTGAGCTTCGCCTGTTCGCTTTACGCCGATGGCGGATGGGAGGCAGTGGACGCCGCTTACGACGATCCCCCTGACACGACGGCCGAGATTTTGTTTCCCGCGCTCTACCAGGAGGGCTGGGAGCCGCAGAACCCGGGAGTGGCAGGATCTCCAGGCGAGGGATGGTCCGAGCTGCGGACGGCTGGGTTCGGCGCCGTTGACCTCCTCAACCTTTTCTCGGCCCCCGGCGACGACACCTCTGCCGCCCTCGACGACGTCCGCGAACGAGTCCGCTCCTGGGGGGGAGGGTCGGCCACGGTTTGGGCGCGGGGCTCAGACACCGCGGTCCTCCTCAATCTGATCGACAGTGGTGCCGGCAACACCTCGCTCTGTGACTCGATGGAAGCCTGGGTCCGGGCCGCTGCCGTTGAAAACGCGAGAGTCGATTGCCAGGACACCTCGGTGCAGGTCGGGATCGGGCCCAACCTCGACATCTCGGGCTCGATCGTTGAATAGGTTTTGCGGCGCGCTCGCGATCGCGCTTCTCGCATTAGTTGCATGCTCGAGCGACGCCGCCTCCCCGGGGGACGATCTTCCGGAAATGGATCTGGATGTCTTCGTGGCCCAGCTCGAGGCGTCCGAAAAGCCAGCGGTGGTGAACGTCTGGGCATCGTGGTGTCTTCCTTGTCGGGATGAGGCACCTCTCTTCACTTCCGCCCACGCCGAGTATGGGGACCGGGTGGATTTCTATGGCATCGCCTACAACGACAACCAGCCCGGAGCCCGACAGTTCTTGGCCGAGTTCGATCTCCCGTTCCCCCACTACTTCGATTTCGACGGCGATGCCTTGGTGCACTTCGGTGGGATAGGCGTCCCCCGCACCTACTTCTTCAGCCCCGGTGGTGAGTTGGTCGCAACCGTCAATGGTGTCCTGACCGAGGACACGCTGGCTTCCAATATCGAAGAGCTCGTCGGCCTCTAAGTGTCCGATCAAATCACGGTCTATGACCTTCAGAGCCGGGAGGACGCCCGGATCGAACTCCGACAGCTCCCCCGCCTGATCCGTCACGGCCTGCGGGTCATCGTTGCCGCCGGTCGCCGCGAGTTCGTTCTTTCGACAACGCTCCAGGTCTTCTCGGGCGTGTCGGTGGCAATCTCGCTTCTTATCGGCCAGAGAGCACTGCAGGCCCTGCTCGAGGTCGACCGAATTGGTTCGGGCTTCGATCCGGTCGTTCCCTGGGCAATCGCCCTTGCCGTCGTGACTGGGGCCAGTCTGTTCGCTTCCTCGGTGCAACGCGAGCAGCAGCAGATTCTCGGTGAATTGGTCGCCCGCCACATGCAACAAGCCACACTTGAGGTGGCAACCAGAGTCGACCTGGCGGCGTTCGAGCACCCTGACTTTCACAACCGCCTCCAGCGAGTCCAGTCAGCCATGGGTCAGCCTCTCAACATGGTTTACGGCCTCAGTGGCATCGCCTCGGCTTTGATCGGAGTCGTCGGCGTGGCCGTGGCCTTCATCGCCATCGAACCGCTGTTGATTCCGATGGTCCTGGTGGTACTGCTCCCTGCCTGGCTTGCCGCCTCACGCCGGGGCTCGGAGTTTTGGAGGTTCTTTTGGCGAATGACTCCCCGCGATCGCGAGCGAAACTATCTCGGTCACCTCCTAGGCGGCCGCGATGAGGCCAAGGAGGTGCGAGCCTTCGGCCTCGGCCGCTTCCTCCTGGGACGCTGGAACCGGCTGTACGACGAGCGCCTTAGCGACCTTCGGCAGGTGGCTCGCCGTCAGCTGCGTTACTCCCTCTTTGCCACCGCGGTTATCGGGATGGTGCTCGGTGCCACCGTTCTCCTCGTCGCCTGGCTCGCCGCCAGCGGACGGGTGTCACTCTCTGAGGCAGGAATTGCAGTGGCGGGAATCGCCGTCATCGGAGCCCGGCTGACCGGCGCCGGCTACTCGGCCGCCAGCCTCTCCGAGGCCGGTTTCTATCTCGACGACTTCACCACCTTTCTCGCCCTCGGGACTCCGCCGGCCGAAGCGACCAATCCGCCGCCCACCGGCTTCAAGACCATCGTGGCCGAGAACGTCACATTTACTTATCCGAGTGGTGACGAGCCGGCCCTGATCGATGTCTCGCTACACATCGATTCCGGAGAGATCGTGGCCCTGGTCGGTGAGAACGGCTCCGGCAAGTCGACGCTGGCCAAACTTCTCGCCGGTCTCTACGCCCCTGCCTCGGGGCAGATCACCTGGGATGGGATCGACATTTCTTCCCTCGATCAGACCGAGCTCTCGAGAAAGGTGGCGGTGATCTTTCAGGATTTCATCCGCTACCACCTCGACGTGTCGAGCAACATCGCTTTCGGCAATATCGGATACTCCGACAACGGGACGCACGGTCCGACGTTGGTCGATGCCGCTCGGCAGGCCGGAGCGGATGACTTCATCGACAAGCTGCCCCGGGGTTATGAAACCCTCCTCGGTCCCGAGTTCCTCGGTGGTGTCGACCTCTCGGTCGGGCAGTGGCAGCGAATCGCCTTGGCCCGGGCATTCTTCCGGGATGCACCCTTGATCATCCTCGACGAGCCCACCGCCTCCCTCGACGCCAAGGCCGAGCATGAGTTGTTTGCCCGCATCCGCACCCTGCTCGCCGGCCGAACCGTGCTGCTCATCTCGCATCGCTTCTCCTCGGTGCGAGCCGCCGACCGCGTCTATGTCCTCCACGAGGGAAAGGTCGTCGAAGCGGGCACCCACTCCGAACTGGTCGCGGCCGCTGGACGCTACGCCGAGATGTACACAATGCAGGCCGAGGCCTACCGTTAACCCGATTGAAACCTAAGGCTTCAGCATGCGGTATCCGCATGTTTCTGCATTAGGTTTCCAGTTGACGACGAAGAAGCTCGTTGACGAGCTTGGGGTCGGCCTTTCCCGCCGTCGTTTTCATGACCATCCCCACCAGGAAGCCGAGCACCTTTCGCTCACCGGATCGATAGCGCTCCACCGCTTCTGGTTGCGAGTTCAGCACCTCGGTGACGGCGGCTTCGAGGGCAGATAAGTCCGAGATCTGAATTAGGTCGAGCCGCGCCGCGACAACTTCGGCCTCGTCTCCGCTCCTCAACATTTCGACCAGCACTTCCTTGGCCGCAGACGATGAAAGTTGCCCCGCCTCGGTCATCTCGATCAGGCCGAAAAGCAACCGCCCGTCGAGGATGGCAGGGGTTTCGAGACGGCGGGTCGCCGCCGTGAGCTCACCCGCCACCCAGTTGGCGGCGACCATTGGCGGTGCGCCCAAGGCCACCGCCTCTTCGAAGGTCCCCCGCAACTGGGCATCGGCGTGGGCCAAGGCCCGAGCAGTGTGGGGGGCGATCCCGAGTCCTTCCAACCGCAACCGGCGATCGCCCGGTAGCTCGGGCAGCCCGGCCCGGAGGCTCTCAACTTTGTCGGCGGCAAAGACCAGGGGCAGCAGATCGGGCTCGGCGAAGTAGCGATAATCCGAGCTCTCCTCTTTGCTGCGCATGCTGCGGGTCGCCCCGGCCTCCTCGTCCCAGTGCCGGGTCTCCTGTTGGATCTTCTCTCCCTCATCAAGAAGAGCCACCTGGCGATCGATCTCAGAGGCGATCGCTCGCTCCAACGATCGGAACGAGTTCATGTTCTTGATCTCGACCTTGGTGCCCAAAACGTCGGTGCCCATCGGGCGCACCGAGACGTTGGCGTCAAACCGAATCGAGCCGGCCTCCATCCGGGCATCGGAGACACCCAGTTCGGCCACCAGATTGCGCAAGTCCTGGGCGTATGTTCGCGCCTCGGCCGCCGAGCGCAGGTCGGGGCGGGACACGATCTCGACCAGCGGCACTCCCGATCGATTGAAGTCGAGCAAGGTGGACGTGGCGCTGTGGATTCGCCCCCCGTCCCCCTGATGAAGGCTCTTCCCGGTGTCCTCCTCCATGTGGGCCCGTTCGATGCCGATCCGCCTGGTCTCTTCGCCCACCGTCACATCGAGCCATCCATCGCGGCACACCGGTAGATCAAACTGGCTGATCTGATAGTTCTTGGGCAGGTCGGCGTAGAAGTAGTTCTTGCGATGAAAGACCGACCTCTCGAATACCTCGCACTGCAGCGCGAGGCCGATCCGGACGATCCAATCCATGGCCACGCTATTGGCAACGGGCAAGGCCCCCGGAAGCCCCAGGCAGGTGGGGCACACTTTGGTGTTGGCCTCCCCGCCGAAAGTCACCTCACATCCGCAGAACATCTTCGACTCGGTGCTGAGCTCAACATGCACCTCAATCCCGATCACTGGTTCCCAGGCCGTGGTCATGGGCTGACCGCCATCGCCGGGCGTGCATCAAAACCAGCCAGAGCCTCCACGGCTGCCGCGGTTTGAAACATCACCTTCTCGCCCAGGGCGGGCGCCATGATCTGAAAGCCGATCGGAAGCCCGGCCGCGTCGAGGCCGATCGGGATCGAAATCGCCGGGGTTCCGGCGAGGTTGGCGGGGATCGTGCAGACATCGGAGAGGTACATGGCGAGTGGATCCTGGGTCTTCGCTCCCAGTTCGAAGGCAGTGGTGGGGCTGGTGGGTGAAACCAACACATCGGTCTGTTCGAAAACCGTCGCCATCTCGGCGATCAAAAGGCTCCGAACCTTCTGGGCCTTTCCATAGAAGGCGTCGTAGTACCCGGCCGAGAGCGCATACGTGCCGAGCAGAATCCGCCGGGTGACCTCGGGCCCGAATCCCTCGGCCCGGGTACGCGCCATCATTTCCTCGACGGTCTCTCCTGGGACCCGCAGCCCGTAGCGAACCCCATCAAAACGCGCCAGGTTGGCCGAACACTCGGCGGGAGCGATGAGGTAGTAAACCGACAGGGCTACCTCGAACGAGGGCAAGGACACCTCCGACACCTTGGCCCCCTCGTCCGCCAGCTGGTCCACGATGGCTGAGGTTGCGGCTGCCACCTCGGCGTCATAACCCTCACCGCCCAGCTCCCGCACGATTCCAATTCGAAGACCGCTGACGCCCTCGGCCAACGTGGGGCGAGCATTCGGTACGGGACCCTGGTACGAGGTGGCATCGAGGGGGTCGTGACCGGCCACAGCTTCGAAGAGGGTCACGGTGTCGACGACGGTCCGCGCAAAAGGACCGATCTGATCGAGACTCGAGGCGAATGCCACCAGCCCGTACCGGCTGACCAAACCGTAGGTGGGTTTGAATCCGATCACACCGCAGAGCGCCGCCGGCTGGCGAATCGAGCCACCGGTGTCCGAACCGTAGGCACCGAGGACCGATCCCACCGCTACCGCCGCGGCCGACCCACCCGAACTTCCCCCCGGTACCCGATCCGGATTCCAAGGATTGCGGGTGGGCCCGAAGGCGGAGTTCTCAGTGGATGAGCCCATCGCAAACTCGTCGCAGTTGGTCTTCCCCACTAGAACGGCACCCGCATCTCGGAGCCGGGCGACCGCGGTGGCATCGTAAGGAGGGCGGTAGCCGGCGAGAATCTGGCTGCCACAGGTCGTTTCGAGATGGCGTGTACAGAAGTTGTCCTTCACGGCCAGTGGAACGCCCTCAAGGGGTCCCCGCGACTCACCCCGCTGCAAGCGCTCATCGGAGGCGGATGCCGCAGCTATCGCCCCCTCGTGGTCGATGGTGAGGAAACTGTGAAGGTCGGCTTCGGTCAACGACGCCCGAGCCAAAACCGACTCAAGCAGCTCGGTAGCAGAGAGCTCCCCGGCCGCCAGAGCGCTTCCGGCAGCCTCAATCGTCAAATCCGCCATCAGTCCTCGAGAGCCGGAGGGACGACGAAATAGACGCCCTCCGTCGCTGGCGCCGCGGACAGGACTTCGTCTCGATCGAGAGAGGGCCGAATCTCGTCGGGACGGAACTGGTTGACGATCCCCAGGGGATGAGCCGTCGCTTCGAATCCGTCCGTGTCGACTTCTTGGACCTTGGCGGCGTGGTCGAGGATCACTCCGAGCTGATCGCGGTAGAAGGAAAGCTCTTCCGCCGACAGACCCAGACGGGCGAGCCGGGCGACGTAAGCGATATCGATGTCAACAGGCATAAGACTTTCCGGACGGCGGGAAGGGCTCGAGTTTAGGTAGGCCCGCTCAGGCCATTCTCGGTTGCGGCCTTCCCGGGGCAGTGCTTAGCTGCCACCGGTGCCTGTCGCCCGGAGGGGGTCACATGCTCAAGGGAGAGTCCGCTCGTGCCGAAAAACCGGGGATGGAGTGGAGGAGTCGCCGTCTAGTTCTGGTCGTCGTTGCCCTTGTCGCGCTCGCAGCTTCGCCTGTCTCCGCCGAGGAAGCATTTGTGCCCTCGCAGCCCTTCGACGCCAGCCAGATCGTTTTCCCGGTCGTTGGTGGCCCCACCTTTTTCATTGACGACTTCTACCAGCCGCGCTCCGGGGGACGAACCCACGGAGCGACCGACATCATGACCGGGGGCGTCAAGGGCTGGCCCGTGGTGGCAGCCGCGGACGGAGTGGTTACCTGGATCGGCTCGACCTGCTGCTATCTGGCTCTCGATCACGGCGGCGGATACGAGACCTGGTACATCCACCTCAACAACGACACGGCCGGAACCGATGACGGCCAGGGTTGGGGCATAGCTGTCACCGAGGGGACGGTCGTTTCCAAGGGACAGTTGATCGGTTGGGTCGGAGACAGCGGCAACGCCGAGAGCGTCGGACCCCACCTTCACTTCGAAATTCGCCTCAACGACTCACCGATCAATCCATATCCCTATCTCCTCACTGCCCCTCGCCTTCTGAGCCCTGGCGGGACACACGTCACTCCTTCAGCCAACACCTTCACTGACGATGACGGGAACCCCCACGAAGCCAACATCGAGAAGTTGTACGAGAACGGCATCACCATTGGCTGTGCCCCAGGCCGCTATTGCCCGCTCCAAACCTTGAGCCGGGGACAGATCGCGCTGTTCATCTTCCGGTTGTTGGACCTCTCCCCCGCGACCAACGACTACTACGACGACGACAATGGGTCGCCCTACGAAGTGGCGGCCAACGCCATCACGGCCAGCGGCATCGGATTCGGCTGCGAGGAACGCAATTTTTGCGAGGATGACGCTCTACCCCGCGAACAAATGGCGGAACTGTTGGTTCGAACCTTCAACCTTCCGGCATCGTCGACCGACTACTTCGACGACGACAATGGCTCGGCCTTTCAGGCCTCGATCAACGCCCTCCGACAGGCAGGGATCACCATTGGTTGTGACCCCGACGACCCTGCCAAGTACTGTCCGATTCGAACCCTCACCCGGGACGAGATGGCAACTTTCTTCGTAAGAGCAATGGGGCTGTAGTCGGTCTGAGAACCAAAAAAAGCAGTCGGGCGTCTAAGCGACGTGAGCGCCCTGGCAGCGAACAAGAGATGATGGCGATCGACACCGGCGAGATTCCGGTGGTCCGGATGCAGGAGTCCTCCTTTGAGGCCTTTTATCGCACCAATCGCCAGCACATCTTTCGGGCACTGGCCTTGACCTTGGGAAATCGCGATCTGGCGGCGGAAGCGGTGGACGAGGCGATGACCCGCACCTATCAGCACTGGCGCACCGTCTCCAGTTTCGACAACCAGGCCGGCTGGACATATCGCGTGGGACTCAACTGGGCACGTTCGAGGCTCCGCAAGCGCAAGCGGGAAGTACTCGCCGATCAAGTTCCGGAACGTTCGACCGAAGTCAGCTTTACCGACCCTGACCTCGACCGGGCCGTTAAGGCCTTGCCATTGGACGCGAGAGCGGTGGTGGTGCTTCGCCACTATCTCGATTGGAGCACCGACGATGTGGCGAGGGCCTTGGGAATCAGGCCGGGCACCGTGAAGAGCCGGCTGCACCGAGCAATGGCGGAACTTCGGCAGCAATTGGGGATGAAACATGAGGCTTGAGGATCGAATCAGAAACGAATTGCATGACACTGCCGAGCGGCTGGCGCTCGACCCCGGCGAGTACCGGCGGGCGATCGAGGTAGCCCAGCGTCGCCGGCAGCGAAGGATCATCGGCGCCCTTTCGGGAATGGTCGTCGTCGCCGGGTTGGTCGTAATCGTGCTTGCCCTCCGCCCCGGCGACGAAGTGGTCGTCGGCCCGTCGTCGACCACAGCTCCCGCCACCACCGCTCCCAGCCCGACGACAACCGCCCTTCCTGTCGTCACGGCGGGAGCGGCGGTGGTGGTTGCAGGTCCAGACGGGATCACCTGGACGGGGCTCGGCGCCGACGGAACCACCGGCGTCCTCGAAAGCGACCCTTACTACGAAGCCATCTCCTGGGCAGCGAGCGACGGTGAGGGAGGTCTGGTTTTCACCCACGAGGTGAGCCCCCTTCCCTGGGATCAGGGCACGCTGCTCTGGCTTCCCGCAGGGGCTGTGGCGCCCCGCCCGGTTGCGGCCCCTACATCCCAAGGGTTGATAACGCCGATCGGAGTCAGCAATGGTCGGGTCTATTACCGGCTGGACTCCCAGGGGACGAGCGAAGTCATCGGCGTCGATCTCGACGGCCAGAACCAGGAAGTTCTGATCCCCGCCGCGTCGGAGTTGATCGCCGCCTCCCTCTC
This sequence comes from Acidimicrobiia bacterium, assembly GCA_036556085.1. Taxonomy (GTDB): domain Bacteria; phylum Actinomycetota; class Acidimicrobiia; order Spongiisociales; family ZC4RG35; genus JACCTH01. Next base: position 1,079 of record DATBKE010000125.1, on the reverse strand, counting down.
GGATTCCGTGCTGGCACTCGTACATGGTGTCGATTGCACCGAGATCGACCTGTTCATGACGGTTGACGGTCACCAGATGCCCGACGGTTTTTCTGACTGCTACCCGGCTTCCATCAACGATCTCGCACTCAGCGGCGACTCGTTATACGTCCTCGAAGACGGCTCGGCTGGGCGCGTCTTGCGGCATCTCGCGACTTCCGGTCAAGATCTCGGGGCGAGCCCGGTCAACGGCTGGCAGGTCGAAGCCCTCGATTCGACGACGGTGGCGGTCGGTGGAAGCGCGATCACCGTTGGCGACTTCAGCGGTGACTCGTTCGTACCCCAAACCGAGATCGAGGGTTCCAGCACTTTTGCCCTGGTACCGAATCTCAACATTCGAACCGATGCCTCCCTGGGATCGGGGTTGGGTGAAATTCCCTGCACCCCCTTAGACCTGCCGGCTCTGGCTCCCCAGGGTCTACCGGAACCGGTGGAAGCCAAAAGGCAGCTGATCTTTGAGCTGGCGTCGGGCTGTGAGATGGGCAGGCTGGCCGAGGTCGTCCTCGGGGACGGCGCCGCCTTCACGTTTGGAGGCGAAGAAGACCCGATGCGCACTTGGATCCACAGCGCTCGCGGTGGTTTCGACATCCTTTCGATGACGGTGCGAATACTCAACGCAGATCCGGCCCTCGATGGCGCCGGCGTCTACGCCTGGCCGGCGGTGCACGCCACCAACAGCGAGGAAGACTGGCAGGCGCTCTCGGGAATCTTGTCGGCGGCCGAGTTGGAGCAGTTCTACCAGTTCCGTGAGAGCGGCTATCTCGGGCTCCGTGTCGGGATCGACCCCGCCGGCCGCCTCGTCTACCTCATCGCCGGCGACTGACCACCTCCAAAAAACGGCGTTCAGGGAAATATGGCTGCTGACGAACGGTCTGTGGCAGTTTTGGTCAGTAGAAAGGGGTACTCGTTCTGTCATCTATCACCAGTTATCTGACGGCTATCTATCGGGAGATGTCGGACACCTAGGGATTGGCCTGTGACCCTCCTCGGATGGCAAAAACCGTGACTGTGGAAACCCGTCTGCGGGCGGTCTTGGCTGC